>CAXBNA010000311.1:0-5600 GCA_963976915.1 uncultured Verrucomicrobiales bacterium
GGAGGCTTTTGGGGTGATGAAGGAAGTGGCTTCGAGAGAGGCTCTGGCGCAGTGCGGATCGGTGGGTCGACGGCAGGCTGCAGATAGAGTGGGGACGCCATTCCACCGATAGACACAACAACGATACCCCAGGTAGCCCATCGAAGCCAAGGAAGGCGATTGGCGTCTTGAATTGGAGCCGGGGACGGAAGGTCGTTTGCGACTGTTCGTGCTCCCAATCCACCGCCGACGAACCCACACAAGGTCGCTGGAAGCAGGGTGGCGAGGCTCACCGCTGCGGCGATCCATGGTTTTGGGTCGAGAAGTAGGAACGATGCAACCGCTTGGTTCGCTATTCGCTGCTGTCATGGACGTGATAATGGCTCCAGCGACAAGCGCGCACATCCATCCTGCGCGCATGCCGAGTCTGCTTCCGATGCCTGAGGCGAATTGTCTTGAGTGAAGGTCAGAACGGCCAAGGATACCAGTAACGGCACCGGCAAAAACCGCCAAAATAAGGGCGATCAGGAGTTGCCAGAGCGCGGGCCGGATGCCGAGTGGGGGGGCGTCAATGGAGCCGACAAACACTATCGGCAACATTCCGGTGCAGCAACCCACAACCGTCGCCATAAGTCGAGCACGATCCGCGATCTGAGATGGGACTGAGGCCGCCACAGTGGTTAGGGTTTATCAGATCGTCCCACGTCGGGCAAGAACCAATCTGGACGAATAGTGATTCCATGAACGGGATGTCCTTGTTCTGAATTGGCGGAACACTGACTTGTACTGCGATCACTGCTCCTCCATTTTGCTTCGGACTTTCGAAGGCATCTCACTGGGAGTGGCGATCATCTTAATAACTGCCAAAGTAGTTGTGGGCGGAGTTGTTTTGCCATGTTCCCATTTTCGAACATCCCTTGCAATAGCATGGATTCTTCGGCCAAAATCGTACTGGCTGAGGCCGAGCGTCCGGCGAGCCTGAAGAATCCAATCTGCGGGACATTTAGGCGAGCCCGGATAGTGCCCCAAGAAGCGGATCAGCCGGGGCCAAAAGGACGTGATGGGTGTGACTTCATCACGCTCCCAGCGCTCATATTGCTCCCTGATGGTGTTCAAGCGAGTTGCAGTTTCCGATTGTGTCATGTTCAGAACGAGCCTTCTCGATTTGAGGTGCTGCCCAAGGGTTTGAGGCTTCGATGTGAAGCCCTTTTGTATCAGCCTGCGATGTTTCAAGGCCATTCTTGGCACCTCAATTGTGAAGTGACAAAAGGGCAAAGCATGCTGACACCTTTTTCGAGTGATGGTGGAATGGTTCCTGATGAACGCTGCCAGTCTGTTGCACGTTGCTCCAGATCTCTTTGTTTTGGATTATTTCCCCTGACCCGAATGGCACTGAGTTAAGCCAGTTTTAGGGAAACGGGGGCAACCTGCGACTGCTTGAAAAATTGTCCTGATATCAATCTGGAACTGGTCGGGCTTGAGGATACCGATCATTCATTCTCTTTCGGCTTGGATCTTCTCCGGCGGAGGTTGTCGCCCAAGGTTGCGGCGAGGTCTTGTTCGACAGGGCTCAGATCTTGAAAAGCCACTTCAATCGGGCCTGCCGCGAAAGGGTCCCTTTGTGTCGGGCGGGGGCCGTGGGGCGTGGAAAGGCCGTCTCAACCTCAACCATCTCCTCGGGAGCGTTTGCAGTGGGGGCAAACGTCCACCAAGCTGCGAGCCAGTTGCCACGAAATGAATCCAGCCGAATCCCGAAGCAATGGCCGTCGCCCGGCCTCGTCATCACCGAACTCCACGACCGGCAGTCCGGGTGCGGCCGACCGTGGGAAGGCGGGGAAGAAGAGTTGGCCAGTGGCACCGACGAAGGCAGAGACCGCGGGTCTCCCCCCTTTTGCCGGACTTTCCCTCGATCAGATCCAGATTCCCGAGACCCGGACCGAGTGTCAGGCCGCGGCCGACGAACTTTTCGAGGCAGGTCTTGGCGGATTTGACACTGAAGCCAAGCCAACCTTTCGGGCAGGTCAGAAAAGTGACGGACCGCACGTCGTGCAATTCGCCCTGAGCGACAAAGCCTTCATCTTCCAACTGCATCGGCGGGAGTGCGAGAGAGTCGTGGCCGATCTCCTCGCCTCCACGGATGTCCTCAAGGTGGGCTTTGGATTGAAGAATGATCGCGGACAGATTCGCCGTCGGCTGGGAATCTCCCTCAACCACGTCCTGGATCTCGATCAGGTGTTTCGCAAGCTGGGCTACCGGGGACAGATTGGCGTCCGCGCAGCGATGGGGGCCATTCTGAAGCTGGGCTTCAAGAAATCGAAATCCATCACCACGAGCAACTGGGCGGTGGCCGATCTCCGCCCGGCGCAGTTGCTTTACGCGGCCAACGATGCCTTTGCGGCCCTGAAGATTATGGAAGCCCTCCAGGCGGAAGGTCATCTCGAGCGGTGAGCGGTGCCGCTTTGCGTGTCGGCTAGGCTGGGGTCAGCGGTAGTCGGCAGATCAGAAAACTGAAAGAACATCTCCAAGATGCGGGTGATCCAGTGCTAGGCTGCACCGCATCGGACCCCGAATGAGCATTCAACCCTCAACCCTGAAATCGTAGCGCCTTGTCGGCAGGCTGTGACATCGCTTTGACACCCAAGACCATGATACAATACAAGACCGTTTCCATCGAGACGAACCAAGGATGGGGAGGCGCCAAGGGATCTGCGGATACCTCTGCCATCGATCGGGTGCTCAACAAGATGGCCCGAGACGGATGGGAGCTGGTATGCATTGAAGATTTGAAGCACACGGCGGGTAGCGGCTCGCTGCTGTGTGTGTTTTCCCGCGAGATCAAGGCTCCGGAGTAGGGGAGATGAACGGTGGATGAGATCGGGAGCTCGCGACGACGTGGAGCTTGCCCGTGAGGCGTTAAAGGGTTGAATCGATGGTCGGGCCACCTCAGGGTGGGCTCTGGATGCATGGAGGACGATCTTGGCATCCGTGAAAGGGACACGATACGACATGGCTTGGATCATTCTGATTATCGCGGGGTTGTTTGAAGTCGCTTGGGCGATCGGTCTGAAGTACACGGAGGGGTTCACCCGCCTGTGGCCGACCATCTGGACCGTGCTGGCGATGATGGCCAGTCTCTGGCTGCTGGGCATGGCCATGAAGTCACTCCCCGTCGGCACCGCCTATGCCATCTGGGTCGGCGTGGGAGCGGTGGGAACCGTGGTCCTGGGCATTGTCCTGCTCGGCGAACCCGCGAACGCCCTGCGGCTGATCAGCGTCGGGCTCATCGTCGCGGGGTTGGTCGGCCTGAAGCTGGCGACTCCGGCTTAGGGTGACGGCGGATCGCTGTGGCGAGAGCACGTCCGGGTAGGCTCGTTCGCCAGAACGGGAGGTTGGGACGCGGGCTGGGATGCGTTGCCTTTTCCGTGAGGAGCGGGTAGAGTCCTGCCGTGAGTTCGATTTCCGCCATTCTCGAGCCTTCGCCCGACGGCACGCTTCATGTGCCGGTGCCTGAGGCGTGGCGCAAGCTGCCGATCCGAATTCAAGCGGAGATGGAACCGCCGCCTGCCGATGGGGAATGCTGTCGCGCGGACTCCTGAAAAGTAGGCCGGACACTCCTGTCCGGCTTTGGAAGGACGAGGGAGAAAGATTGACGTGGGGGTCGGACAGGAGTGTCCGACGTACTTTGGCTTGCCCGGCCGGTCGCCGGGGTTTGACGGAGGAAGCGTTTCGACTTATCCGGGAGAATGCGGACGGTTCGACGTTCTGACTTTGAGTCTTTCGATTGGGCAGGCATTGATTCGATCCATCGGAAGCATTTGCCGCATGTGGAACAATCGGGAGCGATCTATTTCGTGACGTTCCGATTGGCGGATTCTCTGCCGCAAAAGCAGTTGAAACAATGGAGGGCTGATCGGTCTGCGTGGATGGCCTTTCATCCAGAGCCATGGACCGAAGACGAGGCCATGGAGTATCGAAGGGAGTTTACGACCCGGATCGAAAAATGGCTGGATGCGGGATCGGGTGAATGTGTGCTGCGGAATGAGGTCTGTCGCAGCGCCCTTGAAATCACGATGAAGCATCATCATGGGGCGAGTTACGACCTCGGAGACTGGGTCATCATGCCGAATCATGTTCATTTTCTGATCCAACCCTTGGCGTCGTCTTGCCTTTCAGAGATCCTCAAAGGCATCAAGGGAGTCAGCGCCAGGCGGATCAATCAATGCTTGGGGCGCACAGGTCGCGTATGGATGGATGAATCGTTCGACCACATCGTCCGGAGCTTGGAGCAGTTGGAGAAACTTCAGACGTACGTTGAGCGCAATCCCATGAAGGCGGGATTGCGGATCGGAGAGTTCAGTTACGAACGAAGGTGGATGGTGGAAAAGTAGGCCGGACACTCTTGTCCGGCTTCGGAAGGACAGAGGAGAAAGATCGATGTGGGAGTCGGACAGAAGTGTCCGACTTACTTAGCCTTGGAACGCAAATGCTGGAACGCCCGTCGTGCCGGGGCGGCAGACGAAGAGGGAACCGGCGTGTTTTTCTTCGAGGCCGGGCTTGATGCCGGTGGTGATGTAGAGGTCGCCGAGGTCGTCGCCGCCGAAGGCGCAGGCGGTGGTCTCGATGCAGGGGAAGTCGATCTGCTCCTCGACCTTCTGGGAGGCGGGGTCGAAGCAGACGACTTTGGCCCCGTGGCAGAAGGCGATCCAGAGGCGGTCCTGGCTGTCGATGGTCATGCCGTCGGGTGAGGAGGGATCGTCGGCGGTATCCCAGATCGTGCGCTCGTGGGTGATGGCGCTGGTGGCGGGGTCGAAGTCGAAGGCGCGGACCTTTTTGCTGGGGGTGTCGATGTAGAACATCGTGTCGCCTGCGCGATTCCAGATGATGCCGTTGGAATTGGTGACGGGGCCGAATTTCTTCTCCAGGGTGAGGTCGGTGTGGAGGCAGTAGAGGGCGGCATCGGGCCGCTTCTTCAGGCAGATGGAGCCGGCCCAGAGTCGGCCTGCGGGATCGCACTTGCCGTCGTTGAAACGGTTGTCGGGGAGGTCGGGCTCGGGATCGGCGATGGGGGTGCTGATGCCGGTATTGGGATCGAGGAAGTAGAAGCCGTGGTCGCCTGCCCAGACGAGGTCGCCATTTTTCCGCGGCACGACGGTGCCGACGCGCTGGCCGACGTCCCAGGTTTCCTCAGTGCAGGTCTTGGGGGCGTAGCGGAGGATCTTGTGGCTCTCGATATCGACGTAAAGGAGACGGTCTTCGTGCCAGAGAGGGCCTTCGCCCCAAGTTGAAAGGTAGGTGCCGATGGGTTCAGGGGTGATCATGGTGGGTGAGACGGAAGACGGGAAGACAGAAGATGAAAGACTGGATGAGGGGAGAGGATGAAATGAGGGTGGCCGCAAAGGTGCGCAAGAAACGCAGGGGATTTGGAATGGGTAGTTTGGGGAGAGGCGGGCGGGTGGCAATGGGGAATTGGACAGCAGATAATCAGACAGCAGACAGCAGACAGCAGACAGCAGACTGTGTGACTGTGTGACTGTGTGACTGTGTGACTGTGTGACTGTGTGACTGTGTGACTGGGTGACTGGGTGACTGGGTGACTGGGTGACTGGGTGACTGGGTGACTG
>CAXBNA010000312.1:0-5572 GCA_963976915.1 uncultured Verrucomicrobiales bacterium
CCTCGGCTTTCTGGTCGAGGTCAAGCGCATGGTCGCCGAGTCGAAGGCCAAGGAGGACGACATCCCTCAGGTCAGCGAGGACGTTTTCCGCTACCCCGGCCCCACCCCCCAGTTCAAGGAATCCGCCATCATCTCGCTCGCCGATGCCATTGAGAGTGCCTCGCGGACCCTGGACAAACCCAGCGCCTCCCGCATCGAGACGATGGTCAATGACATCGTCCAAAACCGCATGGCGGACGACCAGCTCGACGAGTGCGATCTCACCATCGCCGAGCTCGCCAAGGTGAAAGCCAGCTTCAGCAAGACCCTCCTCAGCATGATGCACACCCGCGTCAAGTACGCCGGGGTTTCGCAGACTCAGTCAGACATGCGCTCCGGCAACACCATCGTCGGAGGTATGTCAGGCAAGCCTCCAACCACCAGTGGCGTCGTCGAGAAATTCCCCACGCAGTCGAAAACTTCGACTGGGGAGAAGAAGGCACGCTCCTCCTCGGGTGGCCCGGCCTCGGCCGCCTGACCTCTTGACGGCCGAACATGCCCCCGCCCTCCGTCTCGGTTTACGCCCACGAGGAAGTCCCTTCCCCTTCCCTTCCCGTCGATTGGCTGGAGAAGATCGCCGTGACGGCGATGCCCCATGTCCTGGGTCATGCGACCTCCGAGGACGCTCCCTTGAAGTCCCTCCACGAGATCGAGGTCACCCTGGTCTCCGACGAGGACATTGCACGCGTCCACGCGGAGTTCCTCGATGACCCGACGCCCACCGACGTCATCACTTTCCACCATGGTGAGATTCTCATCAGCTTCGACACCGCTGCCCGACAGGCCGCCGACCACGATCAGACCCGCGACCACGAACTGGCCCTCTACATGATTCACGGCCTCATGCACCTCGCCGGGTGGGACGACCACGAGCCTGACGAGGCCCAAGAGATGGCCCGCCTTCAGGGAGCCGTTTTGGATGCCGTGCTGAATCAGCTCAATGCCTGAACAGAAAGCATTTGCAACCCCTCCCGATCCGAGGCACTTCCACCGAACCCACTCCTTTTCCTTGGCTCAATCGCAGACTCATCGCACCCTTGCCGCCATTCCCGCCCGCTGGGGATCCACCCGATTCCCCGGCAAGCCGCTCCACCCCATCGCCGGAAAACCGCTGATCCAACACGTCTGGGAGCGCTGCCAAAAATGCCGGAACATCGATGAAATCGTCATCGCCACCGACGACGACCGCATCATGGCCGCGGCCGAGTCCTTCGGAGCCAAGGCCATCCTCACCGCCTCCGACCACCCCAGCGGCACCGACCGCATCGCCGAGGTCGCCCGTGCCTTCCCCCAGCACCAGACCATCATCAACATTCAGGGAGACGAGCCCCTCATCTCCCCCGCCTTGATCGACGAGCTCGCCCTCGTGCTGCAAAACGAGCCTCAGGTGCGCATGATCTCCGCCGCCGCCCCACTACGGGAGGACCACCACCTCGACGATCCCAATGTCGTCAAAGTCGTCTTCGACTCCCACGGCGACGCTCTTTACTTTTCCCGCTCGCCCCTCCCCTACGTCCGCGATCCCTCCGCCGGAGTCCGCCACTACCGCCACCTCGGCATCTACGGCTTTCAGCGCACCTTCCTCTTTCAATTCGTCTCCTGGCCGCCCTCCCGCCTCGAGCGCACCGAGTGCCTGGAGCAGCTCCGAGCCCTCGAAAACGGTGCCCGGATCCGCATGGTCCTCACCGATGAGATCTCCCCCGGCGTGGACACGCCGGAGCAGGCCGTGGCGGTCGAAAAGCTGATTCAGAATCTCCGGCCTTGATCTCTCCTCCTACCTCGCGCAATCACTCCCACACATGAAGTACATTTTCGTCACCGGCGGCGTCGTCAGTTCACTCGGCAAAGGTCTTGCCGCCTCTTCCCTCGGCACTCTTCTGGAGCATCGCGGACTCCGGGTCATCATGCAAAAATTTGACCCGTACCTGAACATCGACCCCGGCACGATGAACCCGTACGAGCACGGCGAGGTCTACGTCCTCGATGACGGAGCCGAGACCGATCTCGACCTCGGCCACTACGAGCGCTTCACCCACACCAATCTCTCCCGCCTCAACAACCTCACCAGCGGCCAGGTCTACTCCACCGTCCTCGAAAAAGAACGCGCCGGGAAATACCAGGGCAGCACCGTCCAGGTCATCCCCCACGTCACCAACGAGATCAAGGCCCGCATCCACGCCGTCACCCACAAGATGCCCGGCGACGTCATCATCACCGAGATCGGCGGCACCGTCGGCGACATCGAGGGCCTGCCCTTCCTCGAAGCCATCCGTCAGTTCGGTCAGGAGGTCGGCCACGGAAACGTGCTCTTCATCCACACCACCCTCATCCCCTACATCCGCGCCGCCGGAGAGCTGAAGACCAAGCCTACCCAGCAGAGCATCGCCAAGCTCCGCGAGATCGGGATTGGCCCCCAGATCATCCTCTGCCGTACCGAGATGCCCTTGGAAGAAGATGTCCGGCAGAAAATCTCCCTCTTTTGCAACGTCCCCATCGAGGGCGTCATCGAGGTCCGCGACGTCAAGCACACCATCTACGAAGTCCCCATCAAGCTCCATGAAGAGCGGCTCGACGACATGGTCTGCCGCATCCTCGACATCGCCGATGCACCCCAGCCCGACCTCACCCGTTGGCGCCAGTTTGTTCAGCGCGTCATCCATCCCACCCACCACGTCCGCCTCGGCGTCGTCGGAAAGTACATCGAGCTGCAGGACGCCTACAAGAGCATCTACGAAGCCCTCACCCACGCCGGAGCCGCCCACGACACCAAGGTCGAGATCGTCCGCGTCGATGCCGAGAGCATTGAAAAAGCCGGGCCCGAAACCTACCTCAAAGGCCTCCAGGGCATCCTCATCCCCGGTGGCTTTGGCGACCGCGGCACTGAGGGAAAAATCGCCGCCGCACGCTACGCCCGCGAAAACAACGTCCCCTTCTTCGGCATCTGCCTCGGCATGCAGATCGCGGTCATCGAGTTCGCCCGCGACGTCTGCGGCTGGGACGATGCCAACAGCACCGAGTTCAACAAGGGCACCTCTCATCCCGTCATCAGCCTCCTCGAGGAGCAGAAAAAAGTCGTCAACCTCGGCGGCACCATGCGCCTCGGCACCTGGGTCACCGACCTCGTCCCCGGCACCAAGGCCTACGCCATGTACAAGAGCGCCACCATCACCGAGCGTCACCGCCACCGCTACGAGTTCAATTCCGAATTCAAAGACGAGATGGAAGCCAAGGGCCTCGTCATCTCCGGCACCTCACCCGACGGCGAACTCGCCGAAATGATCGAGCTCCCCGATCACCCCTACTTCGTCGCCTGCCAGTTCCACCCCGAGTTCCTCTCCAAACCCAACCATCCCCACCCCCTCTTCCACGGCTTCGTCGGAGCCGCCATGAACCACCACGGGGAGGCGTAACGGGAGCGTCACATCGCCTGGCACGAGCCTGGCAAAGAAACAGCACACTCGGGAGCCCCTAACGACCGCCCACCTGAATCGGGTTGTGGCACATTGCAGGCATCCATGATCACGGAGGCTGCTCCCGCCCCATCACGTTCAACCCCTTGTGCCCACACTTTCGGCTCACGCCGAACTCCAGGCAAAACTCGCGAATCGCGCAGCGATCCCTGCGCGCAAGGGTGACCAACTTCAATCTCTGCTCCAACGTCGATGGGTGTTCCAAGGCATAGGATGCCCCGACAACTGTAACCCATGTTCCCGGTCAATCTTGTTACCTATGTACCCGGTTCATACCACGGAGTCATCCGGCACGGCCGTGACGGCGGCCTTTGTCGTTCAATCAAGTTTCTCAGGCGAGTTCCACGATTCGGAAATCAACGTGGCGGCTTCCGTGGAGACCGCTCTTGGCAAACCAGTCCTTGAATCTGCGGCTGACAATCACGTCGGGAAGCCAGTAATCGGCGTCACAAAAAACAGATGGCTCATTCGGTCCCATGTATTCTTTGGTCTGATGAGTGCATTCGCGCGTAACTGCAACATCAAACTCGCCGAGTTTTTCGACTCCTACGCGGCTGAAGCGGAGAACGGCCGGAGCCAGGCCCTCCGAGTCAAAACAGTGATGGTGTTTGGGCTTCCTTTCTTTGACGATCTTTCCCACCAGCGGTCCTTCGGTATAACGCCGGGGTGTCAAACAGGGAGGCATGCGCACACTGCTTCCCATCCATTTGCGCCCCCGAGGATCATCGATGGGATCCACCTCGTTCCAGCCATGCCCCGGTGCCTGATAATACCAGGTGATGTCATTCAACTTCAGCCCGATTAACCCGGCTTCTTCGACCTGCCGACGGAAACGGTCACTCACCACAAACAGGCGCTCACGCAACTCCGCCAATTCCTGCGGACGCTTCCACTGCTCCTTGCTTGCCGAGATGTGGGCTAGATGATCCGGGTCTATTCCAAGGAGTTGGCCGATGACATTCAAATCACGACTAATTGGAGTAATCCTGCTGGGTGCAATAATCTGGAAATACTTGGTTTCCGACATTTGCAGACGACTTGGTTTCCAACCCGTGTGAACGGTGAAATGGCGATACTTGTCTTTACTTTCCAAGTGATACTGAAATGCCGGGGTGATTCCTTTATCGGCCAGCAAACCGAAGACCATTTGCGCGGCAGTGTCATCAGGTGATACCGAAAAGAGAGTCGACTCACTATTCGAATATAAAGTTATTTTCTTGAAGCTCTTGGTGACGCTGACGATCCGTTCGTAAGTTTTATCATCCACAAGAGCCCCGTCACGACGGCATCCTTCATGAGAACACTTGGCTTCATTGACGACAACAAAAGTATACGTCTTGGGAAAGTTCATGGCAGTATTAGATCTGATCGGTTTGCAGCGTTTGCCACCTTGTTGATGAATAATTTGAAGACTTTCTGCATCGGTGTCTTGCTGCACGGCTCTTCTCCGTAAAGAGCAACAATCGCTTCGAGCAACTGCTTCTGGCTTATGTTGCCCATCTCAAGCTTGGCTTTCAATGCATTGAGTTTACCAGCCAACCCACCGGTGCCGCGGTGATACGGTGGATCGCCCTCGAACATTTCTGAGAACTTCCCTGCATAGCCAGTCTTCTTGCCGCCAACGACACCGATTCCAGGAAGTGGTATACAGGGAACCTTGTCTCTTAGGTTGTTTGTAATCAGGCCAGTGAGTTCGAGAACATCCCACAGCCATTTTTCGGGAATGTGATGCACGTCCCAGCCGCCCTGAATCCCACCATTTCGTCCACCGCCCTGAAGCATTTGTTTGAGTTGCTTGAGCCCGAGGCCTTCTGAGTCCGCGTCTTCAAACAAATCGACGATGTCCTTTCCAGCAGATTCGTTCACCAGCTTTTCGAGAGAGTCATTGGCCATGTCGTGGGCAGCTCCGCCAAAATCGTTATCGGTGAGGCGGTCCTTCTTTTTTTTCGCTTTTTGAAAATCGAGGAAGTCCTGAAGTTCGGTATTCCCAGGGGAATGGGGTCAGGAATGGGGTCAGGCGACATGAAAGCCGATAGATCAAGGGATTGAGCGGTAAATCAACG
>CAXBNA010000313.1:0-5570 GCA_963976915.1 uncultured Verrucomicrobiales bacterium
TGACAACGCCTTCCTCGGCAAGGCAGCGCGCGTCGGCGGGCATGGAGCCGGGGGTGCGTCCGCCGATCTCCGCATGGTGGGCGCGATTGGCGACGTAGCCGAGCAACGTCTGGGCATCATCGTGAACCGGCGTGATGAGGGTGACATCCGGGAGGTGGGAGCCGCCAAAGCCGGGGTGGTTCGTGATCGCGGTATCGCCAGGGCCGAGGGGGAGTGCGCGGACGGTCTCGCGCACGCAGACGCCAAGGGCTCCCAAGTGGACCGGAATGTGCGGGGCGCTGGAGACGAGCCGACCGTCGGGATCGAGCAAGGCGCAGGAAAAGTCGAGCCGCTCGCGAATGTTGGTGGAGATGGCGGTGCGGCAGAGCAGGGCACCCATGTCCTCGACCAGACTGTGGAAGCGGTAGCGCATGAGATCGCGCTGAAGGAGGGTGCCAGCGGCTGAGGACGAGGGGGAGGTCGTTTCCAGCAGGTTCACCCGGCGAACGATGTGCCCGAATCCGGGGGCGTGACGGGCTTCCCATCCCTC
This sequence comes from uncultured Verrucomicrobiales bacterium, assembly GCA_963976915.1. GTDB lineage: Bacteria > Verrucomicrobiota > Verrucomicrobiia > Verrucomicrobiales > Verrucomicrobiaceae > CAXBNA01. The sequence continues at coordinate 530 of CAXBNA010000313.1, forward strand.
CGGCACGACGAGGGTGCTGAAGGCGTCTTGGATGAGGTTGAGTCGATCGACCGGAGCCTCCGGCAGCGGTTCCTCACTCGGCGAGGGACGGGACGAGTCGTCAGGCGGCCTTTGCCGAACGATCACGCGGAGGCTGACGAGTTCGACGGTCCTGTTGGAGGGGGGAGGGTAGCCGAAGAGACGCTGGTGGGCAGCGTGGTAGGCGGGCTCAAGTTCTGCCGGATGATGAAACGGCACCTGCACCGGTGTGTCCTGACCCTTGAGTCGGATTTCAGCGAGGAATGAGGGTGCGTCGAGTCTGTCGGGCAAAACGCCATCCAGGCTGAGTTCGGTCCGGGCCTCATCCACAAGTTCGCTGAGCCACTGGGGGATTTTGGGTCGGGCGTCGCCGAGGGGCTGGATGATTTCGCGGGCCGCGAATCGCTCAGGCAAGGCTTCGTGGAGACCGACGGCGCTGAGGATGCCCGCGTGATGCGGCGCCAGGACGGTGGTCATGCCCAAACGTTCGGCCACATCGCAGGCGTGCTGCGGGCCTGCACCTCCGAAGGCCAGGAGTGCGTGGTCGGCGGGATCGTAGCCTTCGGAAACGGAGATTTTGCGGATGGCGTCGGCCATTCGCTCGCAGGCGAGGTGGTGAAAGGAGCGGAGGAGTTCATCGCCCGTGACATCGCGATTTTCCCGAACGCGGACTTCGTCGACGAGCTCGTCCAAGCGTCGCTGAGATGCGTCTGGATCGAGGGGAATGGGAGCGAGTTTTGCGTCGAAGCGCCCGAGGAGGAGATTGATGTCGGTGACGGTGAGTGGGCCGCCTTTTCCATAGCAGGCGGGACCCGGGTCCGAGCCCGCGCTTTCCGGGCCGACGGCCAAGCCCTGATGCGTCAGTTGGCAGATCGAGCCCCCTCCCGCAGCGACGGTCTCGATGGCGACGCAGGGTGCCAGGAGGCGCATGCCCGCGACCTCTTGGAAAAAGCGGTAGCCGGGCCGCCCGTCGATGCGGGCGACGTCGGTGCTTGTGCCTCCCATGTCGAGCGTGAGGACGCGAGGGAACCCGAGTCGACGACCCGCGTTGGCTGCCCCGATGGCACCTCCGGCAGGGCCGCTGAGAAGGAGGTCCTTGGGGTGAACGGTGGCGCAGGACTCCATCCCACCAGAACTTGTCATGATGGAAGGCATGCCTGCCTTTTCCATGGACAGGGTGATGCCGGAGACGAAGGCGTTGACGGGGCCAGTGAGGTAGGCATTGGCCACGGCCGACTGGGCACGGGGAAGAATCTTGGCAAAGGGTGCGACGTCACTGGAGAGCGTGACGTGCTCAAACCCCGCCGCTCGCAGCAATTCCCCGACCCGTTGTTCGTGAGCGGGATTGATGTGGCTGTGCATCAGCGTGACCGCGGCGTGGCGAATGCCGGACTGGATCACGCCTTGCGCTTCGGCTCGGAGTGCCTCTTCATTCAGTGCGGTGAGGAGACCGCCCGTGGCATCGAGTCGCTCCTCCACCTCGACCACGGTTTGGAAAAAGAGGGCGCGGGACGCATGCTGAAGGGCGAAGAGATCGGGGCGGCGCTGGTCGCCGATGCGAAGCAGGTCGCCGAAGCCCCGGGTGGTGAAGTGTGCGACGGGCGTGCCCTTGCGTTCGAGGAGCGCATTGGTTGCCCGGGTGGTGGCGAGCCGGAGCTTCAGCGGAGGGAAGTCGGCACCGAGAGGCGTGCGCGTGAGGATTCGGGCACCGAGAACGGGCGCCTCCTCACCGGTGCTGAGCTCGATCATCGTGCCCGCAGGAAGGGTGTCGAGCATCCCTGACGCAAAGGTTAGTTGTCCCCCGATCGAGTCGGAAACGAGTGCCGACGTGCGCTCGGGAATCAGGGCGGTGACCTCGAATCCCCGAAGGAAGGACGGGGCCAGATCAGGAAGCCCACTCACCGCCCAGCTCGAATTCGAAAGGGCTTTTTCGAGACGCGCTCTCAGGGTGCCTGTGGAAAGGACTTTGCAGCGTGACTCACGACCGTCAGGGGCGAGCGCGAAGCAATCGGTGAAGGTGCCTCCGGTGTCCGCTGAAATCCGCCACATGGCTTTGCTATTGCCCGTCTTTTTTCACGGGAGGCAACCCAATGTTCATGACCCAGCGGACTTCCATCATGGTGTCGTTGTAGGCGGCGTTTTCCTGGGGCTTGAAGATGGACTCCGCACGGGCGATCCAAGCTTTGCCTTCATCTTCCTTGTCGGCTTGGAAGGCGAGTGCGGCCTTGGAGTAGTAGTAGGCGGGAGTGTCGTCCATGAAGGTGAAGTGATCGGTGATGATCGCTTCGGCTTCCGCTGCCTTGTCGAGCTTGACGTCACAGATGAGGCTTTTGAAGAGGATCAAATGGCGGATGCCGAGGGGGATCTTCGGATAGTCTTTGAGGATTTGCTCGAAGGCCTCAAGGGCGGCCTTGAAGTCGTGCTTCACGAATAGAAGCTCGGCCAGATTGAAGCGGGGGCCGATGCCGTTGGGGTCAAGCTCCTTGGCGCGGTTGAAGTGGAACTCGGCTTTGTCAAAGTCCCGAAGACTGGGGGACAGGAAGATGGACCCCCGCAGGTTGTGCAGTTCTGTGAGATCCGGTGCGATGGCCTCGACTTCGTCCAGCTTCGCCAGTGCATCCACAAAACGTTGGCGTCCCTGAAGCTCCTGAGCCTCGGACAGCTTGGCGATGACCTCGGGCGAAAGTCGTGGTGCGGCCTTCTCGGATGCGTTCTGTGCCGGGGTCAGGGTTTCAGAGACCAAGAGCACAGCCGCGAGGACGAAGCCTGAGAAAAGGGTGGCGTGTCGGGAGGGGTTCATGGCGGCATGTTAAGAACAATCCTCCCGGCAGGCAAGGGGCAAGCGGGGGCGATTCTGTCAATAATGGCAGGTTGAGGCCATGAGGAGTTGAAAAATAAGGATGTCGTTGCAACGACTTTGGCACGACCCGCGTAGTTTGACCAACGCGTTACTTCAACACAATTAGACATGCCCAAACAACTCCCCTCCCTCATTACCGCCCTCGGTTTTGCAGCTTGTTCGATTTCGACGGCTCATGCCGATGTGATTGACACCTTTCTGGTGATGTTTCAGCCCCTGCCAGAGGTCGCTGCATCTCCGGACAACGAAATCACCGATGCCAAAGTGGACTTGGGACGGATGCTCTACTATGAGAACCGGATTTCCAAAGGAGAGAAAATTTCCTGCAATTCCTGCCACAAACTGGATGCCTACGGGCAGGACAACCTTCCGTTTTCTCCAGGGCACGAGGGCAAGCTGGGTGGACGCAGTTCCCCGTCCACCTTCAATGCGGCGCTCCACATTGCGCAGTTCTGGGATGGGCGTGCTCCCACCGTCGAGGAACAGGCCAAGGGGCCGGTTCTGAATCCGGTCGAGATGGGGATGCCGGACGCCGACTTTGTGGTGAAGGTGCTCAAGTCCATGCCTGGATATGTCGAAGCCTTCAAGGCGGCGTTTCCCGGAGAGGAAGATCCCGTCACGTACGAGAACTTTGGGAAAGCGGTGGGTGCCTTCGAGCGGAAGCTGATGACGCCCTCCAATTGGGATGCCTTCCTCAAGGGGGACAAGAGTGCTCTGACCGATGCGGAAAAGAAGGGGTTCGAGACCTTCGCGATGTCGGGTTGCGTGACTTGCCACAACGGCCCTGCGGTCGGAGGCATGATGTATCAGAAGCTGGGGCTGGTGAAGCCTTGGCCGGGTCTGAAGGACGAAGGTCGCTTCGAAGCCACGAAGCAGGAGGCCGACAAGCACTTCTTCAAGGTTCCGAGCCTCCGCAACATCACAGAGACAGCGCCCTACCTTCACGACGGCTCGGTGAAATCGCTTCCAGAGATGGTGAAACTGATGGCCGAGCATCAGGTCGGCAAGACCCTCACGGATGCTGAGATTGAGTCAATCATCACCTTCCTCAAGTCATTGAAGGGGCAGATTCCTGCCGAGTACGTGGCTAAGCCGCAACTGCCAGAAGCGACTGCCGACACTCCGAAAGCCTGAGGCGTCAGCGGAGGTCATGGATCCTTTGAGGAGGGCTCTTCGGGGCCCTCCTTTTTTGTGGCCGCTCCGATTCAAGATGCAGAGGTTAGGCGGGATGGCGGTTCTGCCCGCGAGTTTGGGCTTGTGATCCGAGGCGAAATCTGGGAGGAAAGGGCATGAGCCACTCGAAGTCTTCAGAAGTCCCCCACATTCCTTTGCAGAGGTTTCTCATCCGAGGCGGGGTTGTCGAAAGCGATTCGCCTCAGGATGTGGTGGACAACTATGCGGCCGATTTTCAGGGGCTGCGGCACTTTGGCCAGAAGGTCGGAGAGGCCCTGAACTTAGGGGAGCCGTGGTCGGTCTCTCTTCGCGAGGCACAGTTCACGCTCAACTACGCTGAGATCGAGGAGAACCTGGGAGCCGGGGCCTTGATCGGACAGCGCGATTCTTTGGCGACCCTCCTGACGGAAGTCTCTGAGGCAGACGCTGAATAGTACAATCCCCAATCAACGGATCACGACATGACGAAAGCAGTTACCCCCACCTTGCGCTCGGCGATGGAGCGCTTGAAACACGCAGGCAGCGTGAACGGTCTTTTTCTCGGGTGGCGCCGTTCGGTGCTGGTCAGCTTGCTGCCCTACGAAGGTCATCGTGCAGAACGTCTGCTTGAGGCGCTCCAGGGCGCGCAGGCGCACTTCGCCTCAGGTGAGAGGGAGGTGGAGACGTTTTGGTTCGGATTTGATGACGTCTATGTGCTTGCCTTGATGAAGGGGGATCTGACGATGGTCATCCTGCACAGCCACGGTCATGAAGTGGATTTTCTCCACAGTGTTGGCGAAACCTTTCTGGACGACGCTCAATTGCTCATTGATTCGGCTCTGAATCCTTCTGGCAAGGTGGAGACGCCGCCATCAGTGACGGGTGAGATCTTTATGTGAGCGCCCCGTTTTATCGTTGGTTCGACATGGGGCATTCGGGTTTGGTGGGAAGAAAGTCAGGGCTTACGCATGAACAGAGAGTGAAAGTGTGGAAACTAGAAAATGGGGAGGG
>CAXBNA010000314.1:0-5401 GCA_963976915.1 uncultured Verrucomicrobiales bacterium
GTCGGCAGCTACGACGACATCAAGAATGGCAAGCCGGGAGACTGTCGCGTGAAGTTATTGCACAGCCATGCTGAACGCGTCGGCGACTGCGGCTACCCCGGCGTCGAACTGCTCCCCGACGGCACCCTCGTCATTACCACCTACATCAAATATCAACCCGGTCCCGAAAAACACTCGGTCGTGAGCCTGCGGGTGAAGACGAGCGAACTCGACGCGCTGGCCGCGAAGTCCGCCAACTAACCATGCGACGGAGCATTATCAACGCCTTGGGGTTTCTGCTCGCGGCTGGCTTGGCTTCGGCTGAACCCACGCCGGACGTGCTGTTCATCGCGGTGGACGACATGAACGACAGCGTGTCGCTCTTCGATTCCACCTCGCCAGTCATGACGCCGAACCTCGAGCGGCTTGCCCAGCGCGGCACGTTCTTCACGCGTGCCTACTGCGCTTCGCCGGCCTGCAACCCATCCCGTGTTTCGACACTGACGGGGCTGCGGCCGACCACCAGTGGAGTCTACGGCAACAAGAGCGACTGGCGCAAGGCCCTGCCGGATCGACTCACCCTCATGCAGCAGTTTCGAAAGGCGGGATACCTCGTCCGCGGTGCGGGAAAAATCTTCCACCATCATCTCGATGGTGCGTTTCACGACGACGCATCCTTTGATGACTTCCAGCCCATGCGACCTCAGCTTTATCCGGTGAAAAAACTCAACCATGCGCCCGAATATGGCTCGCCGAATACCGATTGGGGCGTCTGGCCTCCGAATGAAAAAGACAGCATCGATTTCAACACGGCCGAATACTGCATTGAGGCGTTGAGCAACCCACCTGATGGCCGTCCCCTGTTCCTTGCCTGCGGCATTTTCAAGCCGCACTCGCCGTTTTTTGCACCCGCCTCCTATCACGACGATTCTGCGTTCGTGAAACCCGCGCGCAAGCCTGACGACTTGGATGACCTTCCGTCTGGAGCCGAGGCATTGCTCAAGGACAAGAAGTGGTTCTGGGACGGCATGATGGATCTCGATGCTCGACTTCCTGGTTCCTACGACCGCTTCCTTGAAGCCTACTCCGCGTGCTGCCGATTCGCCGATGACCAAATCGGGCGCGTTGTTGATGCCCTCGATCAAAGCCCGCGTCGCGATCAAACCATCATCGTCCTCTGGTCCGATCACGGCTTTCATCTGGGCGAGAAAGACCACATTGAAAAATTCGCCCTCTGGGAAAAGACCAACCACATTCCGTTCATCGTGGTGGCTCCAGGCATCACCTCTCCCGGCAGCCGGTGTGACACCCCGGTCGACTTGTCCGCCGTCTATCCCACCCTGCTTGAACTCGCTGGATTGCCTGGGGATCCGACCTGTGACGGACATAGCCTTGTGCCTCTGCTCAAGGATCCCAACGCCGACTGGGCTCATCCCGCCCTCATGACCTACGGCTGCGGCAACCACGCCATTCGATCCCAGAGCTGGCGCTACATCCGATACGCGGACGGCAGTGAGGAACTCTACGATCACGAGAGCGATCCAAATGAATGGACCAACCTGGCCGCCGAGCCGGACATGTCTTCCATTCTCGACGAGCACCGGCGTCACCTCCCGCCAGAGGAAGCCAAACCCATCGGAGATCTGAGAAAGAAGCCATGACGATCCTTCGACACAGGTCATGCTGCATGATTGCGATTGCAGCTGTTTTAGGCGCAGCCATTGTGGGTGCGTCCACGGAATCCGAGCGGCCCAACATTCTGTTGATTGTCTCCGAGGACAACGGTCCCGAACTCGGATGCTACGGGGATCCCTACGTCCAAACGCCGGTTCTTGATCGCTTGGCTGAAAGCGGGATCCGATTTGAAAATGCTTATGTCCCACAGGCAGGTTGCAGTCAGTCGCGAGCCGCTTTCTTCACAGGACTCTACCCGCATCAGAATGGTCAGATCGGCTTGGCCACCTGGAAGTTCCGGATGTACCACGAGGATACTCCGAATATGGTCCAGTCACTCAAAGCCGCAGGTTACCGCACCGGCATTATTGGCAAGCTTCACGTCAATCCTGAATCCGCTTTCCCATTCGACTTCAAAGCGATTCCTTCGGCCAATTTCGGGCGCAAAGACCTCGACAGCTATGCCCGTCAGGCCGAGCAATTCTTTTCCAGCTCGGATGTCCCGTTCTTTCTCAGCGTCAATTTTCCGGATGCGCATCGTCCCTTCACTCCCCAAGTCAACGGGCTGCCCAAATCACCCCTGACGGCGAAAGACGTCAAGCCTCTCCCCTACTTTGGACTCGATACCGAAGATCTCCGGAAGCAAACGGCGGACTACTACAACTGCATGAGCCGGCTCGACTCGCTTGTCGGCGACTTATTGGAGGCATTGCGCCAGTTCGGGAAGTTCGATGACACACTGATTGTCTACATCGGCGACCACGGGGCCGATTTGCTCCGTGGAAAACGAACCTCTTATGAAGGCGGGTTGCGGATTCCAATGATCATGAACTGGGGCGCGCGATTCTCTCGCGAGCAAGTTTGTGAAGAACTCGTATCGACTCTCGATCTCGCGCCAACAATTTTGGAAGTCGCTGGAGCGGATCCCATTCCAGAGCTCCCCGGTCGCTCACTCACGCTGTTGCTTCAAGGAGAGGAGGTGAATTGGCGTCGCTACCTGTTCACGGAGTTCCATCTTCATTCGCCCCACAACTTCTATCCCCAGCGCACCGTTCGCGACGAGCGTTTCAAGTTGATTCAAAATCTCCTGCCTGGTGAAATCAATCCGGGCGCTGACTACACGCTGAGCAGGTTCTTCGAGACCTTGCCCGAGGTGATCGCATCTACACCGGACCCGGTTCGCAGTGCCTATCATCGCATGCGACAACCCGCCGAATTTGAACTCTATGACCTTGAAGCGGACCCCTACGAGTTTGAGGATCTGGTTGAGGATCCACGTCACGCCGAGGATCTTCACCGATTGCAGCGTGAGTTGCTGGCTTGGCGGGAGCAAACCCATGATCCCCTCTTGGATCTCAACAACGTTCGGCAATTGCAGCAAGAGGTGAACGCCTGTTTCACCAAGGAGGGTCCCGATAAGAACAGAATCACGCTAAACTATCCTGAGTACTTTTTCAGCAAGAAGCCGGAAGCTTCGGAATGACACGTTTCTGCTCCATCATCGTTTTGATCCTACCCGCGCTTCCGCTGGCAGGTCAGTCGCCGCTGAATGTGCTATTCATCGCTGTTGACGATCTGCGTCCGGCTCTCGGCTGCTATGGTGATGCAACTGCCATCACGCCCAATATCGATCGCTTCGCAATGCGCGGCCTGGTTTTTGATCAGGCCCATTGCCAGCAGGCGGTGTGCAACCCATCGCGAGCCTCCTTGATGACGGGGCGACGCCCAGACAGCACACGTGTCTGGGACTTGGCGACTCACTTCCGCGAGGCTTTGCCGGAGGTCGTGACGCTGCCCCAGCATTTCAGGAATCACGGCTATCTTGCGAGTTCGATTGGCAAGATCTATCACGGAAGTGGAAAGCCCGCCAAAGACGAGCCCTCCTGGTCTGAGTCACCGCTTCATGATGTGGTGAGGGATCCGCGTCTTCGCTACGCCAAACCTGAGAATGTGAATGGCAAAGGTCTAAAGCGTGCGTCGGTTGAGAATGCTGATGTCGGCGACTCGGCCTACATCGACGGGGTTGTGTGTGACGCGGCCCTCGAGTCCCTCACACGACTCAAGACGGTTGGGGCACCGTTCTTCCTCGCCGGTTTTCGTAAACCGCACCTGCCATTCTGTGCCCCAAAGCGCTACTGGGACCTCTACAACCCGGACAGCATCCCGGCCGCCGAGAGCGATCAACATCCAACAGGAGCACCTGAGCTCGCCGTGCGCAGTTGGGATGAACTCGAGGGCTACTCCGACATTCCCAAGAATGGGCAGCTCCCGGTCGGGAAGAAACAGGAACTGCGTCACGGCTATTACGCCTGTGTCAGTTATATCGATGCTCAAGTCGGGCGATTGCTGGATCGCCTGGACGAACTTCATTTGACGGAGAGCACGGTGATCTGCCTCTGGGGTGATCATGGGTTTCATCTTGGCGAGCAAGGACTTTGGACCAAGGCCAACAACTACGAATGGTCCACCCGCACTCCGTTGATTCTTGCCGTGCCGGGGCAGTCGAATCCTGGCCTCCACTCCCCAGCCTTGGTCGAACTGGTGGATCTCTACCCCACCCTTGCGGAAGTCTGCCACCTGCTGCCGCCGTCCGGCAGCGAGGGTGTCAGCCTGTTGCCACTGCTGGAAAATCCGGAGCGCCCGTGGAAGTCCGCCGTCTTCAGCCAATATCCACGCAACCGCGTCGGCGCCCGGCACACAGCCCACGGCGACATCATGGGCTACGCGATGCGAACCGCGCAATACCGCTACGTCGAGTGGCTCGATTGGCAATCAGGAGCGGTGAAAGCCCGCGAACTATACGACCATCAATCGGACCCGGAAGAGATGCTCAATCTCGCAACCAGCCCGGCTCATGCAGACCTCATTCCAAAATTGAGCCAACAACTCCGAACCGGATGGAAGGGAGCGACACCCGCGCAATGAAAAGCCTCTTTCAATGTGTTCTGCTGTCGGTGCTTTGGTCCGCCCCCGCCCTCGGGAAGGAGTCTCCGAATGTCCTGTTTCTCGCGGTCGATGACATGAAGGACTGGGTTAACTGTCTGGGCGGCTATGAGGGAACGGTTCACACGCCCTATATCGACCGCCTTGCCAGTCGCGGCATTCTGTTTACCAACGCCCATTGCCCTTCGCCGAAATGCGCTCCGTCCCGTGCGGCCATCATGACGGGATTGCGACCTTCCACCACCGGCCTGTATGACAACGGACATTGGTGGTATCCAAATCTTCAGGATGTCGTGACTCTGCCACAGCATTTCCGGAACCATGGCTATCGTGCCGTCGGAGCTGGAAAGATTTTTCACCATACGGCTGGCAACAACCCGCCGAACCAGTGGGACGATTTCCTCCGGCTCGTCTTTCGAAACGATCCTTGGTTTCGAGGCGTGAAATCCAACTACCCTTGGTCCGCAGCAGCACCTTATCCGAAGGGTTTTCCATACAGTGGAGTCATGGGATTGGGACACGAAAACGACTGGGGAAGCCTGCCCATTCCCGAGGAGGACTACGATGACCGGCTGAGTGCCGATTATGCCGTGCGCTTTCTGTCGAGTGAGATGAACCACCCGTTCTTTCTCGCCTGCGGCATCTTTCGCCCGCACCTGCCTTGGTATGCGCCCCAAAGTTTTTTTGATCTCTATCCAATAGACCAGATCGTTCTCCCGGCGACCCAGGCCAACGATCTCGACGATGTGCCGGAAGTCGGCCGTGAGTTGGCCCGATCGGGACGAAAGGACCTCGAGACGATTCG
>CAXBNA010000315.1:0-5388 GCA_963976915.1 uncultured Verrucomicrobiales bacterium
GGAGGAGGGGGCGGAGCATCCAAGGAGCGGCGTGCGTCTCGCCGCCGGGTGGGGAGCCTGGGGCGCGGAGTGGAGTTGAGGGAAGGGAAGGGAGTATTCAGTGATCAGTATTCAGTTCTTTGTGCCTTCGTGCCTTCGTGCCTGCGTTTGAGAAACCCCATCTCATGTGAACCACTGTTCACCCGGCGTAGCCACCTCAAGGGACGTTCGTTCGGCGGCGAGACGCACGCCGCTCCTTGGGAGGGATTTGCGCTCATTCGCGGATATTCATCTGAATTCGCGTTGGGAAATTTCTTGGAACACAAATGGGCGCGAATGACCGCGAATTATTGGGAATGGGAAGGGGCGGGGAGACGCGAGGAGGGAAGGGAGTATTCAGTATTCAGTATTCGGTCCTTTGTGTCTTCGTGCCTGCGTGTGAGAAACCTCATCTCATGTGAACCACTGGGTACTGGTTACTGATCACTGGCTACTGATTACGGATCACCGGGCGGAGGTGGCGGAGGCGGAGAGGATTAGGGCAAGGAGTAGGAATGGGGGAGGCTGTAGCTGGGCTCTGTGAGCCCGGAGCGGTGGAGGGGTGATCGGGAGGGTGAAAGATGGCGGGTGAGGAGGTGAGCTGTAGCCGCGTTCGTGAGAACGTGGTGGGTGCGGAGCGGTAGGGCCGAGCTGCGTCTCGGCTCAATTGTTTGCGGGCGGAGTGGCGGAGGCGGAGAGGATTAGGGCAAAGATTAGGACAAGGAATAGGAGGTGATCCTTCGCATGATCGTTTCCATGATCGCGAACTCGAAGACGTGGATTCGCTGAACTCCAAGTCCCCACGTTTGCCCTCGCTCCGCTCACGCTGTCTCGCTTACGCTCGGCCCCTCCACTCCTCGTCTTCTTCGAACGGCTCCGCCGTTTCCGGCCCTTCGACCGGTCTTCATCAGAAGACGCCTTCGGCTTCATGATCTGGATTCGGTGGAACGAAGACGTTAAAGCAGAAAGGGCCTTCTTAGGGAAGAAAAAAGTGATCGCTTAAGGAAACAAGGGCGGACCGGAGGAGGAGACTGGGAGACGAGCGCAGCGAGGGCAAACGAAGCAGCGGCGCTTGCCATGCGCCGGGGCGGGAACTCGGTCCTCCCCTGTAGCCGAGGGCGCTGACCTCGGGGGGCGGATGCCCTTCATGCCCATCATCGCCTTTCGCGTGAAGCCCGTCCCCGGAGCGCGGGGGCCCTCCTCCGTGGACTCCTTGGCGGTCATTCCATCTCCTTCGCGTCCATTCGCGTTGAACTGAATTTCTCAACGCGAATTCGACGGAATGACCGCAAAACAGCGCAAGGCGGGCGGAGCCTTCAAGGAGCGGCGGTTGCCAACCGCCGGGGCGGGGCGGTTCGGTGCGGAGCCCCATGGCGTCTCTTTGGGTTGATCTGGAAAAGGAATCCTCCTTGGGTCCTAGGCGGAGGTCGTCGAGGGCGTAGGCCCATTGGCGGCTAGAAACTTCAACTCCTTGCCAATGTGATCCGGATCTTTGGCGACATGAAAGGCCCAGGTACCCATCTTTCCCCAATTGTTGACCGCGCGGCACCAGCGTTTCGCAGCTTCGAATTTGGCTTCTTCTTGGGTATTGATGAGGCCTTTCACTTCAAGGACCAGATTCACGCCGCTCTTGAGGACAACGATGAAGTCGGGGAAGAAGTTGTGGCTGACGCCCATGAACTCGTAGGGGATCGAGAAGTCGAGGTGATCGTTCCTCACGTAGTGGGAGACGTCGTCTGAACTTTCGAGTTGATGGGAGATCGACTGCTCCCACGTCTGGGTGTCGAGCACCACTTGATCCACGTGGCTCTTCTGCGTGGGATAGCACTGCCTGACGGTGGTGAAATTAACATTGGCGGAGGAACTCCATGGCGTGAAGCGGTTAATCACGGGAAGGAGCCGATCCTTCCCGTCTGAGTCTGTGGGGCGGATCGCATCCGAAAGGCGCTCCACGAGTGGGCGCATATACACTTCCAGAGCAAGTTCCTGCTGGGGCTGGCCGCTCCAGTCGATACGGGACTCACAATAGGTTTCAACGATGCTCAGGATTCGCGGGAAGAGACGGTGCCGGGAGTGGTGACGAAGCTCCCCGTTCATTGGATCGGTCAGCCGCATGAGGATCTGCCGTGCGGCTTCGAATTGGATTGTCTGGAGATGGTGCTCCGCGTAGAACTCTTCACGGTCATGCTCGTTAGTATCGAAATCCATAGACCCGACATGCCCCTCTCTGACGCCCACCTGAGGCATCACGAAAACACTCGTGGGGACCTTGAGAGGTTCGATCTTTAGACCTTCGACCTCGGCTACATTGCACTCGATGTCGGGGTCTTTGAGGTCAATGACATAACCCTCAACTACGGGAAAGCGGATTTCCCATCCCTCGCGTTCAGGTAGTGCCTTTACGTGGTTCTTCGGACGATCCTCCGGTTCTTCTCCGCCCGTTGGGCGGCCTTTGAAGGGGATGACGGAGAAGGGAATGCCGTAAACGTCCACGTATTCGGGGGGCAGCATCTCTCGCCCTTGGTCGTCGACGAAGAAGTCGTAGTTCATCCGGCGGAGTCCACGACCTACCACCTGCTCGCAGAGCAACTGGGAGCCAAAGGCACGGAGTCCGAGAATCTGGGTGACATTGTTTGCGTCCCAGCCTTCGGTGAGCATCTGGACGGAGACCACGCTTCGGATGTTTTCACCGTCGGTCCCGCGTGTGCCGACATTTGCGATCAGCTGACGAAGTCGTTCGGCTTCTTTTTGTTTGGAGCCGCCGATTCCCGTCTCTGCCTCCGCTAGGAGCTTGCTATCGATTCTCAGGCTTACGGTCTGGTCCTCGGTGTTGGCCAGTGCTTCAAAGGGGACGCCGCCTGGGTTGAAGCGCTTCACCTTGGTGATCTTGGTCTTCTTGCCGGACTTCTCTTCGATCACGTCTTCGGTCTCGCCCGAGATCTTCTCGAAGAAATACTGGGCGATGTCGGTGTTGTCGCAGACGACGATGATGACCGGCGGGACAAATTGCTGACCGGGCTGCGCTGTGCGATGATAGTCAAAGCGCTCCATCCATTGGGAAGCCAGCGTTTGAAAAGCCGCCTCGGCGTACTTCCACACGGCTTCAGGCTTGGGTTTGCCCTTGATCATCTCGGAGGCGTGACACTGGGCTTTGATGTCGTCCCAGAGACGGAAGAATTTGGGATCGGGACGCCCAGTCGTGTCACTGACGGGCAGGCGTGGGATCTTGGTGATGCCGCTTTCGATGGCATCCACCAGACCGAAGTCGGAGACCAACCAAGGGAAGGGAGATCCGGGAATGTGGCCCGTCCCTTGGAGATAGAAGGGTGTGGCAGAGAGATCGACCACGGATTGAATTCCGACTGCTTGGTTGAGCTTGTCGAGGCCTTCGATCCAGACCGTGGCTTCGTCGTTATCCTCCTTGGTGGCTTCGCCCACGTCCGGCAGATCCTTCTTCTTGGTCTTGGCCTTGTCTGCCGGTTTGGGGCGGTAGGCGTGGTGGGCTTCGTCATTGAGGACGAGAATCTTGCCCTTGCCATAGAGGTCGCCGAGCACACGGCGGGCAAATGCATCGGGGCGTTCCTTGCCTTTGTTGACGACGGCGTGAGATCCGCCCGCTTCAGCGTGCGGGGATTCTGGAGCAAAGGCATGCCAATTGGTGACCAACACCCGCCCATAGTTGAGCAGGGGGCGGAGCTGGCTGGGAGCCATATCGAACTCGTCGTAGTAGCTGCCGCTCGGATTGTCGGGCCGCAGGACTTGGAGCCGTTCTTTAACGGTGAGATTGGGGCAGCAAATGAGCACGGCATTGGGGAAGCGGTCATCGCCCGGTACACGCGCACGGTTACAGAAAGCCCAGGTGATGATCATTGCCATCACGACGGTCTTGCCGGAACCCGTCGCCATTTTGGAGCCCATGCGGGTCAGTGGCTTCCACTTCTTCCGGAGTGGCTGGTCTGCCAGAGTGGGGAAGTAGTCCTCTGTTCCCATCGTGTCGGCAATGGCAGGACGCTCTCCCCGAACCATCAGGTCATAGTCCTCCTTGGTCACTCGCTGCTTCCATTGGGTGCGGCGGCCCGAGGCAAGAATTTCGTGGATGTAGATGATGGTCTCGGCTGCCTCAAGCTGGCAGAAGAAGAGGCGGCGGGAGCGATCCTTGGCGTGCCAATGACGCAGCAGTTGGCGCGTGACCTGCGTGGCATTTTGATAGTTGGAGTCCCGCCATTTTGCCACGTCATGTCGGAGCGCGTTGACGAGGGGCAGGTCGTCCGCGCCAAAGTCAGTCACGATGCCTTCGAGTGTGCCTTGTTCCGAACCGGTTTTCTTGGTGGTCCAAAAGTACGAGGCGGGGCGCCGCCCTGGGATCTTACTGGCCTTGCCATCCTTGCCGTAGCTCCAATACTGGGTCGGTTCAGCGTAGGGCGAGTTGATGATGGGCTCCTCGACCGGGGCCTGGATGGGCAGGTCAAGGTCGGGCATTGCAATTGGATCAGAAGTAGGCACGGGAAGTTTGGCGACAGCGATTCGGTGGTCTCAAGCTGTCTTGGCCACAGGAAGAGCGAGTTCTGTCCCATCCGGACCAATCAAGTCGACTTTGCCGGCGTCGACTCGCGCCAAGCTAATCTTTATCGGCCAATTCGGGGGCAGTCCGTCGAAAGTTGCATCATCGCCAAGTCGTAGCTTGATGCCTTCGAGTTGGGCTTCTCCCCTTGCAGGATGCAGCGACAACACCTCGCCCGATTCCGCATGAGTCAGGTTGATTCTGCTGCCGTCGGGGAATACTCGAATTTCTAGAGAGTCCATACGCAACGACTTTGCAAAGCCCCGGCTGGACTCCTCCGACAGAGGTTTGTCCGCTATTTTGTCACTAGTGGTGGTGGCCTTTGTCGCCCGTTCGTCGCCCGGCTTTTCCAGAAGAGGTGCTGGTGGCTCATCGATTGCCGGCAATTCATTCGGCAAATTCTCCGGCACATTGTCGGGATTAACGAAGCCGTAGGTGGCAGCTTTCTCCCTCGCTTCGTTGAGCCCCTTGCGGTTCCCCTGAATTGCCACCTGCTGAACTTTTGTTCGGGACCAGCGGCCCCAAGCCCATTTCCGCAAGTCCTTCGACACCGATACATGATTGGCGACCGCCTCATAGTACGGCAGGGTCAATCGGAAAAGGCCAGCGCGCTCAAGCGCACGGCCCACGATTAGTGGATGGATCTCATGACGCCAATTGAGACTGATCGGGAAAACTTTGCTGACCAGTTCTCCCACGCGGGTCCTGACGCTATTCTCTGCTGTTTCCAAACCGTTGTCGACCTCTGCCAGTACTCGCACGATCGGGATTGCGTGTTTGCGCGGATGCAGGCGGGCGAAGTCCTCGAT
>CAXBNA010000316.1:0-5348 GCA_963976915.1 uncultured Verrucomicrobiales bacterium
TACGGGCGGCGGTGGAGGGGCTGAATCCCGATCTGCCAGCCAAGGCGATTGACGAGGCTGTGGAAAAGATGGCGCGGCATGATTTCACAAGGTCGCTCCTTCAGCACAATCAGGAGTTTTTCCAGTGGATTCGGGACGGAGTGCCAGTGTCCTACAGGGATGCCAAGGGGCACCTGAGAAACACGCGGGCGCGGGTGATCGACTTCGACGCGGTGGAGAACAATCGGTTTCTGGCCGTGCGAGAGCTGTGGATTACGGGGCTGCGTGCGCCGAGCTACAACCGGCGAGCGGATCTGGTGTGCTTCGTCAACGGGCTGCCGCTGGTGTTCATTGAACTGAAGGCGGTTTACAAGAACATCCGGGCCGGATTTGACGGCAATCTGGCGGACTACATGGACGAGCATGTGATCGGCCACGCCTTTCACCACAATGCCTTTCTGATCGTGAGCAACGGCGACAAGGCGCGGTATGGCTCGATCACGAGTGGCTGGGAGCACTTTGCCGAATGGAAGCGGAATGACGAGAGCGACAAGGGGAAGGTGAATGCGGAGGTGCTGCTGAACGGGATGCTGGCCAAGGACCGGCTGCTGGACCTCGTAGAGAACTTCATTCTCTTCGATGCGAGCAAGCCGGGTAGGATGCGCAAGGTGGTGGCGAGGAATCATCAAGTGCTGGGCGTGAATGCGGCGGTCGAAGCGGCCAAGCGGCAGGAGGAACTGAAGCGGGAATACCCGGAGCGGAAGAAGGTCAGCTATGTGGAACTGAAGCGGAAGAAGTGGAGTGACGAGATCCCGAAACTGTCGGATGCGGACAAGCAAGCTCCTCCGAAGGCTGCGGAGATCGAGGAGGTGACAGATAGGCTGCCGCTGGTGGAACGTGCGCACCCGGATCTGGGAAGGCTGGGCGTGTTCTGGCACACGCAGGGGAGCGGGAAGAGCTACAGCATGGCGTTCTTTACAGAGAAGGTGCGGCGGAAGATGGACGGGGCCTTCACCTTCGTGCTGATGACGGACCGGGACGATCTGGACGACCAGATTTACCGGACGTTTTCAGGCTGCGGGGTGATCGATCCCAAACGGACGCCACGGGCGGGGAGTGGCAAGGAACTGAAGAAACTGCTGGAAGAGAATCACAGCTACATCTTCACGCTGATTCACAAGTTCAATCAGGACGTGACGCAGGCCTACAGCGAGCGGGACGACATCATTGTGATTTCTGATGAAGCGCACCGGACGCAGTCGGGCAAGTTCGCCAGAAATATGCGGCTGGCGTTGCCCAATGCAGCCTTTCTAGGTTTCACGGGGACGCCTTTGTTCAAGAACGATCATCTGACGAAGCGGATTTTTGGTGACTACGTTTCGCGCTACGATTTCAAACGGTCCGAGGAGGACGGGGCGACGGTGAAGCTGGTCTATGAGAGCAGGGGAGAGAAGCTGGGCATCACGACACTGAATTTGAATGACCGAATCGCGGAAGTGATCGAGCGGGCGGAACTGGATGAACTCCAGCAGGCGCACCTGGAGAAACTCCTGGGCAAGGACTACGAAGTGATCACGGCACCGGATCGGCTGGAGAAAGTGGCAGACGATTTCGTGGAGCACTGCGCGGCGCGGTGGGAGTCGGGCAAGGCCATGATGGTGTGCATCGACAAGGTGACCTGCGGGCGGGTGCTAAATCTGATCGCGCCGCGATGGGAGGCGAAGGCGGCTGAGGTAAGAGCGACGGCGGAGGGTGAGGAGGACGCCGACACGAAGGCGAGGCTGGCCGCAAAGGCGAGGTGGATGGAGGAGACGATCATCGAGATGCAAATCAGCGAGCAGCAGGGGGAGGTGGCGGAGTTTGCCAAGTGGGGCGTGGACATCGTGCCACATCGCCAGCGGATGAAGCAGGGCTTCGAGGTGGTGAACAAGGAGGGCAAGGCCGAGACGCTGACGATGGAAGATGCCTTCAAAGCCCCGGATCATCCGTTTCGTGTGGCGATTGTGTGTGCCATGTGGCTGACGGGCTTCGATGTGGAGTGTCTGACGACGCTCTACATCGACAAGCCCATGAAGGCGCATACGCTGATGCAGGCCATCGCACGGGCGAACCGAAAATACGAGGGCAAGGATTTCGGGCTGATCGTAGACTACAACGGCATGCTGAAGAGTCTGCGGGAAGCGCTGGCGCAGTATGCCCTGGGTGACGGCGCAGAGGGAGGCGAGGAAGAGATCGTTGCGCCCATCGAGGAGCGGGTGCGGGCGCTGGATGAGGTGCTCACGGCCACGGAAAGCTATCTGGGAACGCTGGGTTTTGATTGTGGGGAACTCATCGGAGCGAAGGGATTCACGAAGATCGGACTGGTGGCGGAAGGGGTGAATGCGGTGCTCACGAATCGAGAAACGAAGCAGCGCTTCGAGATCCTCACGAGGCAGGTTTTTTCACGCTTCAAGGCGCTGATCATGGAGCCGATGATTCATGTCTTTGCGGAGCGTCACGACAACCTAGAAGCGATCTACAAGAAGCTTCAGGAGGAGCGGGATCTGTCCGACGTGACGAGTGTGCTGAAGGATCTGCATCGGATCGTGAATGACGCGATTCGCACGCAGCCCCCTGTCGAGGAGGACGGCGAGACGAAGACCTATGATCTGAGCAAGATCGATCTGGAGAAATTGCGCGATGAGTTTGCCAAGAAGATCAAACGCAAGGCCACGGCAGTGGAGGACCTGCGATCACTTGTCGAGAAGAAGCTGGCCAAGATGATGGGGGCCAATCCTGAACGCATGGACTACTACAAGCAATACTCGGAGATCGTGGCGACCTACAACCGGGAGAAGGATCGTGTGACCATCGAGGAGACGTTTGCCAAGCTCGCCCAATTGCTGGAGTCCCTGAATGAAGAGCAGATGAGGGCGGCCAAGGAGGGATTGACCGAGGATGAGTTGGCCATCTTTGATCTGATGAAAAAGTCCAGACTGACGGCGAGGCAGCGGGAGGATGTGAAGAACGCCAGCAAGCATCTACTGGCGCGTGTGCTCGAAGTGATCGCGGCGCGGCACGACTGGATTTCCAAAGAGCCAACAAAGGCGGAGGTGGAGGTGCTGATTCAAGAAGAAGTCTTCACGCTTTTGCCTGATCCGCCATTCGATGAGGATCAGAAGCTATCGCTGGCCGAACGTGTCTATCAGCACATCTACCAGCAAAGCGCCGCTGGCGTGTTGGGAGGCAGAGCAGCGTAGAACCGGGGCCGCCCTTTTTCTTTTTTTGGTGCGGATGGGGGGCGAGTTGAGATGATGAAGTTCCGGGGATGCGCGGAGGCGTTGGTGCTGTGAGTGGGAGTTCAATCGCCTATACGAGAGTTTGGCTAGAAGTAGCCTACTGCCAGCGGACTGTAGTATCACTATCCCACCTTCAAAAAGGTTGAGCGAGTGGAGCACCTTAAAAGTGGGAACGCACTAGAGAACCCAAAAAGAGCAGGTCGGGAATGGTTTCGATCAGGGGGAATCTTTCGCCAAAAGGCCGCCCGATCCGGTGACACTTAAGTGACAGTTAAGCGGCCACTTGATGCCATTTTGTGCATTCGCTTGCCACTTTGATGAGGCTGGAGGCCTTATTCTATAAGGGCTTGAACGGCTTAGGAAACCCTTGTTCTATCCGTTGAACTACGGGGACGTGCGCTGGTGTGGGGGGATTGTGCCATCGAGTTGAGAGATGGCAACTCTGGGATCGTGGGGAAGGGGCGCTTAGCCGAAATTCGTGATCAGGTGGGCAAGTTCCTCATCGGGATCTTCTCCCTCGGTGAGGGTGTCGGCCAGGGTCTCGCGGAGGAGGGTGGCGTAGCGTTGGCGGAGACGGTGGGAGGCCACTTTGAGGTTGGAGAGGGTGAGGTCGAGTTCGGTGGCGATGTCGGCCATCGGACGGTCGAGGCCCACGGGCGTGAGCGTGCCTTGGAGGGCATTGAAGAGCGTGAGTTTTCCATTCTCCTCGTAGCGCTGCCGGAGTTGGGTGAAGACTTGATCGAGGAGCGTCAGCGCCCACTGGCGCTCAAAGATGCGGTCCGGGGTCAAATCATCGGTAGGCTCAGGCAGGTGGACCAGCGACTCGGCGGTGGTGTCATCGAGCGAGAGGATCACGCGGCCCCCACCGCGTTTTTGGCGGGTCTCTTTCTCCCAGGCAGTGTTCATGTAGTTGGTGACGGCGCTGAGCAGGAACGTCCGGAGCCGGCCCCGCGATTCATCGACACAAGCAAAATCTGAGCGTTCCAAGAGGCGAGCGAAAAAGCCCTGCACCAGATCCTCCGCATCATGCGGACTTTGACCGCGGCTGCGCACGAAGGCGTAGACCGGCGGCCAGTACAGTTCGCAAAGTTCCGTCAGCGCCTTCGTCCGCGTTTGACCATCCACGTCCGAGGACTTCGCGATGAGCGTCCAGCGGGTTTGGGGAAAGGGTTGGTGGCCGGTTCGATCCATGCAGGGACCCGCATTGGACGCCAAAAGCAGCGGTGGCGCAAGATTCAAGGTCTCTGCAGAACGCGAGAAAACAGCGTGACTTCGGTTCCTACTCCACCGGCTCGATCCAGAGCAGTCCCTGTCCCAATCCTTGAAACTGGAGATCCACGGCTTTTCTGATCGCTTGGATTTGATCGACGACGCCCGAGCTGTTGTCACCCCAGCCGACCCATTCGCCGGTGCTCAGTTGGGCGGCGGCACTGCCTTTGTCCGCACGAATCGCGATCACGGGGAGATCAAACGCGGGCACATTCAAAAGGGCCTTCGAGTCATCGCCCCCAGTTCCCCACGCGACCACCGTTCCATCCGTTTTCAATCCAAGCCACGTCGAGTTTCCGACCGCGACAGCGGTCAGATCGCGGAAGTGCGCCGGTGGTTGTTGAATGCCCCCTGGGTGAGACCAACAGGTGGCGGTGCCGTCGACGCGAAGGATCGCGCCTGTCAGGCTTGGAGGTCGAAACGCAACGGCCCGGGCGTCTTGTATCTGGACGAGGCGATCCAGAACGGCTTCTCGGAAACCGACGGGAGAGGATGTGTTGGGCACGATCACGATCTCCACCCCGCCGTCTTGATAAATGATGATCTCATGTCCCAACGCGTTGTCGAAATCCTGCACATCGCCCCACGTTTTTCCCCGCAACAGCAGCGTGCCCTGGTCATTGATCACCCCGCCGGCATGAGCGGAGATGATGTTTTTCCCGTGTTTGCTGTCGCTGGGGGAAACAACGTCACCGGAGATGCGCCGAGCGGCCCAGCTTGGTCCGCAGCACATGATCTTGGCAAAATCATTGATGTCCTGAGCCAATGTCAGATCCACCGTGCCCGGCTCCCCCCAAGTGCGAAGGCGGCCGCCGCGCTGTT
>CAXBNA010000317.1:0-5340 GCA_963976915.1 uncultured Verrucomicrobiales bacterium
TTCGTGAGCACGTGACGATCCATCGTGGAAGCAAAGCTGGCGGTGAAACCCGGCTTGGGGACGGCAATCTGCTGATGGTGGGGTGCCATCTGGGGCACGACGTGATTTTGGGAAACAAGAACGTGCTGGCGAATGACTGCTTGTTGGCGGGGCATGTGCATGTCGGCAACCAAACCTTCATTGGCGGAGGGGCGGTGTTTCACCAGTTCCTGCGCATTGGCGATGCCTGCGTGATTCAGGGGAATGGCAGCTTCAGCAAGGACATCCCTCATTTTTGTGCGGCGCAACGGATCAATCGGATCACAGGTCTGAATGTGATTGGACTGAGGCGGCAGGGGTTTGACGGGGACGAACGCAAGGCGCTGAAAGGCCTGTTCGAATTGCTTTTCAACTCGGGGAAAAATTTGAGTCAGGCCATCACCGCTGCGAAGCAGGCCGACTGGCCGGAGAGTGCGATGCGGCTGCTTCAGTTTGTGGAGGCTCCTTCGAGGAAGGGTGTCTGTGCGGTGAGGGCAGGGAAGGGAAACGACGGATGAGGGTTGTCTGATTGGCTATCTCCTTGACTCACGAGGTGAGGCTGCGGAGCATCGGGGATGGAGGAACCCCTGATCGACTTGTTTAGCGACGACCATTTCATGCATGAGGCCTTGCGGCAGGCGCGTCGTGCGGCCCGTGAGGGGGAGGTGCCGATCGGGGCGATCATTGTGCATGAAGGGCATGTGATCGCGAGGGCGTGGAACCAAGTGGAGACGCTGAAGGACGCGACCGCGCACGCGGAGATGCTGGCGCTGACTCAGGCGGAGAGCGCGATGGGGGATTGGCGGCTGACAGACTGTGATTTGTATGTGACGAAGGAGCCTTGCCCCATGTGTGCGGGGGCGATTGTTCACTGCCGAATCCGACGTGTGATCTTTGGCTGCCCGGACGACAAAGGTGGTGCGGCGGGGGGCTTTTGGAACCTGCTTCAGGCGGAAAATCTGAATCATCAGAGTGCGATCACAAGCGGAGTGCTCGGCAACGACTGCGTGATGATTCTGAAGGACTTCTTTGCGGAAGCCCGGAGGAGAAAGGCGGAGGGGATTGATCACCCAAAGGGTGCCCAGGGAATGTCGGGACCTATTTTTGACGGACCCTGAGGCCTCGCCTTGGATCCAGACTCAGCCCGCTTGCTTCTTCGGGGTGTGGGGGACAAGGAGGTCGGGCGCCTGTGTGCGCTGACGGGCACGGCGCGCGCTGTCCTTGGCAAAGACCTCCTGTGACCGGCGTGGCTTGCCTGTGGTCGGCTGAATCGAGGTGTAGCTACCGTCGCTGTTGAGGCGACGGGCGCGGGAGGTGTCTTCGAAGGTGCTCTCGAGGATGTTGACAAGTCGGCGCCTGCAGGCTGGATCGTCGACGGGGATGAGGAGCTCGACGCGTTTCGAGAGGTTCCGGTTCATGAAGTCCGCGCTCGAGATGAAGACGACGGGGCGCCCTCCCTGACGGAAGCAGAAAATCCGGGCATGCTCCAGATAGCGATCAATGATGCTGGTGACTTCGATGTTGTCGCTGACTCCTTTGACGCCGGGTCGGAGGCAACAGATCCCGCGAACATTGATTCGAATGCGAACTCCGGCTTGGGAGGCACGGTACAGCGCCTCGATCATGGTTCGATCTTCAAGAGAGTTCATCTTCAACAGGATCTCCGCCTCCTCACCCTGGAGGGCCCGGGAGGTCTCACTCTCAATTTTGGAAATGATGCGCTCGCGCAGGCCAAAGGGCGCCATGGAGAGGCGCTCAAAGTGGACGAAGCGGCTCCGGCCCGTGACGGTGTTAAAGAAGGCGGAGGCGTCGGACCCGTATTCGTGCCTCCGGGTGAGGTAGCTGATGTCGGTGTAGAGACGCGACGTGGACTCGTTGTAATTCCCGGTTCCGAAGTGCATGTAGCGCACCATGTGCCCTGCCTCGCGACGCATGACGAGGCAGATCTTGGCGTGGGTTTTCAAGCCGCGCACACCGTAGATGATCTGGGCCCCTGCATGGAGGAGTTCCTCGGCACGCTCAAGATTTCGAGCTTCATCAAAACGCGCTTTGAGCTCGACGAGCACGGTGACGTGCTTGCCGGATTGAGCGGCACGGATGAGGGCGGAGATGATTCGGCTGTTCTTGGCTGTGCGATAGAGGATCTGCTTGATGGCGACGACGTCCGGATCCGCCGCGGCTTCTTCGATCAAGTGGAGGATCGGATCGAAGCTCTCGAAGGGATGGTGCAACAGGATGTCGTTGCGACGAATGGCATCGAAGATGTTCTCTCCAGGCTCGATGGAGGGGGATGCATGGGCATCCCAGGTGTCGACTTTGAGTTCCTCGAAGCCAGTGATGCCCGCGATCTGGAAGTAGGAACGGAGATCGAGTTCGCCCGAGTTCTCGAAGACCTGAGCGGGACGCGCGCCTGCGAGGGCACGAATGAAGGAAACCATTTCCCGAGTGGCTCCGGCTTCGATTTCGACGCGAATGGTGGAGCTTTCGAGCCGGGCTTCGAGGATTTCCTCCATCTCGGAGGCGAGGTCGAAGGCGCTCTCGTCATCGAGAGCGATGTCGGAATTCCGGCTGATACGGAAGCGAGCGATGGAGCCGATTCGTTCCGAGGGGAAGTACTGGTGCAGGAAGAGCTGCAGGAGGTCTTCGAGATTGATGTAGAAGAACTCGCCGCCCTCCGTCTCTGGCACGGCGATATGCCGGGGGAGATTGGGTGGGAGAATGAACAGCATCTTCCGCGATTCCGGCGTGCCGGTGCTCTTGTCGATGACATTGCAGAGAACGGCGATCTGGAGGGCGGGGATTGAGACGCGGGGCTCGTCATCGTCGAGCGCGATCGGGGAAAGAACGGGATAGATTTGTTCCGCGAAATAGGCCTCAAGCTGGTTGCGCTGGCTGGGCGTGAGTTCCTCTGCCCGAACGCGCCGGATGCCGTGATTGCGGAGGATGGGCAGGATATCACCATCGAGAATCTCGAATTGGCGGGCGATGAACTGGCTGACGCGCTCGTAAATGGCGTCCCACTGCTGGGTGGGCGTGAGTCCGGCATGATCGCGGACCCGGCGGCGTTGTTCGCGAAGGATCTGGAGGGCACCCACCCGGACCATGAAGAACTCGTCGAGGTTCGAGGCCGTGATGGCGATGAACTTGAGACGCTCCAGAGCAGGAAGTTCCGGACGTGCGGCTTCCTCCAGAACACGTTCATTGAAGGCCAGCCAGCTCAGCTCGCGATTGATGAAGTGCTGGTCTGTGATCGCTACCGCGGGCTTCTTTTTTGTTTTAGGGCGTGGTGAGGAGGATTTCATGTCCGTAGATCTCCCGAAAGAGATCGCATTTTGAGTTGATCGCGACTTGCTCGACAGTTGGGTCGTCGGCACCCGTGGTGGCGATGTAGAGGCGACCGTTTTCCGGGCGCAGTTGGATGGTGCGGATGCGCTGCGCATGATTCCGATCCAGGGAATCGGCGAGGCGGAGCAACGCGGCGAGTTTGAAGATGATCATCCGGTCTTCTCGCGAAAGGTCGGAGAAGTGGGGGTGATTGGGCTCCGGGTTGTAGCGACGGTGGTACCGGGCAAGAAGGGCGACCATGATGCGGTCGCGAGTGCTGAGTCCAAAGATCTCGGTGTTGAGCAGGATGTAGAGGCTGTGCTTGTGATGCTCGCGCGGGCTGATGAACATGCCGACCTCGTGGAGGGTGGCGGCGACCCGGAGGAGAAGTTCATGGCGGGGGTCGAGCCCATGCAGGTGCTGCAATTCGCGGAAGATCTGCTGGGCAAAGTTGGAGACGTGATCCGCGTGCTTCCGGTCGGTGTTGTATTTGGCTCCGATCTCACGGGCGGCCTGCATGACCTCCTCTTGGAAGGTGATCGTGCGGGGACTGGAGAGCACCATGTCGGCCATCAACTCGCGTTGAAAGTCGCCATCGGGTACCCAGATGGTCTCATCGCCAAAACGTCGGGCGAGCGCGAGGTTGGTCTGAAGGGCGGGAACGATGCCTTCACCTCCGGTGTAGTTGACGTGGAGTTCGCGGACGAGTTCGTCAGGGTTCAGCCGGGCAAGTTTTTCAGACAGGGTTCCCAACTCGGCCTCCTTGATCCTGAGTGCACCCTTGACGGGGTTTGCCAATTCAGGGGCCACGCTTTGGATCTCCGCTCCGATGGCGACGTGGTGATCGATTTTGATGTGGGAGTAGTCCTTGGTGAGCTGGTCGACGACACCCCGGATGTGTTCCTGGAGGTGGCTCCATTGATGACTGGAAGTGGGGCCTTCCTCAAGATTGGCCATGGCTTCACGCGCGCGGAAGATGCCGAGACGGTAGTTGGTGTAGGCCGCCAGTTTTCCCTTCACAAAGTAGAGGGCGCGCGTGTTGCCGGGACCAATGTGGGTAACAAAGGTGCGACCCGAAGTAAGCTCAGGATTGCGCTTGAGCATGCGCAATGAGATCTGGTAGACGAGGCGCGTCATGTCCCCGTCATCGATCAATCGGGCATCGAGCCCCGTGGTCACTTGGAGTCGATTGAGAAAAATCTCGTGGTTGGTGGCTTCGATCAGGATGTTGGTATTGAAGAGCTGAATGCGATCGCGGGTGATGCCGTATTCCCGACAGGTCAGGAGGAAGTCGCGGAGGGCATCCGTGGCCTGCTCGACGGTGGAGCGCGTGATGGCACCGGAGCGGAACACATCGCGAGCGATGGGAAGTGGCTTGTCGAGGTGATCCAAGGTGGTCCACTTGTCCGCGTCACTGCCAATGATCAGAGAGACCGAGGTGGGCCCGACGTAGATGACGGCGCGTTCCTCGGTGTTCTTGGGCGTGGCGGCAGCCTGCTCGTTGGTGAGGGTGTCAGGCATGGTTCAGGTGGGTGGATTGTCGCGCAGCCAAGCCACAGATCCTGCTGTCACGGCATTGCCTCCGAGCTTGGCGATAGAATATTTGATGCCTTTGGAAAGCGGAGGCATGGCGTAGCGGTTCACTTCCTCCCGCAGAAGTGACAGGTAGAGGTCCGGCAGTTCTTCGACGAGGCCACCTCCGAGCGTGATGTGATCCGGCGCAAGGAGATTGACGACACTGGCGACGCCCATGCCAAGGTATCGGATTGAATTTTTGGCAATGCGGAGGATGGCTTCCTCGGGAGCTTTGACCGAGCCCGCCAGCGCCTTGCTGCGAATGTCGCGAATGCTGCCCTTCGTCTTTTTGTCCATCATCGGAGCCTGACCACGATAGCAGGCAACGCCGGACTCTGCCGCGAAGGCGAGACGGCTGGTGAGGTCCTCCAGCGCGACGGCACCGAATTGCTCGCTGCCGATGTGGGTGCCGGGCATCACGAG
>CAXBNA010000318.1:0-5294 GCA_963976915.1 uncultured Verrucomicrobiales bacterium
GGTATTGCTGATCAAGCGGGCTGCCGATTTCAAAGTCGGCGTTTGGCGAACCACGTTTGTGTCGAACGTGGTGGCGGCGGTTGTCTTTCTTGGGTTGCTGCCGCTCGGTGGAACGCTCCACCTGAACCGTTGGTGGGAGCCATTAATCGTGGCGCTGCTCTTTGTGGGTGGGCAGGCGTGCACCTATTTGGCGCTGGAGAAGGGGGATGTGTCGGTGTCCACGCCCACCATGGGCTCCAAGACAATCTTGGTGGCTTGGTTGAGCGTAAGCTTGCTCGCTGTCGAGATCCCCTGGCAGCTGTGGGTTTCGGCGGTGATGACCTTCCTGGCGATTGTCCTGTTGAGCGTGCGAGTTCGCGGGGCATCGACGGATCGGTTGGAGTCGCGGCACTTGGGCCGAACCGTGGGGCTCTCGTTGATGGCGGCCCTTTGTTACGCCCTGTTCGATGTGTTGGTCCAGAAGTGGTCGCCTGACTGGGGTGCCGGGCGGTTTTTGCCGGTGATGTTTGGGATGTGTGCTGCGTTGTCGTTGGGGTTTGTACCGCTATTCACAGCCCCGTTGAGGGATATTCCTCGTGCGGCATGGCCGTGGCTTGGAGGGGGATCGTTGTTCATCGGCTTTCAGGCGCTGAGTCTGGTCACCTCGCTTGCGGTGTTTGGCGACGCGACATCCATGAATGTGATCTACAGCGCGCGCGGTCTCTGGAGTGTGGCGGCGGTCTGGTTGGTCGGCCATTGGTTTGGGAACCAAGAGAGACACCTCGGACCGTTGGTGATGCGGCTGCGCTTCATCGGGGCCGCGCTGATGACCGTGGCGATTGTTGTGACGCTGTTGCGTTGACGGTACCCACGGACACACGGGCTCGCACTTCTGCGCCTGTTAGCGGTGGCCTCCGACGAGCACCATGAATCGGCAGCCTTCCATGTGAAGGGCTTCGGAGGCGGTGATGACTTGGCCGGTCATGAGATCCGTCAGCGTGCGTCGGAGACCCAGTTGGCGGAGGCGAGTTCCCGGAATCTCCGTCGGAAAATCGGAGAAGTTGGCGAGCATCAGCGCGGTTTGATCGGGATGATGACGGAAGTAGGCGAACACGTGCGGATTTTGAGTGTCGACGATTTCGGTCTCGGTTCGATCAAACGCAGCGTTGCTGCGGCGGACTTGGGCAAGTTTCAGAAGGCCGTGGAAAATCTCATACTGATGCGTGCCTTCTTCATACCTGAGCTCGGCGGCCTTCCAGTCGAATCGAGGCCGATGAACCCAGCGGCTGTCACCGGCAGTCTCGGGGTCGTCCTTGAATCCGTAGTCGTTGAGCGTGCCGATGGAGTCTCCTGCGTAGATCAGGGGAATGCCTCCGATGGTGAAAATGACTCCATGCATGAGGAGAATGCGCCGGATGGCGGTTTGCCGGGCCTCTTCATTGCCATCGGCAATGGCCTTTTCGAGACCTGCGAGCGACGCGGTGGAGCCCGAAATTCGGGCGTCGCCAGTGCGAGGATTCTCCTGAAAGGGAAGACCGCGTGCGAAACTGGCCTTGTGCTTGCCGGTGTAAAACTGGATGAGGAAGTGACGGTGGTCGTGGGCATTCATGCCGATCTCATCCGCGTCCTCATTGGAGAAGGTCCATCCAATATCGTCGTGGCAGCGGATGTAGTTCACCCAGGCGCAATCGGGGTGAATCGTGAAGCGCTTCATCATGCTGTGGCTCAAGAACTCGACCTTCCGCGTGGCCACCGCATTCCATAGCAGGGCCATGAGCGTGGGGTTGTAGGAGAGTTGGCATTCCGTGGGGGCGATGTATTTGGCGACCTCGTCGGGATGGACAATGGCCTCGGACTTAAAGACCAGAGCTGGCGCGGTGATGCGGATCAACAGGTTGAACGCTTGAATGATCTTGTGAGCTTCCGGAAGGTTTTCACAGTTGGTGCCGAGTTTCTTCCAAACGAAGGCGACGGCGTCCAAGCGCAGTACTTCGACACCTTGGTTGGCGAGGAAGAGCATCTCTTCAGCCATCTTGCTGAACACGACTGGGTTCTCGTAATTGAGGTCCCACTGGTAGTTCTTGAAGGTGGTCCAGACCCACTTGCGAATCTTGCTCCGGTAAGTGAAGCAGCCAGGATGCTCGTCAGGGAAAACCGTGTTGACCGTGCGTTCGAATTGATCAGGGACCTCCCGATCATCATACATCCGATAGTAGTCCTGGTAATCCTTGTCGCCTGCGAGGGCCTTCTGGGCCCACTCGTGTTCATCGGCGGTGTGATTGTAGATGAAGTCGAGGCAGAGGGAGATCCCGTGAGCGCGGAGGTCGGTGGCAAGTTGAGCGAGGTCCTCCATGGTACCCAGTGCTGGCTCTGTCTCGCGATAGGTGCTGATGGCGTAGCCTCCATCATTGTCACCCTCGGGACATTTGAAGGGCGGCATGATGTGCAGGTAGGTGACGCCCAGTTCCTTCAAAAAAGGGATCTTCTCTCGAATGCCGTTGAGGTCCCCCGCAAAGTGGTCGGCATACAGGATGTAGCCAATCATCTGATTTGAGCGATACCACCCGGGGCTGGCCTCTCGCTGTGCATCAAGCCCCTTGAGCTCTTTCGGACGGTCCACCCACATGCGTGTGGCGGCCGTCATGATGCTTTCCAGGTGGTAGAAGAAATCGTAGTGCCCGCTGTAGAGCTCATGAAGGAGATCAAAAAGCGGCTCGAAATGCTGCTCCATGCGCTCGGTAAAGACCTGCCACTCCGGCTCAGGCACCTGAGGGAAACGGTCGCGCAGGCGAGGGAGGATGCGGGTGAACGAAGAACGGCTCTGGCGAGCGATCCATTCTTGGCGGTTTGTCGTCATCTGCTTGTACTGTTAAGCAGAGACTAGGCCGATGGGCCATCAATATACCTCCACTATCTGGTTTTTGTTTGAGTCTGAACAGGGAATGGCGGGAGGCGCGAACGCTCGGGACCGGGCCGCTGGCATTTTGGGGAAGAAAGGAGTTGCTAGTGTATCAAGTGTTCTGTTACACTAATATCAGTTTCGCTAATGCTGCCCTTTTTCATCCAGCTTCAAGACGGCTCACCGGTGTCCGACCAGATCCTTCTGGCCGTGCGCAAGGCGTTCCTGACCGGCCAGATGAAAAGGGGGGACTCCTTCCCAAGCGTCCGTGTCCTGAGTCAGGAACTCAGGATCAGCCCAACCACCGCGCACAAAGTTGTGCTGCTGCTCAAAGACGCTGGTTGGCTCAATTCCAGGCCCGGAATCGGCATGGTCGTCACGGTGCCAGACCAGCCGGACCTTGCTGAGCGTCTCGCCCAGATCACACCGGAGTGTCGGGCTCTCCTCAAGGAAGCTGCCGATCTCAATCTCACGCTCAATCAAGTCATTGCACACCTGAAAAGCTTATGATTACCATCGACAACCTCCACAAGCGTTTCCGCAAAACGGAAGCCGTTGCGGGATTGACCCTGCAGGTGCCAGAAGGTCAGATTACCGCTTTCCTTGGCCCGAATGGCGCAGGAAAAAGCACGACAATCAAATGCCTTCTCAATCTGCATCGGCCCGACCGGGGCCACGCGACCGTGCTGGGCGTCGATTCGCGCAAGCTTGGGCCGAAGGAGTTCACTCAGATTGGCTACGTCTCGGAAAACATGGAACTTCCTTTGTGGATGACGGTGAAGCAGTTTCTCGAATACTGTCGCCCGCTGTATCCGAATTGGGACGCAGCCTTTGAGAAGCAACTGCTCACCCAGTTTGACCTACCGGCAGCCACCAAACTCAAAGACCTCTCCCGTGGCATGCGCATGAAGGCTGCTTTGTTGAGTAGTCTGGCGTATCGTCCGAAGCTCGTCGTGCTTGACGAGCCTTTCAGCGGACTCGACCCGCTGGTCCGGGATGAGTTTATTCGTGGCCTCTTAGAACTCACGGAACAGGAGGGATGGACCGTCTTCGTGTCCTCACACGACATCGAGGAAGTGCAGCGGCTCGCCGACCGCATCTCCATCATCAATCGTGGCCAGCTCGCGCTCGATGAAACGAGCGACAGTCTGCAAAGGCGCTTCCGCGCCATCGAAGTCGTCCTGCCCGAACAAGAAAGATCCCACGCAGAGATCCCCACGGACTGGCTGCACGCCGAGCAGGCTGGACGCACGTTGCGCTTCACCGCGAGCCGCTTCACCGATGAAGAAGCCCTCGCGGCGATGATCCACGACTTGCTCCCGGCCGCCACACGCCCCGAAATCCGGCCCATGAGCCTGCGCGAAATCTTCGTCGCACTCGCCCGAGCCTACCGCCTTGACGGGAATGAATCATGAACCTAACGCTTCATCACTTTCTCAAAGAGTTCCGCTACGTTCGCTGGCGCTGGTTCGCCTTTCTGGCTCTGCTGGCGTTTGATCTGGTGGTGAATCTGGAATGGCTGCTGCCGATGCGGGCGGGAGTGACGACGCCGGGTTGGCTAGGATTTGTGCCGGTGTTTGTTCTGCTCAGCGGCCTGTCGCTTTTGCTCTCCTGCCCGGAAGATCGACCTGGGAGTGACCGAAGTTTCATTGGCACGAGACCGCTGCTCCGGCGCTCATATTGGGTGGCGCGGGCGATGATCTGGCTGCTTCTGGTCGTTCTGCCGGTGGTTCTGCAAAACGGGTTGTATCTGCTTCTGTCTGACCGTCCGATGGCAGATGTGCTTCGCGGGGTTTGGGAGCGCCTTTGCTTCGCAGTGGGATTCTCGGCGTGGCTGTTACCCAGTCTGGCGTTGTGGCGCAGGAACGAGACGTGGAGGGCCTTGATAGTTGTGGTGTTGGTCTTATTTGTCGCCTCGAAAGCGCTCGACATCACCGCAGTCACGGGGTGGAAGTTTTATCCGAGCTACGCACAAAAATGGTCAGGGCTGGCGGCGGGTTGGGCCGTATTCGGGGTCCTGACGGCTGGGTTAGCCTGGGGGCATCTTCGGCGAGAGTGGCGCTTCCGTTTTCGGTTGTGGATGAGTATTGTGGCATGTCTCGCCGGACTGTTGGTGGCGCGATTTTGGGTTCTGACGAGTCCGGAGGTGAGGGCGCAGGATTCCGACTTGGTGCGGGAACTTGCGCCTAACTTAAATGTCAATATTGATCTTGCGACTGCTGAATACAATGGCTTTGAGAGGGAACCTGCGTGGGGCTTTGTGGCGGCCCCTAAAACCACGACGGGAGCTAAGGGCGTTCATGTATCGATGCGTTTGGCGGAGAGCCAGATCGAGCAGGAGGGCCTCGAGACGAGCACGTGTCCATCCTCAGTGTTCGACATTCAATCGGGCGCCTTTGAGCCGCCACAGGCGGAG
>CAXBNA010000319.1:0-5269 GCA_963976915.1 uncultured Verrucomicrobiales bacterium
GCTGTTCGAGCGGCCTCGCTTGGCGAGCCTGCAGAAGCGGACTTGGGCAGATCCTTCGCGCCCGACTACGCCAAAAAGTTCGGCGGCAGCCTGCCGCCTCAGTTTCCCTCCCTGTAGAAACTCGTCCCTCGCCACATGAGCCCAGCCCATGTGCCCACGACCCCGCCGCGCCAGTCGGTCGCTCTTCCCGGGGCCCCTCGAAAAAAAAACACCCACCGTGCATCCGGGCGGGAGGAAATCCGAAGTACCCTGTGTCGTCACATTTCAACGATGAAAATCTTCCCTCTTCCCCTGGTTCCCAAGCTTCTTGCCATCGCGGTCTCAGCCATGTTCGGCATTGAGGGGGCGGCCGCGCAGGGCTTTCCCGAAACGGTGTTTCAAAAAGTGGGAGATGAGTACCGGCTAACGGTCGGCGAACTGCCCTTCCACTACTTTGGGTTTCAGCACAGCACGGACCTGATCGGCTTCTCGACGATCGACATGGCCCTCGGGTCACCCGCGCCGACCTTCGGGTATCTTCCAGATCCCAGCGAAACGCGCGGGTTCTTTCGGGCGGAGGCGCTCGACGGTTGGTCACCCGGGGATGCTGACCGCGACGGCATGGACGATCTCTGGGAACTCCTCAATG
Source organism: uncultured Verrucomicrobiales bacterium (assembly GCA_963976915.1). Lineage (GTDB taxonomy): Bacteria > Verrucomicrobiota > Verrucomicrobiia > Verrucomicrobiales > Verrucomicrobiaceae > CAXBNA01. The sequence continues at coordinate 629 of CAXBNA010000319.1, forward strand.
ACCTGGATCCACTCAACCCCGCCGACGCCGATTTGCCGAGCATCATGCATCCCGGCATGACCAACCTGGAGTGCTACCGCTTTCGGTTCGGCCTGGAACCGGTGACGCAGTTCATCAGCGCCGAGACGACGGTCTATAACAGCACCTTCGCCATCTCATCCGAGACCAGCGTTTACAACTTCCCCAATCTCACCGGCTTCAGCGTCGAGTCGCTGTCAGCAGAAGTCAGTGTCTTCAACACACCGCCCGACACCGGGCCAAGCATCGGGGTGATCTCCGCCGAAACCTCCGTGTTCAACACCTTCTCCATTCAGCCCCCGCCGCACGTCCTGTCCCACGAAGTCTCCGTCCTCAATTCCATTCCCTAACCCACTATCCCAAGTCATGAAACTCGCCGTTCCCCTCATCTCCCTTTGCCTCACGCTGACATCCTTGGTGGCCCACGGCCAGATCGCCGTCCCCAGTGACGGCTCGGACGGGGCGCTCAACGTCACCTCCTCAGTGCAGATCGACCTCTCCCAAGCCGTCACCGGAACGTGGAGTGCCGACAACACGGCCAATGCCGGCAAGGGCATCTTCGATCCCGTCAAACGCGCCATCATCTTCAAGTACTCCTCCGTCAACATCTCGTCGGGGCGGACCCTGACGTTCAAGAACCACCCCAGCCGGGCTCCGGTGGTGTGGTTGGTGCAGGGTGATGTGACGGTCACGGGGACTCTCAGTCTGAACGGGTCCTCTGCTCCCAATAACAACCTCCTTGCAGAGCCGGGACCCGGTGGCTTTCGAGGAGGGGCAAACGGCTCGCTTGGAAAGGGGCCAGGGTTGGGGATCGGGGGTGCCAACCCCATTTTTTCGTTCGTGAGTTCTCCTGGTTCCTATGCGTCAGTCTACGGAAATCCTTCCATAATTCCGCTGATTGGAGGGTCGGGCGGTGGTGCGACATCCAATGGCGGAGGTTCCGGCGGCGGCGGAGCAATCCTTGTCGCAGCAGCCGGGATCGTTGAAATTAACGGTTCTATCACGGCCACTGGCAATAGCACGGGTAGTGGAGGTGCGGTGCGAATTGTCGCGGACATGATCAACGGTAGTGGAACCATTGACACGCGAAATGACGGACGGATCCGTTTGGAGGCCAACTCAGTGGCTGGCAATGTGGCAACGCTGCCCCAGACGATCGCCGTGCCACCCGCTGTCCCTCCAACTATCTGGCCGGGAAATGATGCGCCGACGGTCAAGGTCGTGGCCGTCGATGCCTCCTCAGCCCCCTCCGTGCCCACCGCGCCGCTGGATCTCACGGCGGACATCGGGATCTCCACCAGCGGTGCCACCACCATCACTGTGCAAACGACGAACTTCCCCACCACCGGCCTCGTGGAAGTCCGCTCGGCACCCAAGTTCGGCGCTTCCGCCGTCTGGACCACCGCCGTTTTCCAATCGGGCGATGCCAGTTCCGCCACGTGGACAGCGACCGTCTCCTTCCCATCCGGATTCACCACCCTCCAAGCCCGGGCGACACTGCCCTGATCTTTTCGTTCCTCGAAGACCCTCGTGTCACTTTTGCTCAAACCACCCATGAACCCCATCCTCCTCACCACGATCATCGCCCTCACGCTGTTCGCTGGCTCGGATCTGCGAGCTCAATCCACCGACGAAAAAAGGCCGCCCCAGCAGGCGGAGCTTCTCCGCACGATCAATGCCCAAATCCTTGGACCCGACGGCTTCCCCCGGGGCACCCGGCAGCTCTCGAAGGGCGTGATCTTCGATGTCGAGAGCGAGACCTTCGACGATGTGATCGGAAAGATGAACGGCCAAAAAATTCGGGTGCCAAAGCAGGCCGTCACTTTGACTGAAAAGGCCGAGGATCTGAAACCCACCGTCGCCGGATTCAAGCCCGGCCAACTCATCATCCAGAGTGGGCGATATAGCCTCGAAGGCAATCAGCCACGCAATGTGAAGACACGCCTGCAAAAGTACTTGCCTGCCGGAGGAATGCTCACCGAGCCCCTCATTTTCATTGTCTCCGACGATCTCAGCACGGCGGCGGGAAACCAGAAGACGCTCATCATCAGCAATCAGTCGAGCGCCATCGTGACGACCCAGGGACCCAACCAGCCGACCCAGCAGGTGATGGTGACCCAGACTCAAACCAGCGCCGTGCCCACCGCACCCAACGTTCTTGTGGTGGACTACACCTTCAATGGACGCAAAGGGCGCAAGGTGGGAGTGGAAGGCCAAACGATGACCCTTCCCTGATGCAGCCGGCGCTGCGCACCCCCCTTACAAGGCCGCAATGCGGCGGCAGACTTCCTCCACGTTCGCGCGGCTGTTGAAGGCGCTGATGCGGAAGTAGCCCTCGCCCGCGCTGCCGAATCCGGCACCTGGGGTAACCACCACATTGGCTTCGTTCAGCATCTTGTCGAACATGCCCCAGCTTGTCTCACCGGCTGGGCACTGCACCCAAACGTAGGGCGCATTGGTCCCACCGAAAACGGTCAGCCCGGCATCCTGACAGGCCTTCACCAGAAGGGCGGCATTGCCCATGTAATGCTGAATCAAAGCGCTGACCTGGGCCTTGCCCTCATCGCTGTAAACGGCAGCGGCACCTTTCTGCACGATGTAGCTGGCTCCGTTGAACTTGGTGCTGTGGCGACGGCTCCAAAGCGGGTGAATGGCCTGCTCGCCGCCGTCTTTTTTCCGACCCTTCAGTTCTTTCGGAATGACGATGAAGGCGCAGCGCACACCGGTGAATCCGCCATTCTTCGAAAAGGAACGGAACTCAATGGCACAATCACGAGCACCCTCGATCTCGTAGATGGAGCGCGGCACATCGCTGTCCTGCACAAAGGCTTCATAGGCCGCATCGTAAAGAAGGATCGAGCCATGCTTCTTCGCGTAAGCCACCCAGGCCTCCAGTTGGGCCCGAGTTGCCGTCGCCCCGGTGGGGTTGTTGGGATAGCAGAGGTAGATCAGATCGACCGGCTGGTCCGGGATCTCGGGCACAAAGCCATTCTCAGCCGTGCACTTCAGGTAGACCAGCCCTGCATAGGCACCGGCACCGGCATCGTCCGCGTCACCCGTATTGCCGACCATGACATTGGTATCGACATACACGGGGTAAACCGGATCGGTGATGGCGATGGTGTTCCCCTCGCCAAAGATGTCCAGAATGTTGCCCGTATCGCACTTGGAACCATCGGAGACAAAGATCTCGTCCGCCGCGACGTTGATACTGCGGTCCTGATAATCATTCTTGGCGATGGCCTCGCGAAGGAACTCGTAGCCTTGCTCGGGTCCGTAGCCCTTGAACGTGTCGCGATTGCCCTGCTCATCCACGGCCGCATGCATGGCGTCACGGCAGGCTTGAGGAAGTGGCTCCGTAACATCCCCGATGCCACAGCGGATCAGCTTCTTCGCAGCTTCGGGATTGGCCTCCGTGAACGCCTTCACTCGGCGAGCGATTTCGGGGAACAGATATCCGGCTTTGAGCTTGAGGTAGTTTTCGTTGATGTAGGCCATGGTGAGATCGGGAAAAAGAAGAGCCCGGAAGATGGCGTGCTCCCCCCAGCTGGCAAGCCCAAGTCTGGCCCTCGTTCAAAGGGCGGCTCGCAAAATTCCGACAAGCTCCTCCCGCGACAGCTCCACGGGATTGGCCTTCATGCTGCTCGCGTTCGAGGCCTTGTCCGCAATTTCACCCACGTCCACCTCGCCGACACCGTAAGTCGACAAGCCGGGAATGGTCAATCGCCGCGTCAGTGCCTCCAAGAATTCGACGGCATCCGACGCCCCCGCCGCGGGATTTCCCGTCAACAGTCGCGCCGCCTCGGAGAACCGCAGCATTGCCCCCTGGTCACCCGCCGCATCCACCCGCCTGAGGTTCACTTTCCAAACCGGGGCCAGCAGCGCTGCGCACACCGCCCCGTGCGGTGCCGGGAACATCCCGCCAATCGGCGCCGCAAAACCATGAACCGCCCCAAGCCCCGCGTTCGCCAGCGCCATGCCACTGAAGAGTGCTCCGAGCGCCAGATCCTCCCGTGCCTCGACATCCCGGCCGGCCGCCACCGCCCGCTCCAACGACCGCACAACGCGCGGGATACCCTCCCGGCAAAGCGCGTCCGTCATCGGATTCGCCCGCTTGCAGACAAAGGGCTCGAGCAATTGCGTCAGCGCATCCAGTCCCGATGCCGCCGTTTGCGCCGAAGGCAGTGTCACCGCCAGTTCGGGATCGACCAAAGCCACCCGTGGCAGCATCGAGGCGTGCCTGAGACTCACCTTCACCCGATGCTCGGGCACACCGATCACCGCATTCCGCGTCACCTCCGCTCCTGTGCCGGCCGTGGTTGGGACCGCAATGAACGGCAGCGGCCCCACGTCCAAGGAGCGCCCCTGTCCAACGACCTCCAAATACTCCAACAATTCCCCCGGCTGCCGCACCATCGCCGCAATCGCCTTCCCGGCGTCCATCACCGCCCCACCACCAATCCCCACCACCACCCCGGCGCTCACAGATCTGGCCAGCGCGACTCCCTCCTCAATGACTTTGGTGCCGGGTTCACCAGCCACCTCAAACTCCTCAACCTCCAGCCCTTCGCGACGCATTGAATCCACCACGTTCCCCCACCGCATCGAATCCGCACCCCGGAC
>CAXBNA010000320.1:0-5265 GCA_963976915.1 uncultured Verrucomicrobiales bacterium
CCGAGATCTTCCAGAAGGGCACTGGCGTCACAACGTTGGTTGGGGCGAGCATTTCCACCGGGGCGACCACGGTGACCTCCGGCACCCTGCGCATCAGTAATGAGGCCAACCTAGGAGCCGATCCTGCTAGCTTCAACGCCGGTCAGTTGACGCTCGATGGTGCCACCGCCACGCTCAATACGACCGCTACTTTCAGCATCAACGATCCGAACCGTGGCGTCACTCTAGGTGGGGCGGGTGGCATCATTGACACCGATGCGGGAACCGTGGTGACCATTGATGTCGATATCGCCAATGATCCTCTCAACGGAGGGGGAACTTTGGAGAAGCGGGGCCTCGGCGTCCTAGAACTGACGCAAAACAACAGTTACACCGGTCTCACCACGGTGAGTGAGGGCACGCTGCGCCTGATCAACAATGGCAGTAGCAACGGGATTACTCCGGACCGGAATTACGGTCCGATTGCTGCGGGCGCGACGCTGGAGTTCAATTACGTCAACGGCCCAGGGTCCGCCTCCATCGACCTTTTCGGAGGCGGCACGTTTAAGAAGTCCGGCACGGGCTCGCTGCAGATGACTTCCGCCGGTTCCATCATCGACATGGATTCGGGTGCGCTGTTCCACATCGAGCAGGGCAATTACATCTTCGGGGGCGGCGGCATCGGCGACTGGACCGGCAACCTCAGCGACATGCAGGTGGACTTTGGCGCGACTTACACGGGGCAGGCGACTCCGACCGTGATCGATGCACTGAACGGCGCGGGCACGGTGGTCGTCGGCGGGGTTAGCGATAAAGGGGTGAGCGGCTTGACCCTCGGCGTCGACAATGGCGACGGCGTTTTCACTGGCGACTTGACCAACAATGCCACCTACGGACTCAACACGGTGACCAAGGAAGGAACCGGAACGCAAACCCTGAGCGGCAACAATTCCTACGCGGGTGCCACGCAGATCAACGGTGGCCTGCTCAACCTGAATGGAGCTCTGACGGGCGATATCACCGTGGCCAGCGTCGCCAACATCGGTGGGGAGGCCACCACTGAGGGCACACTTTTGTTCCAAGGCACCACGCATGTGCTGGCCATCGACGCCACCACCCCCGGTGCCCTGGGCTCGACCGGTGCCGGGACGACCGACATCAGCGCGCTCAACGTCGGTGGATTGACTGTCGACGTAATCGGCACGGGTCCCGGGGCGATTCCCGTGCTCGTCTACGGCAGCGGCGGGCTTGGAACCACCGGTAGCGTGGATCGCCTCACGTTGGGAATGGCTGATCTTAGCGCCCGCATTGGAACCGCCTCATTCGTGGATGACACCTTGGGCACCATTAGCATCGACCTCGGCTACGTGGAAAACACCTGGGTCGGCGGCGACGGCACCAATCCGACCTTTTGGGATGTTGGCACCACGTCGAACTGGTCAAACACCAGCGACGCGGTGTTTCAACAGGGCGACGACGTGATCTTTGGCGACACAGGCGTCATGAATTTCAACCCGACCCTGCAGGCAGACATCACGGCTGGCACAGTTACCTTCAACAACACCGCTCCAAATCTCTACACCTTGGACAAGGCGGTAGCCGAGACGCTGACCACCAATGGTGCGCTCACACTCGCTGGCGCCGGGGTCACGTTGAATGTGGGTATTGAGGCGAAGGGGGGCGTCGTGGTGTCGGGCGTGGGCACGATGACCATCAACGGCATTCTTTCAGGCAGCTCCGGGTTGACGAAATCCGGCAGCGGCAACACCATCCTCAACGCCAGCAACACCTACACCGGTGCGACCGAGGTCTCTGCCGGTACGCTGACTCTGGGCACCAACAATGCCATCGACGATGCCTCGGAGATGCGCATGAGCGGCGGTGTCATCAACCTCAACGGTCAGACGGAGACGCTGCACAGCATCACCCAGACGGCGGGTACCGTTGAATTGAGGAATGCGGATGTCACCCTGCTCGATGACAGTTCGTTCACCAACATCACGAACAACACCGGTGACTCGGTGATCCGGATTGCCGATGGCAAGACGATCACCGCCGTCGGCGGCATTTCGCAGATCGGCGACAACGACGGCATCACCTTTGACACGCAGGGGACGGCGGTGGCCGACGTGAGCGCAGCGATCAACACCGGCAACGGCAACGGGTACATCAACAAGACTGGTTCCGGGACGCTGCGGCTGACCTCCAACGCCAGCCAGTTCGGAGGCGGCACGGTGGTTGAGGAGGGGGTTCTTGAATTCACCTCGATCATTGACCGCAACCCGACGCCTTCCGTCGATGTCGACAGCAGCCTCGGTGACGCTGACTTTGCCGACATTCTCCAAGTGGGATCGGCCAGCACCGCAGCGACTTTGCGAATGATCGGCACCAATGCCGAGAACTCGTCTGACCGCTCGGTGCAGCTCGGTGAAGCTGGCGGGACCATTGATGTGGAGGACGCGGCGCAGACCCTCAGCCTCACCGGCGTCATCAGCGATGTCTCGGGGGGCGGTGCCGGTTCTCTCACTAAGGCGGGGCTAGGTACATTGGTGTCTTCGGGAACGAATACGTATTCAGGCAGCAGCACGATTACCGGTGGAACCCTACAGATTGACGGTGACAACACTGGCACCGCAACCGGTGCGGTCACGGTGGGTCCTCTTGGAGCGCTGGCGGGTACTGGAACGGTGGGCGGTATCACTTCCGTCATTACGGGTGGTGTGATCCGACCGGGCGGCAGTGCCGGAGCAGATCGCGGTGAGTTGTCGTTCGCATCTGATCTGAACGCCGCCTTTGGCTCCTTGGTCTTCACGGCGGTGGATGCGACCACTCGTGGGACGAGCTATGATGCTGTCAAAGTCGGGGGCCTTCTGACGCTCGACGGCACGACGAACCTGCAACTCATCGCAGACACCGGGTTCACCGTCGCTAGCGGGGACATTCTGGATCTTCTCGACTGGACCACGTTGACCGCGACGGGTTTCGACGTGGGGACCGATGGACGCACGGGCGGCACAGGTGGTGGCAATCTCGATCTCCCGGATCTTTCCATCTTCAGCCTGGCTTGGGATGTCTCCGGCTTCTTGACCACGGGTCAGCTCCTTGTGATTCCAGAACCTAGCCGCGCGATGCTTCTGCTGTTGGGACTCTTCAGCCTCACACTCCGCCGTCGCCGCTAGACTTTTCCATATGAGTCGCTTGAGGTGGCGACCGACACGACGGGAGCTATTTTGCAGGCGTGGGTGCATCGACCAGCGATGGAATCCCGAGTCCTTCCGTGATCACGGTGCAGGTGGGGCAGGATCGGGTGGTGCCTGAAATGGTGACGTAGGCGATGACGCCGACGATCACGAGGATGGGGAACCACTTGTTGGCCTTGGACGTTGGCATGGTTTCGGATGGGGTTTCAGGCTCACTCATGCAGTTGGGACGTTTCGGTGCTGCCACGTATTCCTTGGGGGTGGAATCAGCTGAAGAAGACCTTTTCGGCAGTGCCGCGTAGCATCCAGTCCTTGTCGGAGTCGGTCAGGAAATCGAGGCGGTCGCGAATCAGGGCGATGGAGTCGGCGTAGGTATGTCCGTCGCCGACTTGGTAGGGGCAGTCGGTGGCCCACATGAGACGATTCGCGCCGTAGTTGTCACGGAGTTGGCGGATCATGGGGCCGAGGTCGGTGTAGGGGGCGGCTTTCTTTCCAAGAGCGTAGAAGGCGGAGGTCTTGACGTGGACGGTTTCGAAATCAGAGAGGCCGCAGAGATGGTCGAGATCGGTCTCGTTCACGCTGCCCTTCATGCCGATGCGGGCGAAGTGGTCGATGACGACGGGTGTTTTTGGGTAGGCCTTGCACATGCGGCGGACCGCGGGCAGCGCGTCGGGATTGGCGAGGAGGCACATCGACAAGTTTTCGTCCGCAGCGGTGGTCCACATCTGTTTCATGCCCGGTGAGTCGATCCAGCCTTCGGCCTTTTCCCGATCCGTGTAGAGTCGGAACCCGCGCACGCCCTGGGCTTTGAGGGATTTCATTTTCGCCGCCACATCGGGTGCCTCGTGATCGACGATGGCCACGCCACTGAAGACGCCGGGGAAGCGTTTCATGGAGTCGAGCATGTAGCGGTTGTCGAACTTGTAGAAGCTCATCTGGATCAGCACGATGCGGCTGACGCCGTTGGGCTTCGCTTCAGCCAGAAGCTCCTCGGGGGTGAAGCTGGGCGGCTGGAGGTCCTTCTCGGAAAAGGTTTTGGCGACGGGGTAGCGTTTCGTGTCTGGCGTCCAGACGTGGACGTGAGCATCGATGTATCCACGACCTGCTGCGAGCGTCGAGCATCCGGTCAAGCCGGTGGAGGCGGCGGCGCCGAGCGTGCTGCTGATGAAGTGGCGCCGGTTGATTGGGGTTCCTTTGTTCATGATGGGTCAAAGGAAACCATGAACTCTCGGTAGAAGTCGAGCGCGGTTTGCACCTGATCCATCTCCACGTACTCATCGGCGGCGTGGGCGCGGTCGATGCTGCCGGGTCCGAAGACGATGCTCGGGATGCCTGCCCGCGACAGTTTGCTGGCATCACTGCCGAAGGGGACGCCGCTGGGTGTTGGATCGAGTCCAAGGTGTTTGAGCACGGATTGAGCGGTGGTGGAGACAAGGTGGTCCGCTGCGGTCTCCAAAGCCTCATCCACGAGCAATGGTGGCTCGACGAGGCTGGCGTCGATATCGGGGATGGAGGCGAGGAACTCGCGGTAACCCTCGAGAACCTCTTCGGCTTTCTCGCCGGGAAGGAGGCGCCGGTCGAGCTCGATGACGCACTCGTCGGGCACGAAATTGACCTGCACGCCGCCTCGAATGACCCCGATGTTGCAGGTCGAGGGACCCAGGAGCGGGTGGGTTTTGGAAGCGAGTTTTTCATGCTCTTCTTCGAGTCGAAGGATGAGCTGAGCCATGTGGCGAATGGCATTGACGCCGAGGTGTGGTTTCGAGCTGTGCGCGGCGCGGCCCTGGACACGGATGCGCCAACGAAGGACGCCTTTGCTGGCAATCACGGCGCGGAGTTCCGTCGGTTCCGCGACGATGGCGGCAGTGGCCTGGACTTCCTCGCAGAGCTTGACCACGCCGCGATACGAGAACTCCTCGTCCACAACCGTAGCAAGCAGGACCTCACATGGTGGCACGATCCCCGATTCCTTGAGCTCCACCATCGCGTGCATCATCGCGGCGAGACCGGCCTTCGTATCGCAGGAGCCGCGGCCATGAAGCTGACCATTTCGGATCACGGGATCAAAGGGTGGGATCGTCATTCC
>CAXBNA010000321.1:0-5215 GCA_963976915.1 uncultured Verrucomicrobiales bacterium
CCAGCGAAAAAATCAGAGGAGACTCAACGATTCTCTGGGCTCAGAATCCGGCGGGCTCCTTGATGTGCGCCCAGCAGTGGACGTGCGGATCGCCACGGAAGTACCAAATCATGTCGGGACCCTCGATTTGCCAGACATCCCAGACGCCATCGTTTCCAAGGTCCTGCGCTTGGTAGTAGGCGAGGTGCAGATGGTCGAACCCGGATGCCTCGATGGCCTTCTGGGATTCCTCGGCGTCTTCCTTGCGGAAGGGAAGAAGGAGATCAGCGATGACTTTGCGCACCAGATCTTTCTGATCGGCAGCGAGCTCCGTCATTGGGATGCCCGCGAGCCCGGTCGTTTTTCCGGAGAGCTGAACGGTGCGATTGCCACGCTCGGCTGGACCTTTGCCGGGAAGAAGCGCCAGTTTGCGCTGCCTGCCATCGAGCGCTTGGAAGACTTCATTCGCACGCTGGGCTTGGAACCAGTAGGCGTTGCCTTCGTGCTTGGGCGACTCATTGAAACTCTTGGCGGCGTGGCCGTAGAAAATGGGACCGCCAAAGACCGTGCCTGCCTCGGAGTTGCCATCGCAACGCCGCGTGCAGTGCCGACCGGTGAGCACGAACTCGAATTTCTCCGCACCCGGATCCCCGAACAGCGCGATCGAGGAACTGCCGAAGCCGCCGTCGCGCTGGTTGTCCTGGTCGAATTGGCGCCAGACTTCCTTCTTGTATTCGTCGCTGTGAAGGCCGTCGAAAATCTGGCGGACGAGGTCTTGCTGATCACCATCGAGCACCTTGTTGATCGGCTGCTCGGTGATGTGCCAGTTGTTGTCCACCTTCAGCCGCAGCTCATGCTCCCAGGGGAAACAAAGTGCCGAACGTTGAGGCTCGGTCAGGCTCTTGTGGAGTTGGGCGACCAGCGTTTCCGACTTCGACTCGCGCGACGGTGCGGCCGAGGCCAGGGGCGCGAACGCGGGGGCGAGAAGACTGGCACCGGTCAAAGCCGAGTGCTTCAGGAAATCACGACGGTGGAAGGAAGGAGGCGTGTTCATGGTGGTGAGGTTAATCAACACGCCAGCGGAAGGGAAGTTTTTCGTTTTGGACGACCTCTCCGAAAGACAATACCAACAAACATTCTATTCTGATCCACGTCACACTTCAGTCCGAGGCCATTTACTCAGTGGAATCTCTCGATGCCGAAGAGGCTTAAATGTGGTGTTGACTTGGAGTATAAATGGAGCATGAATGCCTCATGGATTACTTTTTTATGGAGTTCGATGAATCTACTGTGCGCGCCACAGAAATGCTCGGCAATGTCGGCTATGACGGTGTGGAGATCTCGGTCCATTTCGCCACAGATTCCCTTCTCTCAGAAGTCGAGAAGGCAGCGTTTAGTCCGAATTGGAGCAACGCATTTGCACTAGGTGGCTTGGTGGCTCACGCGCGCAAACTACTGAAATTGTGCCGACCAAATAGCACTTACTTATGTAACTACTGGAGGATACTTCGAGTAGCGATTCGGCGTGGTGCGAAGCTACTCCGTAGTGTGTCACACGGACTCATCAAGTTGGGATCATCTGACCACTATGTACCATCTACTTTTCTCGTTCCCTTTCTCTTTCCAGAACCCCGCAAAGAACCTTTCCATGCCTAAAGTAACCACGTCACTCCAGTCAGATCGCTTTCGACTACAGGTCGAACTGACCAACGAGAGGATGTCCGCGATCGACAGCCTCGTGAAGGTTACAGGTATGGGATCAAGAAAAGAATTTTTCGACAATGCACTCGCACTCATGGCGTGGGCAATTCGGGAACGTGAGAAGGGCAGGATCATCGCATCTGTCGATCACGATGATTCGAATGACTATCGAGAGATTCTGATGCCATGTCTGGCCCATTTGAGCCACGCCAATGTCATCTCCAAAGAAGAAAAATAGACCCGAACCAGAGTTCATCACCAAAGACGACTTCCTCCGACTGTCGAGGGAGGCACAGTTCGAATCTCTCCAGCGACGACGACGTGCAGCAACTGAACGACGCATCCGCAAACAACAATTGCTGCTTTGCTGGTTTTGCATTGCGCTGGTATCGTTGCTGATACTTGCCCAAGGGTATGGGTGGGGCGGGTTTCGGTTGGAAATGGGAGCGTTTGGCACTGCAATCGCAGGTCTATTCACGCCCATCGTGCCGTTTATGACCCGCCGAAGATGACAAACAAAACAGCGTTTCAAGTTCGTGTTTGTAACCAAATCTGTGCCTTTGCACACTGATATCCATGAATGCGGGTGAACGCGCGAGTTTGTACAAGTTGCCAGGCACAAAGTTGGCAAGGCCTGACTTTCCTTGGGATCACCGTCGAACAACCGACACAACGGGGTGCCTGTTCAATCTCACGACGATCCGGACCAGTTGCCAGGCACAAAGTCGTGCAACGGATCGACAAGATCGGCGTCCGCAAGCTCACGCCCACCCCGGCAGCGCCCCCCGACGAAGCCGCGCCTCCCTCGACTCCCGGGTAACCCGCCCGGGAACGTCAGGACGGGCGTTGAGCACGAGGGATGAGGGAGATCTTCGAAGCGCTGTTTTGGAAAAGGCGGTCTAACGCGCGCGCAAGGCACCACACGACCTTCACGGGGCGTCGTGAGGGGGAGCGAAGGCGGGCGATGTCAGTGGAGTGGTGGATCTTTGAGAAACGGCGCTCCCTCGAGGAAGGGTTTGGGATTCGCTCGCCAGTCACCCCAACGCCACTTGACACGGCTCGTCACCCTCACAGCGGTCGCACAAAGGATCAGCCCCCTGACGCCACTTCAGTGGATTTCATGAGCGCCAATCTACGCAAAATCAGGCGATGTCAGCTGTGTGCCTGGCAACTTGTTCATCGAACTTTGGCACCAAAAATAGAGACCACTCGCTGTAGTGTCCCGCAAGCCTTCGATCATCGCAGTGTGTTTGCAATTGCTGTCAAATAACCCAACGGCAATGATTGAAAAACCGTAGATCGCCATTTGTGTGCAACGTCGCTCCTCAGTTGTTCTTCACTAATTTGGGGTTTTCAAGCGTTTGATCGCCGCTTTCCGAATATCCTCATCAACATCCCCACTGGCGATTGCGATCAACTTGTTCCTATCCTCTATGTAACTCACACAAGCCTTCCGGACAGTTGTCTCTTTCTCTGAATCAAATAGATCTGCAAAGAACCCCTTTGGAACGAAGCCTGAGCGGAATCTTCCGAGCTGTTTCACCGCAGATTCCTTGAAATGAGCATTTGAAGAACTCAGGGCAATCGCGATCAGAGCACGGTGATCCCAAATTTCATAGACACACATGGGTGATCCAATGCCTCTGAATGCCTCTTCTTCGGCCCGCTTTTGCCTTTCCAGTTGTTCTTCGGCAAAATGAGAACCTCTCATACCATCAAAGGTAGCGATCTTCTCCAAACGCTCGTAAGGCATGACGGCGTAAACTGCGTCAAAGAACTTGCGAATGGAAAATACGGATGAATAGCTCGTATACGTCACCCCATAATCCGGCAAAGTTTTTGGCAGCGATCCACCCCAGTAGAAATTCACTGGCACCGGCAAATTGGAGAACTCCGCGACTCCGCTGATACGCAAGGTGCTTACGGAAACCGCTGCGAAGCCACTTCCTGACCTTTCGTAACGGCCCGATACCGTTTTTACGCCAGTTCTCGCGATAGAGATTAATTCTCCAAGTTGTTCACGTATATCGGCTCTCGCCAGAAGGGTTGCGAGGACGACCATCTCCTCCATATTATCCCGTGCCGTGATGGACGCCTCGTCACCTTCTTGAAAGTTGGATACAAACTCTTTCATCACCGAGGCCAGATTCATTATTATCCGGTGCCGAGGGTCCGAAGTACCCATAGAAGAATCCTCATATGGCGCACGTCGAATCAACTCTGAAAATGCGGCTGCCGCTACCCTGTGCAAGTCCCCGTCAAAAACAATCTCTGCGAGTCTAACGTCCTCCTTGACCCGCCGCATAATGGCAAGTTGCTGGTCGTAGAACTTCACCTGACGAATAAACTTTTCGATCAAATCTTGGTCATGAAGCTTGGCGATTGCGGCATCACCTACCGCATCCTCAAAATGTGACACCGCGACTTCGTAGAGGAATTCTTGGTTTGAAGTACCTTCTACTGTGTCCAACGTAGCGTCCCACGGACGTTCACATCCCAGCAAACAGAAGCTCAACAGGAGCGATAGGGCCCTCCTGAATTGGCTCAGATTCACTGTTCGTGCCATAAGTCAAAATAAACCGCGGGGCCGACGTGCAGGTGGCCAACGCAGTTGGCGTTCTACCACCTAGCAAATCGTGCGGTCGCGGCGTGTCCTAGTCAATGCTAAAAAAGTGTGATGCAGTGAATAAGCAATAAGCTCAATAAGCTGCTCGGCACATAGTCGCTTTGCCCTGATTTTCCATGAGATCACAGATCAGGATCTGTCGCATTGGACGGGTTCAAGATCGTTTCCACGCTGCTGCGGGCTCGGAGGCCCGCGCTCCGGCGTCTCTTGGTTCGTCGATGATTGTCGCCTTTTTCAGGCTCGCTCCATCGTCAACGGTGGCGCACAGTTGGCGTCATGAATGCCGCTGAGCGCGCGAGTTTGTATCGGGAACTGGGGAAGCTGATCGGGGCGGACTTTCACTTCGACCGGTCGCTGGAGTTGTTGCTCATTCAGAAGCCGGCGGCGGGGAAGCGGGTGTTTTTGGAAAACATGCAGCGCGGCCTCGCAGAGGGGTGGAGCATTGCGGAATCGGTGCGGCGACTGAATGCGGATCGCGTGGGTGGATTGGAGCTGAGCCTGATCGAGGCAGGGGAGAAGAGCGGGCGACTGGCGGAGTCGATGGATCACCTGGCGGATTACTTCGACGCGGAGGACCGGGGAATGAAGCAGGCGCGGGCGGCGATGATTTATCCGCTGATCCTGGTTCATCTGGGTGTGGTGCTGCCGGAGATCCCGAAGGCGATCATGAGTGGCGAGAACCCGGTGATGAAGATCGGGGTGACGCTCTTGGCCCTGTGGATCGCGCTGCTGGGTGGGGCGGGGCTTTGGCGCTGGCTGAGTGGGCAGGCAGTGACGAACGCGGGGATGGATCGGTTTTTGAACGCGCTGCCGATCATGGGCAAGGTGCGCAAGCACTGGGCGCTGGCGCGGTTTGCGCAGGTGTTTCACTCGGGGCTGCTCGCGGCGCTGCGGATGTCCGAGTGCACA
>CAXBNA010000322.1:0-5203 GCA_963976915.1 uncultured Verrucomicrobiales bacterium
TGCTCGGTAGCCTTCGGATCAAGGAGGCCAAGCCGCGTCTGCTGGAGATGCTGATCGATGAATCGGTGCGCGTCCGTTCCCTGGCGATGATCGCACTGAGCCGGGTAGCGGAGCGCGGAGATGCGGTGGTGATCAATGCGTACTACAAGTTGGCCGCAGACATCGGGGCGGGTGAAATCGATCCAGTACTGCGGCACGCGTGCCTGACGGGACTTTATCGGGTCGGAACCGAGGAGGCCGCAGTTGCCCAAGAGGCTGCCGAGTCGAGAGAAGCGCGGCTGATGGCGACGCTCTTCCTGCGTTCGCAGGCGAGCGAAGAACTGGTACGTTTTCTAGACGATGCAGATCCGCAGATCCGTGACGAAGCGATTCGGTCGATTTACGACACGGCGGCAATGGATGGTCCTGCAGGTGACACGTTGGCCAGTTTGGACGTCAACTTGGCAGAGCTTTCCCCAACCTTGCAGCGCCGCATTGTGGCCGCCAATTACCGCCGGGGTGGCGATGCCAATGCGGTCAAACTGGTTCAGCTTGCAGGGATGACCCAGATGGATTCCGCAGCTCGCGAGGCGGCACTTCATGCACTGCGCCTTTGGGAGAAACGCATCGTCACGGATCCGGTGCTCGGGCACTACCGGCCGCTCCCCGAAGGCGAGCGAACCATGGCGAAACTCGGCTCGGTGATCGGAGAGGAATTGAAGCAACTCCTGCTTGGCGATCTGCCCGCGGAATTTGCCGCGCTGGGACTTCAGCTCGCCGACGAAACGGATGTGGAATTGGAGGAAGCGACGCTGCGAAAACTCGCCGCCCAAACAGAACTGGACGCGTCGGTGCGCATTGCCGCGCTCAACAGCCTTGTCGGAAGCGCGGGCTCTGCGGCAGTCGATGTCGTCACTCCCTTGCTTGATGACGCCAACGCCCAAGTGGCCGCCGTGGCAATGAACCACGCATTCGCTCTCAACATTGATGGGGTGTCGGACAGGGCCCGCGCCGCGATCGCGAACGGTCCGCTGCAGGTGGCTCGGGCAGGGATTGCCGGATTGGCCAAGACGGATCCGGCTTCCATCGGGACCTACTGGAAGGCTCGGGAAACCTCCAAGCTCCGCCGCGAGCTCTGGCTGGATCTTTATCTGGCCCTGCAGGCTGCGCCGGAAGCTGCCGATCAGGAACTTGCTGCCGCCTTTGTAGCTGAAGATCCTTCGGCCCTGCACGCGCTGAGCCAGACGGGTGGAGAACCACGGCTCGGCGAGTTGGTGTTCCGAAATCAAGGGGCCTGCCTCCAGTGCCACAAGATCCGTGGTGAAGGAGGAATTCAAGGGCCCGACCTGACCCTTGTGGGTGAGCGACTGACTCCAGACAAGCTGGTCGAGTCACTGGTCAACCCCAATGCGGTCATCGCTGATGGCTATGGCTTGTCGACGGTCACCCTCAGTGACGGCTCGGCGATCATGGGTCGGATCACCAAGCAGACTCGGAAGGAACTGAGAGTCATCGGCTTGGATGGCACGCTCTCCGAAGTCGATCCCGACAAGGTGGCCACCATCACGCCGCCGATGTCGGCCATGCCTCCAATGGGCTTGTCGCTGCCGCCGAAAGAGCTCCGCGATTTGGTCGCCTACCTTTCCAGCCGGACGAAGGCCAACGCGAAAAAAGATGCTGCCAAATCCAAGGATGCCTCCAGTCACGGAGAGGAAGGCGAGAGCGAACAGGCGAAAATCTCGAAGTAGGCTTCTGGATCGCCGATCAGGCAGACCTGAGCCATCGTGGTCGTTCTGTGATTGCATCCGGGATGTGTCGTCGCCATGCCTGCATGGAACGTGAGGATCATGGGATTCGCACGGCTCTTAAGAGCGGAGCATAGCCTCGTTGTGGAGGTGCTCGGAGGCCCAGTTTTGGCTGCGGCCACGAAAAAGATTGCCAATCTTCGGAGGCACGGCAGAGTTTCTTCGTGGCCGCGTCCAACCAACACGAAAAGGCACCGGCGCGAGTCCAATTTTGGGGTACGCGCGGCTCATTGGCCAAACCGGGAAAGAACACAGTTCGCTATGGTGGCAACACCTCCTGTGTCCAAGTGATGTCTCCCGGTGGGACTCTTTTGGTCATCGATTGCGGGACCGGAGCGCACGATCTGGGTCGGACGCTGATGGCGGATGCCAAGGGGAACCCGCAGCGTGGAAACATCCTGATCAGCCACACGCACTGGGATCACATTCAGGGGTTTCCTTTTTTTGTGCCCTTGTTCATCCCTGGCTGGCATTGGGATATCTACGGACCAGCGGGGCTTGGCCGGTCATTGCGCGTGGCGCTGGCGGGCCAGATGCAGCATACCTACTTTCCGGTGACGCTGGATGAGATGGGAGCGGGCTCGCACTTTCACAACCTCATTGAAGGACAGTTTTCCATTGGGGACATCGAGATCACCACGCGGTACCTGAATCACCCGGCGCTGACCTTGGGCTATCGATTGGAGATGGATGGTCTGACCGTCGTGTATTCCTGCGATCACGAGCCCTATGATCGAAACCCCGGGGGCGGTCCAAGCGATCGATTGCACGAGCTCGACGAGCGCCACATCGACTTCTTGAAGGGTGCCGACCTGCTGATCCACGACTCGCAGTTCACGGACAAGGAGTATGAGAACCGCCGGGGATGGGGGCACAGCCCCGTCGAGTATGTCTGTGAAATGGCCGAGTTGGCGGGGGTGAAGAGGTTGGCGTTGACGCATCATGACCCAACCCGAACCGACGATGATTTGGACGAGATCGCACGGGAGGCACAGGCGACAATGCAAGCGGCAGGCTCAACGATGGAAGTCTTCGCTGCTGCCGATGGACAGGTGCTGGAACTTGATGGGCCGGGCGCGCAACTTTCGACGTCGGACAGATCCAAACTTCAAAGTGCCTTGGTCGGTGAATCCGCCATGGGCGAGGCGAGTGTCTACATCGTGGTTGGCGATGAGGGCACCCGGGATACATTGGCCAGAGCGGCATCGGTTGCGGGTGTGAGTCTTGCTCGAGCCACGGATGGGGCGGGCCTTCTGAGCATGGTGGAGTCTTCACCTCCTTCGTTGGTGATTGTGGAGGAACAGATGCCGGACATGGACGGATTGGAGCTTTGCCGTCGGCTCCGGGCCCATTCGGATCCGTATCTCAAAGCCCTGCCAGTGGTGGTGGTGGCGGATGAAGAGCGGCGCGAAGAGGGCTTGGAGGCTGGCGTCACCCGATGGTTGATCAGGCCGTTCTCGCTGCAGTATGCGCAAGCGCACATTCAGGCGTGGATTCTTCGTGCCGCCTGCCGTTGGATGGCCCCGCCGAAACCTCCCGACGAGGAAGATCGATTGGCGGCCTTGCGGGCTTTGGCGGTGCTGGACACACCACCGGAGGAAAGGTTTGATCGCATCACCCGCGTGGCGGCAACGCTGGCGGAGGTTCCGATTTCACTGGTCTCTCTGATCGACAAAGACCGTCAATGGTTCAAGTCATGTCATGGACTGGACGTGAGTGAGACGCCTCGTGAACTGGCGTTCTGCGCACACGCCGTGGCCCGCCGGGAGCGGTTGATTGTGCCGGACACCCTGTTGGATGACCGCTTTGCGGACAATCCGCTGGTCACAGGAGGTCCACGCATTCGGTTTTATGCGGGCTTTCCCATTTTTGCGGCGGACGGGTCTTGCGTCGGTACGCTGTGCTTGATCGATACCCGACCGAGGCAATTCACAAACGAACTGCTTCATCGCTTTGAGGATTTGGCGGCGATGGTTCAGCAAGAGTTGAACGAGGTCTCCCTCGCGGATCTGTCCGTGGATTAGCTGGGAACATTGAGTTCAATGACCAGGCCAGCCGGTTCGCGCAGGGCCGCTGTGACGGTTCCATTGCAGGCTTCGATGCAACGTTTGACGATCGCCAGACCCAGCCCGCTTCCCCCGGTGTGGCGGGCTCGGGCGGCTTCAGGGCGATAGAAGGGTTCGAAGAGCCGGTGGAGTGTATCCTTGGGAACTCCCGGACCCTGATCGGCGATGGCAATGGACACGCCTCCCGCAGAATCCCGGCGCGCCGAAATCTCAATGGGCCCAGCTTTTCCCGCATAACGCACGGCATTGCGAATCACGTTCCCCAGGGCGCGGTCGAGCGCTTCGCGAAGCGTGTGCAGCGTGAGCGAGTCGGGAATCTCCAGAGTGAATTCAGAGCCGTTGCCGTCGCGGGCAATGATCCCTTGGACGAGCGGCATCAGTGCGAACGTTTCGGGCGCTTCGCGCTCGGGGATGGTTTCGGCCTTGGAGAAGGTCATGACTTCTTCGACGAGCTTGGCCATGTGCTGAAGTTCGGCGTCCACCTTCTTCAGATACGTTGCTTGTTCCGGGGTGCCACGTTGCTCGATCACGCCAAGAGCCATCTGCATGCGCGCGATGGGCGAGCAGAGTTCGTGCGCGACGTCGGCGGTGATGCGGCGCTGCTGGTTCACATAGTCGCCGAGCTGGGCGGCCATGGAATTGACGGACGTCGCGAGCTCACCGAGTTCGTCCGCGCGCTGATCCGGCAAGCGCACACTGAAGGTGCCGGCGGCGATGCGTTTGGAGGCCTCATTGACGCGGCGAATGGCGCGGGTCATGCCGCCGATGACGGGCAGCCAGATGAGGGCGGACAGAAGGAGTCCACCGGCGACGAGCCCAGCCCAGGGCCAGGGATCGAAGAACATCCCACCGCCGGTGATGGAATTGGACGCCAGCACCAAGCTCAAGGGGCTGCGCGATGCGCCCTCGCCAAAGGCCAGCGTGACGTGAATGCCGGCCCAGTAGGAGGGATTGCCTTCCGCACGCACCATGAATCGTGGCTTCGGTGGCGCACCCGAAGGCGGGCGGGGAAGTACGGCCTTGGCTCCCTTGCGATTGGGTCGCGGGGGCGGCGGCATGTCGGCGGCGGTGCGTTTGTCGATCAAGCGTGCGCGGACTGCGGGTGGCGGATCCAGCGGAGGGCCGACCTTGAGTTCGCCGTCGTTGCCAAAGAGCGCAAGTTGCACGCCGAGTTCGGACTCCTTCTGGGCTAAGAGCTGCGCCCAATCGCTCTCGGGGACTGCACGGAGTTGGGACGTGAGGTCTTCGGCCAGTGACTCAATGCGGGCGCCGGTGGGGCCGGAGAGAAACCAGTCCAAGCTCAAGCCGAACTGCGCACGCATGAAGAGCCATCCGAGCACCAGCAGCAGCGCC
>CAXBNA010000323.1:0-5192 GCA_963976915.1 uncultured Verrucomicrobiales bacterium
CCCGGAAGAGGTCCGGTTCAGCCGCCATCCTCCCGCCGCTGTTTCGGGAGTGGCGGCGGCAATGAGGATCGCGACCGCTGAGCACTCCTGCCAATTGCCCGGAGCACAAACGCGATGACGCACCAGCCTCCAGAGTAGAAAACCGCCAACGGCATACCCAGCAGAAATGGTCCAAGCACCCTGCCTGTATCCGACGCAACATCTTTGATCTCGGCATCGGTCTCGGCGTGTGCTTCCATCGTTTCCCAGAGGGTCTCGGAATAGAAGAATAAGAAGACCCAAGTTACGAAAGCAGCGAACAGAACCACAGCCACGATAAAGACCCAATGCCACCTTCGAAGCACGGCGGTGAAGATCAAGATTGGCGAGGCAAGAAAGACGGGGATGAGCCAAAAGTTCGAACGTGCTGCCTCGACGGCGTCCCTGTATTCAGGACGAATCGTTTCAATCGCTATCAGGCTCATGGTGCGGCGGGGTCGGGTGTCAAAACGGCAATCAATCGAAGCAATAGGTCAAAGGGCACAGGGGCATGCAAATGCAAAGACGACCAGCGCACATGGAAGAAAAGGCCGGCGGGTGCAGATTCGCCGGGTGTTGATTTTTGTTCCCTTGAGAGGCTCGTCTTGTGCATCCGTGCGGTGGCGTTCACGTTCGCCCGCCAAGCTGCAAGACGCTTCATGAACAGGCGTTTCTTAGGTGAATGAATTTGGGTCCGAGTTCAGCCCTCAAGCATCCCCACCTGAATCTGCGACCCTCACGGCCCAGCGCATTGAGTCACTTGGGTTGTGCCCTCGTTTGGGGCTGCGGACTGGTCGCGCCCATCTATGGTGCGGAGGCGGAGATCCGGCCCTTTTTGGATCTCTACTGCCTGGAGTGTCATGGCGGCGACAAGGTGAAGGGGAAGGTCGATTTCTCCGGGATCCGCACCGAGGGCGATGTGGACAGCCACTTCGATCTCTGGGAGGTGGTGGCGGATGTTCTCAAGGCCGGGGACATGCCGCCGGAGGACGAGACGCAGCCTTCCGCTGCGGAGCGCCAGCAGGTGCTCGACTGGTATCAGACGCGCTTTTTGGCCGTCGCCGAAGCGCGACCCGGAACGTTCAAGCCCCGACGGTTGTCGGGTCCGGAATACCGCAACACGCTGCGGTCGCTGCTCGGGTTCGACCTTGAGGTGGCCATCGCTGAAGCGGAGGAAACGGTGCTGGAAAAATCCCTCGTCCTGAAGCTGCTGCCGACCGATCCGCCGGGCGAGAGCGGTTTTGTGAACGACACCCACGGCGCCCGGTTGTCCACGAACCTGTGGGATCAGTACTCCTACCTGGCGGACGTGGCGCTTGAGGAACTGTTTGCGCCGCATCGGCGGGAGGCGCGGGGGAAGCTCATGGGTTTGACGCTGGCTCCTGACTTTGAAAACGCCGATTTCGATCCCGGGCAAGCCACGGCTCTGGTGCGGCAGTTTGTCAGGAAGGCGATGCGGAGGCCGGTGCCTGAAGCGCGGATGAACGCGATCCTGTCGCAGATCGATGGCAAGTCGGGCGTGGCGTTGGTCAAGTCCACCCAGAGCGAGCTGAAGACGGTGCTCATGTCCCCTGCGTTCCTCTATCGGGGACTCCTGATGCCGAAAGGGGCCGAGGCACGCCGCGCGGTCGATGACTTCGAGCTTGCGGAGCGGCTCTCCTACTTTCTCTGGGAGGACATGCCGGATGCCGAGTTGATGAAGATCACCGAAAGCGGCACGCTGACCGACCCGGAGGTGCTAAAGGCGCAGGTGGACCGCATGCTGCTCGCACCGGCGGCGCGGACGCTCTCGGAGAGCTTCGGTGTGCAATGGCTCACGCTGGACACCATCGACGATCCCGGCAAGCGGGCCCACATCACATCCGCCCTGCGAAGCCAGCCGAACGACTTCATTCAGTACCTGTTCACCGAAGCTCGGCCGATCATGGAACTGATCGATTCCAAGGTCGCCTTTGCCAATCACCACACCGCCCAATACTATGGTGCGGACAGCAAACAGATGAAGAAGTTCGTCGGCACCAAGGGCATCGAGAGACAGGCGGTGCCGAATCAGCGCATCCATCTCGAGAAGGCCGAGGGTCGCGGGGGACTCCTGACGATGCCCGGCGTCCTGACGATGAACAAGGGTCCCATCCTGCGCGGCACCTGGATGCTGCGGGCGATTCTCGGGGAACACCTGGGCGAACCTCCGGCCGACGTGCCGCCGATAAAGCCGAGCCCTCCCGGTCAGAAGCTCACTTTTCGCCAGCGCTTTGAAATGCACCGCAGCGATCCCACCTGCGCACGCTGCCACGAAAAGATCGATCCACTCGGATTTTCCCTGCAAGCCTACGACGAAACGGGTGGCTTCATGCTGGCGGCGAATTACAAGCCCGCGAAGAACCAACGGTCCGGCGACAACCCCAGGGAGATCGACACTTCGGGCAAGCTGCCGAGCGGGGAGACGTTCGGGGACTTTGCCGAACTGAAAACCATCCTGCTCACCCGGAAGCGCGAGGACATCATCCGCAACGTGGTCGAGCGCCTGCTGTCTTACGCGCTTTGCCGGAAGCTGGAGCGGTTCGACCAGCCCACCGTCACGGAAATCACCCGCAAACTGCATGAAACCGACGGCACTTGGCGTGATCTTGTCCAAGAGATTGTCGGCAGCGTGCCGTTTCGTGAAACCCTCATCTCCACCCACGAAGCCCCATGAAGAAACATTGGAACATTGATCGCCGGTCCTTCCTGCGCGGCGTCTCGGGTGCGCTCATGCCGCTTCCGTTCCTGAACCTCATGGAAGCCAGCGCTTCGGAAAGCAGTCGCAAGGTCGGAGGGAAGGAAGGGCCGCCGGTGCGGTTCATGACGCTGTTCAAGCCGAACGGCGTGCATCCGCCATCCTGGAACATCAACGGAGGCACCGAGTTCGACTTCCGCATGTCGCCGCTGATGGCGCCCTTTGCGAAGCACAAGGACGACCTGCTGATCCTCGACAACATGGGCGATTTCGGCTTTTCCTCCCATGCCAATTCCACGCGCCGCTTCCTCTCCGGTCATCATGAGAACACGAAGTCGGCGTCCATGGACCAGTTGATCGCCGACCAGATCAGCGGCGACACCGCCCACCGCTCCCTGGAGCTCACCACCGAGGGCCTGTTCACCAACCAGATCGGCTGCAGCTACATCTCCTACGATCCCAAGGGCAACCCGCTGCCCCGCGAGAGCGATCCTCAGCTCGTCTTTGATCGACTCTTCCGCAGCCCGATGAGCGATCCGGCACGGCGGGCCGAATTGTCCAGCCTTCTGGACTCCGTGCAGGACGACGCGAAGTCCCTGATTCGAAAAGCCGGCCGTGAGGACCGTGAAACGCTCGACGAGTATCTCACCGTCGTTCGCGAGACCGAGCAGCGGCTGGAGAAAATGGGCGCGCCACAGACCCGCGGTGGCGTGGATTTCAAGGACCTGAAGCGCCCCGCCGCGGGCGGCAACCTCAACGACCAGGTCGAGTCCATGCTCGACATCATCGCGCTCGCGATGTGGACCGACTCGACGCGCTGCGTTTCCTACATGCTGGGCAACAGCAACAGCCGGATGATTTTCGATTTCCTCGGCATCACCGAGCAGCATCACTATCTCTCGCACTTCTTCCGCAACTTCAGCCGCCAGAATCTGGAGGCGCTGCTGAAGATCAGCCTCTGGCACATGGAGAAGTTCGACTACCTGCTCACCAAGCTGAAGTCGTACAAGGATCAGGACGGCACCCTGTTGGATCACAGCGTCGTGCTTTTCGGATCCGGCATGGGCCACAGCGACAACCACACCGCCCAGCGCATCCCGATCGTGTTGGCTGGCAAAGGCGGCGGCATGCTCAAAACGGGACGCTACCTGCGATACGCGGAGAATCAGGAGCTGAGCGGGCTGCACCTCGCGCTCCTGAAAAAATTCGGCGTGAAACAGGATTCCTTCGCCGCCTCAGCCACGCCCATCCAAGGCCTCGACGGCGGCGGTTTCCAGGAGTATCGCGAACGCGCGTTCGCCAGTTGGATCAAGAGTTCGGGTCCGAAGATCACCGTTCAAGGACGACTCCGCATGTCCGACAACCTCGACGAGGCCAAGGTCTTTTACGTCGATGTCGAGGGCAAACCCTCTGTGCGGGTCGAGGTGGATTTTCGCGACTTTCACAGCTTCAACCTCGCCTACCACGTCGGCACTCCCATCACGATGACTGGAAACGGCAGCGATGCCAGCGGGCGCCTGACCATCACCAAGGTCACCGGGATTCAATCCGTCTTCGGGAACAGCAACCCGGGAAAAGCGAACGGCTAGAGCCGGGCCTCAGATTCTCGGCGGCCCTCGGCTTCACCGCCCACAAGCTCTATTGGCTCCCGGCGAAATAGTCCGACTGCGAATGGCCGCGCCACGGCGAGAGTGAACGATCCGTTCATCGACGCGCGTAGTGTCCCCATGAAGCTTTACGCCCTCTTTCTCGCCGCCTTGGGGACCTCCGCCGCCTTGGCGGCACCACCGGGAGCCACGCCGTTGTCGCCACCGAAAGCGCCGAAGTCGATCGCTCCACATGTGCCGGCGACTTGGAAGGCGGGATCGGCGACCATGAAAGTCACGCCGCAAAAACTGCTGTGGATGGCCGGCTACGCAGCCCGCAAGAAACCCGCCGAGGGCAAGGTGCAGGATCTTTTCGCGAAGGCGCTCGCCCTTGAAGATGAGCAGGGAAACAAGCTCGTGTTTGTGACGCTCGATCTCATCGGCGTGCCACAACTCCTGCGTCGCGAGGTGGCGGCCCGCGCGGAGAAAGAGTTCCTGCTGCCGCCGGCGAATCTCGTCCTGAATGCCTCGCACACGCACAGCGGTCCGTCCTTGCGCACCACGCCGCTGACCGATGCCGATCGCGAGAATCCGAAGGCCAGGGACTCCTGGGAATACACGCAGAAGCTGCAGGACGACATCGTCGCTCTCATCGGCAAGGCGCTGGCGGAGATGCAGCCCGCGCGGCTCACGTGGAACAAGGCGCGGTGTGGTTTCGCGATGAACCGCCGCCGTGACTACACGCTGCCGCCGGATCATCCGAATGCGAACAAGGCACCGAATCCGAACGGCCCGGTCGATCACGAAGTTCCCGCCCTGCGCGTCGAAGCGCCTGACGGCACGCTGAAGGCCACGCTGTTCGGCTACGCCTG
>CAXBNA010000324.1:0-5075 GCA_963976915.1 uncultured Verrucomicrobiales bacterium
GGAGAAGGTGCAAAGGCCGACCTGTGAACCGGCAGCGGGGGCAGCCCCTGCGACGAGGGTCCGGCCTGCTGCAAGCGCCGTGAGGGCGGTGAAGGAACGGCGGTTCATGGAAAAGGGAACGCGGCGGCCGGGTGCTTCTGACGGTGGACTTGTGATTCTACGCCAATTCGCTGATCAGACCGCGGCTTTTGCCGAAGCGGTCGGTTTCGACTCCGAACTTGTCTAGCAGGGTGAGGTGGAGGCTTCCCAGCGGGGTGCCGGGTTTGCAGCGGATGTGGCGGCCCGTTTTCAGCATGCCGCCGCCTTTGCCGAGGAGGACGAGGGGCAGGTCTTTGGGGACGTGGAGGTTGCCGTCCTTCATGCAGGAGCCAAAGAGGACGACGGAGTGATCGAGCAAGGAGCCGTCGCCTTCGTCGATGGAGTCGAGCTGCTTGATGAATTTGGCGAACTCGGTGGTGAACCAGAGGTTGGAGCGGTTGTATTGATCGAGGTTTTTGGCGACATTGCGGTGATGCGAGACGCCGTGATGGCTGCCATTCATTCCGGGGATGAAATTGAGGCTGAGGGTGGTCTGGCTGATGCCAAACATGAGCGAGCCGACGCGGGTGGTGTCGGTCCACATGGCGAGGGCGAGCATCTGGAACATGAGGCGCATGTGCTCGGGATAGTCGTCGGGGATGCCGGCGGGTGGGCGGATCAGCTCGGGCCGGGTCTTGGGGTTCCAGGTCCGCTCGGGTGGATTCAGGGTCTTTTCGAGCTTCACTTCGACATCGCGGATGGAGTCGGAGTATTGGTCGAGGCGCTGCCGGTCCATGGCGCTGGCTTTGCGCTTGAGGTCGGCGATTTGACCGCGCACGTAGTCGAGCACGCTTTTTTGCCGGGTGGCGCGTTGTTGGGCTTCGGGGCCGACGTGACGGCGGAAGAGGTTGTCGAAGGCGACCTGGGGACTGACTTCAGGAATGACGGGGGTGGTCTGGCTGCTCCAGGAAATGGTGCTGCCGAGGGATCGCGGGTAGCCGCCGTCGAAGCCCTGCCCGGCGGGTTCGAGTGCGAGGTTGAGATTGGGGATGAGGGTTTCGCCACCGAGCTTTTGCGCGAGCAGGTAGTCGATGGAAGTGGCGGCGCGATAGCTGCTGCTGCCGGGGACGATGCTGGGTGGCGTGGCGGTGAGGAAGGCCGCGGTGTTCGGAATGTGGCCGTTCCCGGGGTTGTCGATGTTGGAGAGGACGATCAGGTCCTTTTTGAAGGGCTGCAGGGGCTGGAGGATGCGCGAGAGTTCAAAGGCTTTGCCCACGCTGCGGACGTCCCAGCCGCTGCTGTGAAAGCCGTTGGGCTGGAAGATGCTGATGAAGCGCGTTGGCGGCCTGCCTGCGGCTGCTGCGGCAGCAGCGGCCTCGCTTTGCATGATGTCGAGTGCGGGCAGGGCGAGCGTGGCGCCTGCGCCGCGGAGGAAGGTTCTTCTGTCGATGCGCCAGGATTTTCTCATGATTCGGTTACTCCAGTGGGGCGTTGCGTTGGTAGTTGAAGGGATAGCTGAAGGCGATCTCGCGGATGAGGACGGAGGGGCGGTTTCCCTGCGCACGGACACGGGCGGCGATCTCATCGACGACGGGGGTGTCGAAGTATTCCAAGGGGCGGCCGAGGGCGAAGGCGAGCATTTGTTCGGTCAGATTGCGGATGAAGTCGCCGCTGCGCTCCTCCAGGAGGAAGGACTTGAACTCGACGACGTCCTGGTAGGTCTTGCCGTTTGGAAGGGTGACTTTGCTGTCGATGGCCATGTCTGGCGTCGAGGTGCGCCATTTGCCGATGGGGTCGAAGCTCTCGAGGACGAAGCCGAAATTATCGATCCGGTCGTGGCAACCGGCGCATTGCTTTTGCTCGCGGTGTTTGGCCAGCTCCTCGCGCACGCTCAGTCCTGCGCGTTCGCCGGTGCCGGGTGGGAGTTCAGGCACGTTGGGTGGTGGCGGGGGCAGGTGCTCGCCGAAGATTTTTTCCAGCATCCAGACGCCGCGTTTCACCGGGCTGGTCCGTGTGGGGGTGGAGGTGACGGTGAGCAGCCCGGACATTCCCAAGAGGCCGCCGAGGTAGTCCTCGTGGCGTTTGTAGATGACGAAGTCGGCACCCGATTTGGCATCGGGATGACCGTAGTAGTGGGCGAGGCGCTCGTTGAGGATGAGGTAGTCGGAATCGAGCAGCTCGAGGAGGCTGCGGTCTTCGCGAATCAGGTGCTCGAAGAAGCGTGCGGTCTCGGTCTTCATGTCTTCCGCCAGGGCGCGGCTGAACTCGGGGTAGCGGGCGATGCTGGGCATGATGTTGCCGCCGAGGTTGGCGAAGTCGAGCCACTCGCCGACGAAGGACTCGGCAAAGGCCCGGACTTTGGGCGAACGGCGCATCCGCTCCACCTGCTCGCGCATTCCCGCTTCGGTGATGAGGGTGTTCGCTTTCGCCGTCTCCTCCAGTGGCCGGTCTGGCACGGAGGCCCAGAGAAAGTTGGCGAGTCGTCCGGCCAGTTGGTGACTGGTCAGCCGGACTTCTTTCTCAGGGCCGTCCATGGCATCGAAGCGGTAGAGAAACTCCGGCGAGCAGAGCACCGCGGTGAGCGCGTGCTTGAGCGCCGGGGCGAAGCCGGCATCCGTGGAGCGGGCGTTGGTGTAAAATGCGAAGATGGCGTCGAGTTGTGAGTCGTCGATGGGACGACGGAAGGCGCGTGTGGCGAAGTTTTTCAGCCAGTCGCGGACTTCGGCATCGCCGGGTTCTTTTTCGCCGCTGGCAGGCAGCTGGTGGACGAGCCCTTCGGGTTCGATGGCGTCCGGGGTGATCGGTCCTTCGAAGGTGATCCGGCTGACCCTGACCTCACCCGAATAGGGGCGCTTGTAGAAGTATTTGTGGCGGGACGCATCGACGTAGGCATCGCCGAAGGCCATGTATTCATCGAAACTCGGACTGTGGGTCTCACTCGTCCATCGGTCGAAGATTTGGGCGTCCGGCACCTTCAACTCGGCGGCAAGTTTCATGCTCGCTTGTTTGAATCGGGTGCGGCGGCCGAGCCATTCTCCGCGGACTTTGGGGTCGTCGGAAACGGCGTCGTTGTCGCGGAGCAGCTTGAGGAGTTGGTAGGATTCGAAGATCTCGCGTGAGGCCTGGTTGGCGTTCTGCAGCAGTTGTCGTGCTTTGGGTGAGTAGCCAGGCTTTGGCTTGAGTTGAGGCGCGGAGGCCTCGGCGATGGCGCGTGCTTTTGCGAGGTAGGTTTCGGAAACGGGGAACTCGACGCGGTAGTCATGACGCACGGGCAGGGCGGAGACGTCAGTCCGCAGGGAGATGAGGTTGGAGCCTGCTTCGAGCAGCGCGGTGAGCGTGTAGTCCCGCATCTGGGGATCGTTGACGATCACGGAGCCGATGCCATTGCCATCGGCATAGAGAGTCAGGCCGGTGAACGGATAGGGTTGGGTGGCCGCCCGAACGGTGATGCGGTAGTAGCCGGTCGCGGGCAGCACCACGATGCTGGAGCCGGTGGCACTCTCGGTGGGGAGGATGAGGGCCGGTGGCGAGAGGTCTTGGTCGATTCGTCCACGAAACACTTTGAAGGACGCCGCATCGATGGTCTGCGGTTCGGGTGTTGGCTGTTGCTTCAGGAAAAAAAGCGCGTCGAGTGCGCGGCGAGCCTCGGCGTCGTATTTCTCCAGGTAGGAACCGTCCATGAGCAGGGCGCTGCGATCGTTGCGAAAGCCGGAGGGGCCTTCGGGGTCGCGCGGCAGGGTGAGGCCTGCGTTGAAATCGATGCCGAGGAGATCGCGGATGGAGTTGCGGTATTGCAATTGGGACAGGCGTGCCAGCGGCACATGCCCGGGATTGCGGAAAGCGGACCAGTCCACGTCGTTGACGGCGCGGTTGACTTCCTCGACGAGCATTTGCAGTTCATCCGGAGCGGGAAACGGCTTCTTCGGCGGCATCTCCTGGGACTCGACCTGATGCAGGACGCGGAGCCAGAGCTTGTGCTCCTTGACCACACTTTGCGCATCCAGAAACGGGGTGAGGTCGAGGTTGCCCTTGGTGGTCACATCGTCGTGACAGTCGTAGCAGTATTTCTCCAAAAGCGGCACGACGCGTTCCTTGAACCTGTTCTCCGCGACGGCGTGCAGGGCGCCAGAAGCTGCTGAAACGAGAGCGATCAGGAGGAGGTGCTTTCGACTGAGGGTGGTCATGGTCGGGATGAAACTGACGATTCGCTCACGCCATCTCCAGCCCGCGCATCGTCGCGGTTGCACTTCCGAAACGGTCGGTTTCGATGCCGAGGCGGTGGAGCATGCTGACAAAAACAGTACCGATGGGGTGATTGTTCTCGGGGTCGAAACCGAGGTGCTGGCCGTGCTGAAAGCCTCCTCCAGCGAGGAGAAAGGGTAGGTTGCGATTGTCGTGGCTGGAGGCGTTTCCCATCACGCTGCCGTAGAGGACCATGGTGCGGTCGAGCAAGGTCTCGCCCTGTTCCTTGGTGCCCTCGAGCTTGGTGAGCAGGCGGTTCAGGGCGCGCATGTGCTCGATTTCGATCAGCGCCAGTTGCTCGATCTTGTCCGGATTTTGGCCGTGGTGGGAAAGCGTGTGGTAGCCCTCGGTGACACCCTCGACCGGCGGCACAATGAAGTCACCGTGCGTCTCCAGCGTGACCAGCCGTGTGGAGTCCGTCTCCAGCGCGAGGTGGATGAGGTCATACATCAGCGTGGCGCTGCCGATGACATCGGCGGGATCGGTGACGTCTTTCGGCAGTTTTGCGCTCGGCTTCGGCTTGGGCTTTTTCTCCCACTCCTGCTGGCGGATCATCTGGTTTTCGACATCACGGACGGAGGTCATGTACTCATCGAACTTCGCCCGGTCCTCGTGATCGAGACGACGGTGGATGGACTTGGCCTGGTCGAGCACGCTGTCCATGATGCTCTGGCCCATGCGCAGCTTGAGGATCTGCTCGTCCACTTCCTCCGGGCTGCCGGTGAGGAAGAGCTTCCGAAAAATCTCCGAGGCCCGCGAGGTGCCGGGAATGGGAACTCCGGCGCGGGTCCATGACAACGAGTTGCTGCCCTTGG
>CAXBNA010000325.1:0-5057 GCA_963976915.1 uncultured Verrucomicrobiales bacterium
AATCCTGCGTCGTGGACGGATGTTCCGCCTCCGTCGTGTGCTTCCGCCTCGGTCCTGATGGCGAGGCCCATGTGGTGATCCTGGATCAGCTTCAGCCCGACATTGAAGGAACCGCGGATGAACCGACGATGGAGACCATGGGGGGCTGGCATGTCGCCAAATGGGTTCAAGACGGAAAAACCTACTTCTTGGCCACCCGCGCCCCCGCGGCAGAGCTCCAAAAGCTCTTCGCCATCCTCCGGCGCATGAGCAGCAGCCTCGGCTGGGCCTAGCCTCGGGGCGCCGCCGCACCCGCTCCCCCAAGGAGCGGCGTGCTTCCAGCCGCCGATGCGTTGAGCCACGCCACCCAATAGAAGGACGAAATACCCCCACTGAGCCGTCGTTGCGGGCCGATGGACTCTGGCATCGCCACAAGAACCCCCAATCCGACCTCGGGTGGTCCGCGCAGTCCCCTATGCGGAAGGTTCGTCCCCCGGCCTGCGATTCCGCACAGAGGACTGTGCGGACCACCCCAAATGATCACTCGCCCTCCATGAATCTGAATCCGTTGTGGCGCCCCCTCAAGCAATCGTCATCCCAACGGGAGAAAGCCCGCCCGCGCCAAAAAAATGGGAGTCTTCCCGAACCCACCGGAGCCTCCCCAAGTGCCCGCCAATCCCCATCTAAACGTGGCTTCCAGCCTTGCGGTTGGGAGCAATGAACCCCTCCGTCACGACTTGTTCACATGAGAACGTTGATTTATTTCTCGACTCTTTTTAAGAAATCGCGTAACTCTGAAGCGTCATTGGGGTAATTAATGATGTCAGCCCGTCTCTTTACCATGAAAACACCGTCCATTTTTTCGATTTTAACCGCCACGGCCCTTGTCGGGATTGGGGCGACTGCTTTTGCGCAGGTCGCTACAGAACCTGTTGGGTTTATTAGCCAAGACGTCCCTGCTAACTCCGATGCAGTTATTGGTGTTCCACTTTACCGCGCTGCGGCGTTTAAAGGGAAAATTGACTCAATCAGTGGGAACGTGATTACCGTGGTAGGGACCCCCGGATTCACTGCCGATCAGTTTGTTCAGGACATATCCGTTCAGCCGGCCCCCCAGCCCTCCACTTTCGTCGTTTCGCTTGCAACTGGTTCGAAAGAAGGGCTTACCGCGACGATCACGGCGAATGGCACCAATACTCTGACTGTGATCCCTGCTGAAGGCGATGATTTGACTGGTCTTGCGACTGAGCAAGCCGACGGCGCTGGAAATGGTGATGAAATCGACATTATCCCTTTGTGGACTCCTGGTACTTTGTTTCCTGATGGAGTCACTGCAGGCGTCCAACTACTCCTTATTCCAAACGGAGCTGCTGGCGTGAACCTCGGTGCCAATCCGATTCTCTTCTCGAATGGTACTGGCTGGTTGAATTCAAACAATGGTTTCGCGGATGCCACTCATCTGCCGCTCCGTTTTGGACAGGGGTTGATTATGCGAAATACTTCTGGATCGCCAATCACCGTGACCTCTGTGGGTGCAGTTCCTATGTCGTCACATCGGTTGGTAATCCGCACGCTTGCAGACAATACTCCTCAAGATGTGTGGTTCAGCTACGCAAGTCCAGTTCCGACATTTATTGGCACCGCCGGTTTGGGATTCTCCCCTGGTGATCAGCTGCTAGCGTTCGACAACAGCGCGACAGGGATCAATAAAGCTGCAACCGACATCCTCTTTTACAATGGAGCGGGTGGTTGGTTGGACTCCAATAATGGCTTCGCCAACGTGAATGGGACTTTCGAGCTCAAACCTGGATTTGGTTATGTTTTCAGAAAGGCGGCGACTCCAACACCTCAAACCTTCGTTTGGCAGGATGTTCAAACTTATCTCACACCCGCTCCTTGATTGATGTCCCGATCACATTCTCCTTTAAACTCTGTCCTCCTTCTCTTGAATCTCTAATTCCATGAAAATCAAAATCATCTTAGCTCTATTGGCAGTAGCGAGCACAAGCGTCGTGAATGCTGCATCGACTCTCCAATTTGCTGTTCCCTTTTCTGGTGCTCTGGCGACGAACTTTGGAGACGCTTCCGGAACGTCAGTTTCTGGGCTTACTTGGGGATTAGTAATTGATGCGGGTGGAACAGGGTTTGCTGACGGGGGGGCAAGCTATAACGCCTTTAACCCAGGTGCGGGTGCTGCTCTAACCTCTCCCAATGACATTCCTGACACTGATGATGTGTATATTTTTGGTGGGACCACATCAGATACCTCGGCTCTTCAAGAGGCTGGATTTACAGTCTCTGGAGCAAATGGTACGCTTGGCAACATCTCGGTCAACTATGGTTCAGGAATCGATCCCAGTGATGCGTTTGCCATCGTTTGGTTTGATGGTGATGGTTCCAACGGCTCGAAGTACGGCTTCTTTAACTATGGTGGTGTGCTTCCCGCAGATGGCTTGGTTGCTGCTGACATGACTGCTCCTTTTGTTGGGGTAGAGCCAATTCGGGCCGCCGACAATACCATCGGCGGTGCGGCGCCGATTCCAGAACCAAGCCGTGCAGTTCTTGCTGGCCTTGGCCTCCTCGGATTGTTCTTCCGCCGCCGTCGCTAAGAACGCGAATCGTTCGATTCTTTTCAGAGCTTCACCTCGGCAACGGGGTGAAGCTTTTTTCGTTTCGGGAAGTCCGCTCTTTTCGAAGGACTTCATGTTGAGGTTTCCCTATCACCTCGGCACCGCTGTGAAGTAGGATCGATCCCCCCCAGAATGTCGATGCCTTACCAACCCGGAGAATCCCTCCGCTCGGGTGCCTCCTTTGCGGCGGCATTGATTGCAGGTGGGCGTTCCCGCCGGATGGAAGGCCGCGACAAGGCGTTGCTGGACTGCGAGGGCGTGCCGATGTGGAAGAGGCAACTCCGCGTTCTGGGCGACCTCAATCCCAGACCCCTGCTGCTCTCCGCCCGTGAAGACCAGATCTGGACGGAGGACGTGAATCGCGAAGTCATCCTTGTGCCCGATCCACCCAACTTCGATCAAGGCCCATTGGGCGGCATTGTGCGTTGTCTCGAAGTCGCCCAAGCGCCGCTGGTCGTGCTGGGCATCGACCTGCCCCGGGTGACACCCGAATGGATTCGGGGAAACCTGCTCAGCCACCCAGCAGCACGACGGGGCGTTTTCTTCAAAGGTGTGATGGGTTACGAACCCCTGGTTGGCCTCTATCATCCGTCCATGCTCGAATCGATGCGTGACGCTCTCGGCGCAGGACGATTGAGCCTTCAAAGCGTGATCGCGGAGTGCATCGATCTGGGTCTCGCGATGGAGGTGCCGGTGACGCCAGAGATCGAGGCGGCTCTCGGAAACGCGAACACGCCCGAAGAGTGGGATCGCCTCTCCACCTAGTGCAGCCCGCCAAGCAGATTGCAAAGAATGGAGTGTTGAGCTGGAAAGGATGTGGGTTCGGAACGGCGGAGATCGATCCCGTTGGGATCGCAGCCATTAGCCGGGGGCAAGAGTGCGAAGCCGTCGCCGCCCCCGGTGGCAGATGACTTCATGAAGGTAGTCGGAGGGAGCATCCTGGCAGGGATGCCAGACAGGGCGTGATGCAGGCCCACTTGCAACTCGGTCTTAGACTTTCAGACTCGGGCACGCTGCTTGATCCCTTCAAGAGGCGCGCCGGGTCACGATGGACGTGTGTTCACTCCCAGGGGTTTGCGCTCGAACCCCGCTTCGTACCCTGGCGAACGGCTCCGCCCCCTGGGGATCCATCTGGACACACGTCGCAGACTCAAGACTCGATCCCACACGGATGTGCCCGCTTCCTCGATGAACCGTACCAGCTCATGGCCTAAATCGAAGATGGGGTGCGGATGCTTGTCCCGCACAAGCGGGTCGCCGTGGTGAAGCGGACTGAAGTGAGTGGAATGTTGGCGCTCAGGACCTTCGTCGCCCAAGCGAGGAGGGGTCACTGTTGATGTGGAGGCGCAGAGGACTGTATGGGTGGAGTTCGGCGTGAAATGAGGCACTCTCATCCGTCACTTCGATGAGAACCCATGCAGGAACAGCATGTGAATCAACTCGGAGATCACGATGAGCAGAATGAGCCCATGCAAGAGGTCGAACGGCCAGCGAACCCAATCGGGCAACTTCGTTTGAAGCAGCTTCCCCAGTTTCATGGCGGCAAGGCGTGAAGGCCTACTCCGCCAGGACTTTGTCGAGATCGGCAGGCTTGAGAGAGGCGGGGTGGCCTTCCCAGACGATCTTGCCAGTCTTGTCCACGATCATCGCGTGGGGAATGCCCTTGATGCCG
Source organism: uncultured Verrucomicrobiales bacterium (assembly GCA_963976915.1). Classification (GTDB taxonomy): domain Bacteria; phylum Verrucomicrobiota; class Verrucomicrobiia; order Verrucomicrobiales; family Verrucomicrobiaceae; genus CAXBNA01. The sequence goes on from CAXBNA010000325.1 coordinate 4,282, forward strand.
AAGGTCTTGCCTACCTTATCGTACACGTCGTAGCCGATGAAGTAGTCGATGGGGATCTCTTTGGTGAAGCTCCGCACGGTCTGGCGGTCTTCGTCGGTGACGCCGATGAAGGCCATGCCCTTTTCCTTGTATTGGGCATACAGCTCGTTGAGGTGGGGAATACTGTCCCGGCAGGGCGGGCACCAAGTGGCCCAAAACTCGAGGACGTAGGGCTTGCCCTCGATGTCCGGTTTGGAGCCGGAGAAGCGCAGGTCCTTCAAGTCCTCAATGACGGTGCCGACGTTGTCCTTCGAGGCCGTGGCCTGCAGAAGAACTGGGATCATGGCGAGAGCCACCACCAAGGTGAGGAAGGTACGCAGTTTCATGGGGAGCTGAAAAGGTTGAGGCGTCGGAGAAATTGAGGGATTCACGAAACCAGGGCATCGGCGGTCGCCTTCGCCCGTGGGGAGGACGATGAGACTTTCTCCACGTCCACGGCCACAACTTTGTACTCGGGGCACAGGGTCTCCGCGTCGTGCCCTTGGCCGGTGACGTTGTTGACTAGGGCGTCGGGGAAATGGAAGGTCGTGTAGAGGATGCCGGGCTTCATCTCGTCGGTGACGCGGGCCTTCAGCGGCACCTCACCCCGGGCGGAGAAGAGGCGGACCATGTCACCGTCCTCGATACCCTTTTTCCGGGCGTCCTTGGGGTGGATGGCGAGGAGGTCTTCCGTCACGAGTCGGCTGTTGTTGGTGCGGCGGGTCATCGTGCCGCAGTTGTAGTGCTCCAGGATCCGG
>CAXBNA010000326.1:0-5034 GCA_963976915.1 uncultured Verrucomicrobiales bacterium
TGAGGATGAACGGGAACTCAGCGTGGTGCTCGATGAGTTCGGGGGACTCTTCAAACGGGAAGAAGTGGAACTTGCCGAGGCCACGCTTGAACTGGTCGCGGTGCATGATCTTGGTGTCCACCCCGCCGTCGGTGATGGGCCACTGCTTCCCTTGTTCACCCAAGTTCGCCCATGTGGCACCCTTGAAGAAGGGGACGATTTGGGCGATCTCGGCGAGGACCCCGTCTGGCGTGTAGTCCTCCTGCGGATGACCGAAGCGCTGGATGATCTCGCACATGATCTGGCCGTCGGGTTTGGTGCCGGAGAGCGGTGGCACAGCGGCGTTGACACGCTGCACGCGCCGCTCGCCATTGGTGAAGGTGCCGCTCTTCTCGAGGAAGGAAGCGGCGGGAAGGATGACGTTGGCGAACTTGGCCGTCTCGGTCATGAACAACTCCTGCACGACGAGGAACTCAAGGCTGTTCATGGCGTGCTTCACATGCTCGGAATCCGGGTCAGTCTGCACCACGTCTTCGCCCATGAGCCAAAGCGCCTTCAATTTGCCATCGATGGCCGCATCGAACATTTCGGGGATTTTCCAACCGGCTTCCTCGCTGAGTTTCACGCCATAGAAGGCCTCGTAGTGGCGGTGCACCTCCGGGTCATCAACTTCGAGGTAGCCTGCGCCCTGGTGCGGCTGGCAACCCATGTCGGCCGCGCCCTGAACGTTGTTTTGACCACGCAAGGGATTCACGCCCACACCGGGCCGGCCGATGTTTCCGGTCATCATGGCGAGGTTGGCGATGAGCATCACCGTCTTCGCACCCTGATTGTGCTCGGTGACGCCGAGGCCGTGGAAGCTCATCGCGGCATCCGCGCTGGCGTACTCGATGGCGGCGGCTTTGGCCAGTTCCTTGTCCACGCCGGTGATGCGCTCGAGTTCATCGAGGTCGAGAGAGCGGAGGCCTTCGCAAAAAGCGTCCCAATCCTCGCAGCGCTTTTCAATGAACGTGCGATCAATGAGGCCGGCATCGAGGATGTGGCGGCTCATCATGTTCAGCAGCGCCACGTTGGTGCCGGGGCGGAGTTGGAGGTGATACTTGGCGTAGGGGACGAGTTCGATCTCGCGTGGATCGATGATGATCATCGGCACACCCTTCATGGCGCGCTGTTTGATCTTCGATCCGGTGACCGGGTGCCCCTCGGTGGGATTGGCACCGATGACCATGATGCAGGCCGTGTGGTCCAGATCCTCGATCGAGTTGGTGGCCGCGCCGGTGCCGAAGCTCTGCTGCATGCCGAAGGCGGTGGGGCTGTGGCAGACGCGGGCGCAGCAGTCGATGTTGTTGTTGCCGATCACCGCGCGCATGAATTTCTGCATGAGGTAGTTTTCCTCATTGGTGCAGCGGGCGGAGGAAATACCGGCGATGGACTGGGCGCCGTTTTCCTCGCGGATGCGCTTCAAGTTTTCGACGATGTGATTGTAGGCCTCGTCCCAAGTGGCCTCTTCGAAGTGGCCGTTGGTACGGATGAGTGGCGTCCGGAGGCGGTCGCGGTGGTTGTAGAAACGGAAGGCGAATCGTCCCTTCAGGCAGGTGTGGGAGTGGTTCACCTCGGAATCCGTCGGGGCTTGAATGGAAAGCACCTCGTCGCCCTTGGTGGCGACGGTGAGGTTGCAACCCACGCCGCAGTAGGTGCAGACGGTGCGGGTTTTCGAGGAGGCCTCGATCGACTTGGACTCGAAGATGTCGGAGATGGCGGAGGTGGGGCAAGCCTGGGCGCAGGCACCGCAGGAGACGCAGGGCGAGTCCTCGAACGAGGTGTCGAGACCCTTGATGATGCGGGCGTTGAAGCCGCGGCCGTGCATGCTGAGCACGAACTGGCCCTGCACCTCGTCGCAGGCGCGGACGCAGCGGGAGCAGTTGATGCACTTGGAGAGGTCCGACGTCATGTAGGCGTGGGACAGGTCCTTCTGGCGGTCGAGGTGGTTGGCTCCATCGGGGTAACGCACGTCGCGGATGCCCACCTTGGCGGCCACGGTTTGCAGTTCGCAGTTGCCGTTCACCTCGCAGGTGAGGCAGTCGAGCGGGTGGTCGGACAGCACGAGCTCGACGATGTTTTTCCGCAGCCGACGCACCTTGGATGACTCGGTGTAAACGTGCATTCCGGGAGAGAGCGGCGTGTGGCAGGAGGCCACGACGCGGCGCGGACCATCTTCCTGAAGGGCGACCTCGACCGAGCAGACGCGGCAGGCGCCGTAGGGCTCGAGTTGGGGAGCGTCGCAAAGGGTCGGCACGTGGCCGCGTCCGCGATGGCGGTCGATGAAGCGGAGCAGCGTGTCGCCTTTTTCGAAAGTGTGCGGTTGGCCGTCGATGAAGGCGGTCAGTTGGTTGAGTTCGTGAACCATGGCTTTGGGGGAGGATTACCTGCTAAGGGTACGCTTATACCAGCCCCAATCTTGATCTGTCGAGACTGGATGTGCGTTGGGATGCCGGGATTCTTGCGCCATCGGGCGGTTGGATGTATTTTCCGTCCATGGCAACCGAAACTTTGGCCCGTCGTCTCGGCATGACTGAGCACGTCTCGCCGCTCCTGATGAAGGCGCGGCGGTTGGGGTTATCATCGGAGGCTGATTTGTCCGAGTTGGCGATTGAGAGAGGGTGCGACTACTATGCCTCACTTGGCTCGGGAAGTTCTGTGGTCCAGGAAATGAAGCGGGTGGGATCGGCGGTCACGGCTCAACGAGTGAGTCAGGAACAGTTTTCCAATGAAGAGTTGGCCATCGCGTTGTTGGCGATCGGCGTTCCCTACTCACAGCAGAGACTTCGGTTTGGTGCCGCCGTGCTGGGTGCTGATGGGAATGAGCCGGAAAAAGTCGCGACATTGGCAGCGCAGGAGAGGACGGAGGTCACCGTTCGATATATTGCCGGTCTCGGGCACCAGGTGGAACCCGAGAACCCATTCTGGGTGGCGTTGTTGCAGTTACTGGGTGGGACGATTTCGCTTCCCCCTGACACGCTTCCGCACATCACAAGATTTGTCGCCATGACCGGCTACACCCGGCGTGGTCGTGAAACAGTGATGCAGTGGATTCGTGCCAATCCCAAGCTTGCTGCATGAATACGCCGACGACAGCCAATCATCCGATGGAGGTTGTGCTCACTTTGGGATGGGCATCTCGATCATGAGGTGAATTTGGTGATCTATGGTCGCGGGGCGCTGTGCTTGGGATTTGATCATCCACGGAACGAATTTTTGACCACGCAGGATGTGGACGGGATTATCCGCCTGTCTCAGTTGGATGCTCTGGTGAAGGACGAGGCGTTTTGGGATGCAGTCGAGGCGACGAACGAAGATTTGAAACTCCGCGGCTTGTACATCACCCACTTGTTTCAGGAAGATCAGGTCTTTTTGCGACCCGATTGGGAGGAGTTTTTGGTGCCGGTTTCTCGTCCTGCGACTCAGTGGCTCAAACTCTACAGGCCCCATACGGTGGATCTCATTCTCACGAAAATGATGAGAGGTGATGACGCAGAGGACATGGCGGACATCGAATTTCTCGGCGAGCGCGACCAAATCACCACCGAACAGATGGAGCCCGCATTTCAAACCGTTCGAATGCCGAACATTCAGGAACTGAGGGATGCGTTTGACCGGGCGCTGCCACGAGTGCGGGAAATTCTGGACCGCTACGAGGCGAAGTAGGGCTTCAACTCGCCGTCAAAATGCTCGAGCGCATTTTTGATGGGCAGGGGGACGCCGCCGCCGAGGGCGCAGAGGGAGGTGATTTCCATCGTGTCGAGGAGGTCGTCGATGAGTTCGCGGTCGATCTTGTAGCTGTCGTCGCCGCGGGCCTTGGCGACGAGTTCCTTGCCGCGGGTCGAGCCGAGGCGGCAGGGGAAGCACTTTCCGCAGCTCTCATCGGCCGTAAATTGGAACAGGTGCTGGATGTACTCGATCATCGGAAAGTCCTCCGGGATGCTGACGACGCCTGCGTGGCCGAGGAGGAAACCGGCGTTCTTGAAGGATTCGAAATCGACGGTGAGAGAGTCGATGTGATCCATCGGGACGATGCCGCCGAGCGGGCCGCCGATTTGCACGGCTTTGATCTTCGATTTGAAGCCGCCTGCCATCTCAAACACGCGGCTGAGCGGCGTGCCCATGGCAACCTCGTAGATGCCGGGCTTGGCGAAGTGGCTGTCGAGGGAGAGCAGTTTGGGTCCAGTCGACTTGTCGGTGCCGATGGCACCGTAGGCCTTGCCGCCGAGCGTGAGGATGGCGTGGAGGTTGGCGAAGGTCTCGACGTTGTTGAGGATGGTCGGCTTGCGGAAGAGGCCTTCGATGGTGGGGAAGGGCGGACGCGTGCGGACCTCCGGGCGCTGTCCTTCGATCGAGGCGAGCAGGGCGGTTTCCTCACCGCAGATGTAGGCACCCGCGCCCTTGATCGTCTTCAGCATAAAATTGAAGCCGGTGCCGAGGATGTCTTGGCCGAGCAGTCCAGCGGCTTTCAGTTCCTCGATGGCTTCGTTGATGATCGTGATCGAATCCGGGTACTCGGCGCGGATGTAGAGAATGCCCGCCTCCGCCCCGGCATACCATCCGGCGACCATCATACCGAGCAGGACACTGTGCGGGCGCTGCTCCATGAGGTAGCGGTCGATGTAAGCCCCAGGATCGCCCTCGTCGGCGTTGCAGACGATGTATTTGACCGCGCCCTCGGCATCGCGGCAGCTCTGCCATTTGAAGTGCAGCGGGAATCCCGCGCCCCCGCGGCCGCGAAGGCCGGAGTCCTTCAATTCACCCGCGAGCCAGTCGCGGTCCTTGCCAGTGATGAGGTCGCGAAACGGCGCGTAGTAGGTGTCGATGCCGGGGAAGGGGGCGGTCAGTTGAGCGGGCTGAAGATCGGACTCGACGGCGTACTCATCCTGGCTGCCGCTTTCATCGCCGCCGAACAAGGCCGTGAGTTGGGCGTCACTCTTGCCAGAGTAGTTGGCGCCCTTGTATTGAAAGGCACCGCCTTCATGGCAGCGACCGAGGCAGCAGATGTGACCGACC
>CAXBNA010000327.1:0-4947 GCA_963976915.1 uncultured Verrucomicrobiales bacterium
GCTCAAATTCAGGAGTATCAGGTGCAGCCATTGCTGCGGGGCACACCGGGTGTCGCGGAGGTGAACACGATTGGCGGCTATCGCAAACAGATCGTCATTCAACCAGACCCCATGCGGCTTGCCGCGCGCGGCCTCTCGCTGGACATGCTTGCTTCAATTGTGGAGCAACACACCCGCAACGCTGGGGGAAGTTATGTCGAGATTGGCGGTGAACAGCTCATCATCCGAGCCGCAACGCGAGTGAATTCCATCGAGGAGATACTCACGATTCCTCTCAAGTTTACGGGCGGGGTCACTCCCATCCACATCGGCGATGTCGCCACCGTCAGCATTGGATCAGCCTTCCGCACCGGGGCGGCCACGGAAGATGGCCGCGAAGGGGTGATCGGTTCAGCGATCATGTTGGCGGGAGCCAACTCCCGCCTTGCGGCCCGCACTGTCCGCACCCGGCTGGAGGAAATCCAGGAAAAGTTGCCGGAGGGCGTCGTCATTCAGACGCTCTATGATCGAAGCACACTCGTGAGTCGCACCATCGCGACTGTGGAGAAAAATCTGGTGGAAGGCGCGTTGCTCGTAGTGGTCGTGCTCTTTGCGCTGCTCGGAAACTTCCGCGCCGCTTTCATCGTCGCGCTGGTCATACCGTTGTCGATGCTCTTTGCGATGACCGGCATGGTGCGCTACAACATCAGTGGAAACTTGATGAGTCTGGGGGCCATCGACTTCGGACTCATCATTGATGGTGCCGTCGTGATGGTGGAAAACATCGTGCGCCATCTCGGTGAGCGGCAGCACGCTCTGGGTCGCCGCCTCACGCTCAACGAGCGCACTGAAGAAGTGCTCAAGTCCGCCAAGGAAGTCGCCAACCCCATGTTCTTCGGCGTGATGATCATCACCGTCGTCTATGTGCCCATCCTCGCGCTTCAGGGCATCGAAGGGAAAATGTTCAAGCCCATGGCGCTCGTCGTCATGCTCGCTCTGGGTGGATCGCTCGTTCTAGCGGTCACCTTGATGCCCGTGCTGTGCTCCTATTTTCTCGGTGGAGACATCAAGGAGAAGGACAACTGGATCGTAACTGTCACGAAACGCTTCTATACGCCGCTGCTTCAATTTGGACTGCGCTTCAAAATGCTGGTTGTTCTTTCAATGCTTGTGCTCCTCGGGTCGTCCGCCTGGGTCATGTCCCGGATGGGTTCCGAGTTCATCCCGCAACTCGACGAGGGCGATTTCACGTTCCAGCTCATTCGGAGCAGTAGTGCGGGCATTACGGCATCCGTCGATTTGCAGAAGCGGAGTGAGACTTTGATCCGCCGCGACTTTCCTGAGGTTGACAAGATCTTCGCCAGGATCGGCACCGCCGAACTGGCCACCGACCCCATGAACCCAAACGTCGCCGACACCTATCTCATGCTGAAGCCGCGTGATCAGTGGCGTCAACGGGACGGGAAACCGATCACAAAACAGGAGCTTGGGGAACTCATGAAAAATGCGCTTCTCGAACAAGTGCCCGGTCAAAACGTGATGATCTCACAACCCATTCAAATGCGTTTCAACGAAATCATGGCCGGTGCCCGTGCCGATCTGGTGTGCAAGATATTCGGCGACAGTTATGAGGAACTAGAACGCCTCGCCGGGGAAGTTCGGTCCGTGGTGACGGCCATCCGTGGAGGGCGGGAAACGGAGTTCGACAACATTGGCAGAAACCCCATGATCGAGATTCATCCCAACCGTGAAGCACTGGGCAAGTTCAACGTCCACACCGAGGAACTCAACCGCGTCATTGAAGCGGCAATGGCTGGAGATGACGTTGGCATGGTGATTGAGGGCAACAAGCGCATACCCATCGTCGTCCGTCTGACGGAACAACAACGCCGCGACCTTGAAGTCATGAAGCGTCTCGCCGTCCGCACCGACGACGGTGGACTGCTGGCATTGAGTCAGGTGGCGGAGATCAAGCTGGTGCCTCAACCCGTGCAGATTTCCAGGGAGAACACCCAACGGCGCGTCATTCTCCTCATCAATGTTCGTGACCGTGACACCTCCAGTTTTGTCGCGGAGGCGACTCGGGCGATTCGTGAGAAGGTGAAGTTCCCGGATGGTTACTACTTCGAGTTCGGCGGACAGTTCGAGAACCTTCAGGAGGCAAAGGCTCGTCTGACGATTGTGGTGCCACTCGCGATGACTTTGATCTTTGTCCTGATTTTCCTCAGTTTTGGTTCCATTCGCCAGGCCGCACTCATTTTCATGTGCGTCCCACTGGCCACGACTGGTGGCATTTTCGCTCTGTCCCTGCGGGGCATGCCCTTCACCATCAGTGCCGCCGTCGGTTTCATCGCGCTGAGTGGCATCGCCGTCTTGAACGGCATCATGCTTATCAGTTACATCAATCAACTGCGCGGAGAAGGCAAGCCGCTGCGTGACGCTGTCGTCGAAGGCACCCTCACACGGCTGCGCCCGAAACTGATGACCGCGCTCGTCGCCAGCCTTGGCTTTGTCCCGATGGCTATCGCCACCGGGGCCGGGGCTGAAGTCCAGCGCCCCATCGCCACCGTCGTCATCGGAGGCATCATCACCTCCACTTTCCTCACCCTGCTCGTCGTGCCTGTGCTCTACGACTGGATTGAGCGGAAAACCAAACGTCCAGCAAACACGCAATGATAACACTAGCCCGGCTCTGCTTTTTTGTGCTCATGATCTCGTGCTCGATGCCATCCACTGCCGGCGCAGTGCGGCCCATGGGCACCACCATGACCGGCACGATTCAAAGTGTCAATCACACTACCCGTTGGATCGTCTTCGTCCAGGATGGCGGCCCCGTGCGCTGCTTTGTTTACAGCGACTGGGCCAAGTTCTGGCATGACGCCGCCGACAGTTCCCCCGCCTCCTTGAAGGCGGGCATGCATGTCCAGGTGCAACTGCATAACCCACTGTTTGGCCCGGATTACGTCAACCAAATCGTCCTGCTTGCACCCATAACCCCAACCCAGAAATATCCATGAAAACGTCCTCCTACCAGCCAGACACGCTGCGCCGCAAGGTGCGGCGCATCACTGCTCATTTAGTTGTCATCCTGCTGACCAGTGCGGGTTCTGCACTTGCCGACAACAGCGTCAAACTCCAGATCGCTCCCAAGAGTCATTTCAGCGACCCCAAGAACAGTCCTGAGGAGGTGCAGGACCGCTGGTTGGAGATCACCGCCACCGCCTTCCATCTCGAAAAGCCGAGCCAGGTGCGCCTGGAGTGGACGTTCTATGGTGATGACCTCGTTGCCCGGAAAGTTGCCAAACATGCGGAGGGTATTGGGACCATCGAGCTGGCACAGGGCAAGACAGCCAATCTCAAAACTAACCTTGTGCGGTACAATTTCACGCCCAGACATACGGTGAAGACCGGCAGCGGAAAACGTGCCCGCGCAAAAGTCATCGAAGCCACAGGCGTCCGCTATCACGCCTGGGCCGTGCGCGCCTTCATCGACGGCGTGCTCGCTGGCGAGGCATACAGCCTACCGGCCATCAAGAAGTTGCTTGATGGTGGGGGGCAACCATGAACACACGACCATGAACACGACGCCACCGCCTTCCCCTTCCTGTGGCTCCTGTAGGAGCGACAACCCAACGCTTCCTCGCGGTTGGTTGGTCGCCATCTCAGGGGGCTGGCTTGTCCTTGGCCTGATGGTGCGGCTTCTTCATCGTGAGTCCGTTCTGGGCATCACCATGCTTGATGCCCTGGCCACGCTCACGGGCGGCCTGCTTGTCGTTCCCGCCGCCTGGTCGGCGTTAAAAAAACTCCGGCTCGACATGAACGTCCTCATGACCGTCGCCGTGGCAGGTGCTTGGCTCGTGAACGAAGGCGGTGAGGCTGCGGTGGTCGTGTTTCTCTTTGCCCTGTCGGAATTGCTGGAGTCATGGAGCGTCGGTAGGGCAAGGCGAGCCATTGCCTCCTTGCTCAAGCTCACGCCTGAGACCGCGCTCGTGCGAGGCGATGACGGCGGCTTCAAAGAGGTTCCTGTCACGGCGGTGCCCTTGGACGTTCAAGTCAGCGTGCGCAGTGGCGCACGCGTCCCCATGGATGGCACGGTCATCACCGGCAGCTCCAGTGTGAACCAGGCTCCCATCACCGGAGAATCCGTGCCCGTGGAAAAGTGTCCGGGTGATCTCGTGTTTGCCGGCACGATCAATGGTGAGGGTTCACTGCTCGTGCGGGTCACCAAGCTCGCCAGCGAATCCAAGCTCGCCCGCATCATCAAACTCGTGGAGGAAGCCGAGGAGCAAAAGGCCCCCACGCAGCGCTTTGTGGACAAATTTGCGCTGATCTACACGCCCGCCGTGTTTGTCATCGCCTTGCTGGTCGCATTGCTACCACCACTCTTCATGGAAGGATCATGGTCGGAATGGGCCTATCGCGCTCTCGTCTTGCTCGTCATCGCCTGTCCCTGCGCGCTGGTCGTCGCTACGCCCGTTTCGATTGTCTCCGGCCTCACCGCACTGGCGCGGCGCGGCGTGCTCATCAAAGGCGGCGCTTACCTCGAAGCCGTGGGCAAGCTGCGTGCGCTCGCCGTCGATAAAACTGGCACCATCACGCAAGGCCGGCCGCAGGTCACCGGCATCATCGCCTTTGGTGAAGTGGCTGAAAATGAAGTGCTGCGCCTCGCCGCCGCCATCGACCAGCACTCAACTCATCCCCTCGCGCAAGCGGTGGTTGCGGAGGCACGGCAGCGCGGCATTCCTTTGAATCAAGCCTCGCTCTACACCTCACTGACAGGACGCGGAGCCACGGCCGTCATTGAAAATCGCCCGTACTTCATCGGCAATCACAAGCTGGTACACGAACTGGTGGTCTGTAGCGCCGAAGCTGAATCACATATCGCTGAAATCGAGGCTCGCGGCCACTCGCTCGCCATCCTCGGCAATGTGCCGAACGCGGCCAGCGGCGGGGTCGTGCTTGGCATCA
>CAXBNA010000328.1:0-4931 GCA_963976915.1 uncultured Verrucomicrobiales bacterium
GGGTGAAGGAATGGTGGCAGCCACCTCGTCTCCCACCGGCTCGATCCAGAGCAGGGACTCGAAGCGATCCCCCTGGAAATGGCCTTCACCATCGACGATGACGGAAGTCGCGCCCACGTTGGACGAGGCGAGGAGCGGTTGGATGGATTCTGAGCTGGATTTCCAGGTTCCGTCGGCGGACCTCCAGCAGTTTCCCCGAATTGCCGTGATGCCAGTTTCACCAAGACTCCGATTGGACATGAGCTTGCCTCCCCCAGCAATGGGTTGGTCGGGATGCGGGTTGCGTGGCAGGAGGCATTTCCATGTCTGACCCTTGGCGTCCAGGAGAAGAATCTGATCGGTGCCGGACTCGATGGCTTCGATCTTGGCCAAATTCTTGGGCGCGGGAAGTTCGAGGAGACCTTCCCATCCGAAGACCGAGAGGGTACCGTCATGCTTCAGCGTGGCGGCATGGGTCTGGGTCACAGCGATGTCTTTCACGTTCGTCAAAGCTTCTGGGGGTGGCGGGGGTGTGCCGAATCCGGTGCTCAGCGTGGGGTCCGCCACCTGGCCCAGATAGCGATTCCCAAAAACGAGCGCCCGCCCATCTCGGGTGAGTGCGATGCCGTGCTCTTGGCCGATCTCGGCATCCACGATGAACGCTTCATCGAAGGCTGCGGGCAGCGTCTCCGGCCCTTCGGAGAAGCGCAACTTGCCGTCACGACCGACGAGAACATGGCGGGGGATGATGCTCCCGCCAATCTTGGCGATCCCGGTGAAGTCCGCATCCCCCATGAGGGAAATGCTCTCGCCGGTCGATCTCAAAACCACCCACCCGCCGACTCGACCGCCGACATCCACCAGGTCCGTGAGTTGCGCCACCTTCGAGAGATCCGGCGCAGCGCCACCGGGGGCAAAGCCTGCGGCGCGGAGGCGACCGCGCGGCAGAGCAGGAACCAGCGCTGCTTCCGCAGGTGGCCCTGCCGGCGCCTCTTCTGCTTCCGCTGGCAGCCGCACGAGCTCCGCGCTCTCGAACCAAGCGCTCGCGCGCCCATTCGATTTGAAACCCCAGTCGCCCGGGGTTTGAATCTGATCATCCTCTAGATCAATGAGGAGTTCCCCATTCAGTTTCCCGGTGATTCGATGGCCGTCGATGCGGAGTTCCATCAGAAACCTGTCGCCGACCTTGATCGGGTTCGGAAGCAGGACGGTGCGCAGACCCACTTCATCCCGTTTTCCGTCGCCAGTGAGGATACGGTCGAGCTTCAGTTGGCTGGTGGAGACATCCAGCCGGAGCAAGTAATGGCTGCCGTTCTTGGCAACTCGCCCCATGAGTCTGGGAAATCCTTGTTCGTCTTTGATGACAGTCACCGCACGAAGGATCGCGTTCGGTGTGTCCGCGATCTCCAGTCGTTGACCGACCTCCGTGAGGTGGTAAAGCCCTGACGTTTCGTCAAATCGCTCGGCGACACTGCTGGCGGGAGGCTTTGGGAAAAACGCCCGCCACTGCTCCAAGGTGAAGGGTTTGCCGGGAGTGATGGTGGGGGCGGTCGTCTCGACAACTGGCGGATATTCAGGAAGGGGCACGACTTCCGCGTTCTCGAACCATGCGTTGGACATCGTCGAGTTGATTCCCCAACTTCCTGGCTCTTGAATCTGTTCATCTTCGGCGGCGATGAGCGTTTTCCCATCCACCTTCGCCACAATGTGCGAGCCTTCGATCCGAAGTTCCATTGCGACGCGGTCGCCCACCTTGACTCGCTTTGGAAGTTTCAGCTTTCGGATCTCCGTTGCGCCTTCGGGACCGCGCTTGCCGTCCTGCAAAAGGATCAGTGTGTTGTTTCTGACGACTAATTTCAACACGTAGAGGGCGAATCCACCGCGATATTCCAGCGCCCGTCCCACGAGCCCCGGCACGTCATCTTCGCTCTTGATGACCGTCGTCGCCCGGACGATGGCGTCTGGCGTGGTTCCAATGTTCACCATTTCATATTCGTTTTTTCGGAGATGTGCCAGCCGCTGATTCGTGTCAAAGCGTGAGGCTTGAAATTGAGAAATAGCCTCCCGCCACTGCTCGAGGGTGAAGGGTTTGCCGGGAGTGATGGTGGGGGCGGGGTCGTCGTGAAGTGTGTCGGGGCTGGTGCCCTCGATGCCCGCGATCTTGAACGCTTCTGCGTCATTGAGGCCATCCAGATTGATGAGTTCCACGTTACGAATCAGGTTCGGCTGCTGAATGAAGAATCCTCCCCGCTCCACTCGAGTGGCCTTGGCAATCGGGAGAGCGACCCCATCGAATCGTCCGATCAATTGATCCCCGATGGCAAAGAATTCGATGTCATACTCTTCACCGGCTCGGGGTGCTTGAGTCAGCGGTATCGCACTCAATGAATGGTACTCACCCGCATTCATCGCTCCGACCGAGACAAGCGGCTTGCCGCCTTCCTGGATACCCCACAGCCTCATTCGATAGCCCAATTGTTCAGCCGGTGACGAATTCGGAGGAGTTTGCCGGATGGTTGCCTCGAAGCCGGTTGGACTGATGGGGCCATCCGCGATCCGAATTCGAAAGCGAATCCCACCGTTCTGAAACCTTGCCCTGTCAAAATGGATGGCGGGGACCCTTTCAACGGATGATCCATCGGTCCAACCGTCACGGATCTGCAATTCGCCAGCACGTGACAAGAGTGCTGCATCGAGCTCTGCCTGGGTCTTCAGAACGGGAACCCATTGCCCCGGCGGAAATGCCGAATCGGCGGGGTTATTAACAGTCGTTGGAGGCGTCGAAACCCTCGCTGAGGATTCCCTGTACTCCCCATCTTGGACGTCGGGCTTCCTCCACCCCAGCGGATCGGCCACCAGCAGGGCGGCAACTCCCGCAAGTGCCAGAAACCCGGCCGCGAGGCGGGGTTTTCTCCGCATTGGCTCCGGAATCGGGAAGAATCCTGGAGAGTTGGTGGTGATTCGGGTGACGTCCGTGCTGATCTCCGAAGCCTGCTGGTAGCGGCGCTCGGGATCTTTCTCCATCGCTCGCAGCACCACGGCATCCAGGCGTTTGTCCACTTCCGGTTTGAGCTGGGACGGCGGGAGGAAGACGCCTGCTGGACGCTCCCCGGCCAGCATTTCGTAAAACACGACCCCAAGAGCATAGAGGTCTGCACGATGATCGACGGTCTCCGAGTGGTCCCACTGTTCGGGGGCCATGTAGTGCGGCGTGCCCATGGAGGTGCCGGTCATCGTTAGGCCGGTGGAGAGAGTTTCGCCTTGGTCCTCCCCCGTCATCTTGGCCAGACCGAAGTCGGCGATGCGCACCTGACCCAGGGAGTCCAGGAGGATGTTGGCGGGCTTGATGTCGCGGTGGAGGACGCCTTGGTCATGGGCGTATTGCAGGGCATTGCAGATCTGCTGGATGATCTCGATCGTTTGGCTGGAGGTGAGAGGGGTGTTGCGGATGAGTTCTTGGAGGTCGGTGCCGTCCACGAACTCCATGAGGAAGTAGAACAGGTCATCCCGCTCGCCGAAGTCGAAGATGGTGACGATGTTGGGATGCTTGAGCCGTGCCAAGGTCTGCGCTTCACGCTCGAAGCGCAGGGCGAAGTCGGCGTGATGCTGCGGGGCGCAGGAGAGGATCTTGAGCGCCACATCGCGATTGAGCCGGGGTTGCCGGGCGTGATACACGGCACCCATGCCTCCAGCTCCGAGCAGGCCAACGATTTCCAGATCGGGGAAGAAGTCCTGCAACTGCTCCGGCTTTCTCGCCCCACCCAAAACCGCTGCCGCGCCACCCGCCAGCAGGCAGCGGGGGCACATGCCGCCCGGGGCCCCCGCCGGTATCACTGTCCCACAGACGGGGCAGCTTGGAGGTGGGTCCTCGGGAGCAGCGGGCATGGCGCGTAGGGGTGAGGCCGGACGCATCCAGCCGCCTGATCTACAGAAGGCGGCTCCTTTGTGTCCTAACTTGGAGTTCTAGGCAAGCCGGGGATGATTCAGGGGCGCTTTTTGTTGGGATCAGTGCTCACGGCCACAGCGGTTCAGTTGTGCCCGCCGGAGTGCCATGGATTGGCGGAGACAGCACGGAGAGGATTTTTTCCCTTTCGATGTAACCTCACCCTCTCGAAGCAGCAGAAAGGGGCGGCGTCGGACCTTTTCCGATCTCACGAACCTGCGTCTCTGTTTTCATGCCTGCATCCTCCCGATTTTCCGGCCCGACCTCTGAGCCCCTCACGCCCCGCGAGCATGAGGTGCTGCGCTGGATTGCTGAGGGCAAGGGCAATCGCGATATTGCCGATGTGCTTGGGATCAGCCTGAGGACCGTGGAGAAGCACATCGAGAATGTCCTGAGGAAGATGGGCGTCGAGAATCGTACCGCGGCCGTGATGGCGTGGGGTCGAGGGGAGACGGACAAGTGATGCCAACCAAGCTTTGAAGGATTGTCAAAATACGTGGATACACGTATTTCCGAAATCGGGTCAATGGTCTAAAGACGAGGGCTCAAATCGTAGAAAGTTGCGATTCGTTGCCTGATCGCATGCCTGCTTCGCCTCACGTCCCCTCGTCTCACTCTGAGCCGGAGTCTCTCACTCGTCGCGAGCATGAGGTGGTGCGCTGGATCTCGGAGGGAAAGAGCAACCGGGATGTCGCTGACCTGCTGCGCATCAGTCCGAGGACGGTTGAGAAGCACATGGAAAACATTTTGCGAAAACTGGGTGTCGAGAATCGCACCGCGGCAGTGATGGCGTGGAGTCGTGACGCCACCTAACGTCGAAAGTGGAATAAATACGTGGTTTCACGTATTTTCAAATCTTTGCAGAGCGCTTAGGGGGGGGCTGTTGCGATTTCTTAAGCAGGTGCAAATGGCCCGTTTGAGGAGTCGCTGATCGAAGTTCTCATGAATTTCACGCTCCACTGTAACCTCGGTCTCCGGATGTGGCAGAAGGGGTGTGAACTCTCCCCTC
>CAXBNA010000329.1:0-4923 GCA_963976915.1 uncultured Verrucomicrobiales bacterium
AATGACGCCCGATTGCGCCAAGTGACGCCCCAACAATTGCTGGCGGAGATCAATCTGAAGCGCGACCTGATTCCCGCTGGCACCGTGGGTCGAAAGCAGTACCGCCCAATGTCCCCGCGTTACGTCACCATTCACAGCACCCAGAACTACACGGGCAACGCATACAACCACGCCCTTGCCCTCAAGCGGGGTGCCCTCAAGGCCCCGAAGCGGGCGGGTGGCAACCGCATCGGCTACCTCACCTGGCACTTCACCACTCAGGACGATGTGGCAATCCAGCACCTTCCCTGCCGGGAGCAGGGTGAGCATGCCGACTTCGATGGACCTGGAAACAACTACAGCATCGGCATCGAGATGTGTGAGCATCGCGGCAACGATCTGGCTACAACGATCGACCGCACCGCACGCCTCGCGGCCTATCTCTGCTACAGCTATGGGATCTCGACGAGCCGCGTCGTCCCCCACTATCATTGGCCCCGCTATAGTCCGTCGATCCGCGTCCCAAACAAGGACTGCCCTCACTTCCTGATGGACGGAGGCAAGCCGGGGCGCACGTGGCAATGGTTCCTCAGTCGCGTTGAGCTGCACTACCGGCGAATCGTACCAGGCCCCACCCAGCCTCTCGGCTGATTTTTCACCTCAACACCCCGCAACATACCGATGCGCTCGATGGCTGCTATTTTTTGGGCGTTTCTCTGCGTGTCCTGTGCGCCGGTGGCCTTGGGCGGAGACCTATCCCAAGCCACCTCCGAGACAGGCCTTGTCGAAACAGAAGTCACGCTCGCAGATGCCCGCATCAACGAGAGCTCCGGTCTCATTCGTTCCATTCGCTACCCGGACATCTTCTGGACCCTCAACGACTCCGGTGGTGAACCCTGCATCTTCGCCCTCGATACCGCCGGTCGGACCCGAGCCAAAGTACGACTCCGGGACGCGGTGAACCTTGACTGGGAAGACATCGCCATCGGTCCCGGGGTTGATGGCCAACCCCGCCTCTTCATCGCCGACATCGGCGACAATCTCGGCATGCGTCCATCCATCCAAATCTACGAGATTCCCGAGCCTGAAGTCCCGTCACTCAAGGAAGAACACCCCGCTGAAACGTGGAGCGACACTCCGCGCATCCTGCATGCAGCCTACCCCGATCACCCGTACAATGCGGAGGGCATTGCCGTCCATCCATCGACGGGCGAGATCCTGATTTTCACCAAGTCCGACACCGGACTCACCCACATCTTCGCGTTTCCTCAAAGCAGTCCCCATGAAACGACGGCCGTGCTGAAGTTGGTCACGCAGATCACCTTCCCCTCCGAAGCTCGCCTCGGGAAACGGCCCAGAGACAACACCATGGCCACGGCCGCCGACATTTCGCCCGACGGCCGTCACCTGCTGATCGCCACATACAGCCACATCTACGAATGGACGTTGGGTAAAGGCAACGATCTTGCAACGGACTTGGCTGCGACTCCCGTCAAAATCGCGCCCAAGGTCACGCACCAAATGGAGGCCGTTTGCTATGCTCGAGACGCTGAGACCCTTTGGTTCACCAGCGAACAGCTTCCAGCTCCGATGATTCGAATCCAGCGCCATCGCTGATTCCTCCAAGTGGGAACTCACCAAGAATCCCGAGCATCCGTCGACTTGCTGAGCGGGGCATAGATCGGCTTGGGTAGCGTTCCCATCCCGCGATCACCAAATGCTCGCTGATCCCGAATGGCACCCGCAATGGCCTTGGCAAGTTGCTGCCGATAGGTGCTCGTGGCGATCCGCCCGGCATCGTAGGAGTTCGTCAAGTAACCGCCCTCCACCAGCACACAGGGAATGAGCGGATTCCGAGTCAACCGGAGCCGACGCCTGACCAAGCCCCGGTTGCCCCGCTCATACGGCGAGGCTTTCTCCAAAGCAGCTTGGATGCGCTTTCCAAGCGAGTAGCTGTCGCTTCTCCAATAGTAGGTCTCGGGTCCGGCCAAGTAGCGCGAACCGTAGTTGAAGTGGAGGCTGACCAAGATCGCCCCGCCGTAGCCATTGGCGCGACGCACCCGATCATCCAGGTCCACAAAGGAGTCCGACTTTCGAAGCATCACGACCCTGAAGTCACGATCCAACTCCTTCCGCAAGCGCTCTGCCAAATCGAGGGTGAGCGTCTTCTCAGTCAGCCCCCTTGCCCGCGCCCCGGAGTCTTTTCCGCCGTGACCGGCATCAATGATCACCGTTCGAAACCCGACAGGCCCCGGCCGGTCGCCATACGTGCTCCGGCCGCCGCCGAGAGTCGAGATCGAGCAGGAACTCAACAGGCCGAGCCCGACAAAGGCACTCAGACACAGAAAGGGAACAATCCAACGGAGCGACTTCATCGAGAGTAGAATGCAAAGCAAGTTAGGTCCTGCCAAGCACCAATCACGCCATCATCCGCCTACTTCTCATCCTCAGAATCGATTCCCTTTGGCGAGACGTCCTCACTCCTCTCCGTCTTGAGGGGGAGGGCCTGAGTGCCTGGATCGCCTTGACTCGGGCCGACAAGGTCTTGGTGCTGATACACATGAACATCGCGCTGCGGAAACGGAATCGAAATGCCCTCGGCATCAAACGCCTTCTTCACCCGCTCAGTGAGATCCCAGTAAACCGACCAGTAATTGGACGTTTTGGTCCACGGCCGCACCACAAAATTCACGCTGGAGTCCGCCAATTCATGCATTCGAATGGTGGGCGGGGGCTCCTCCAAGACATGTTCGTGCTCTTTGACCACGCGTTCCAGGATGGCTTTCGCCTTGTCTGAATCGTCCGCATAGCCAATGCCAAAGACCATGTCCACGCGACGCTCCGAGCTACCGGTCATGTTCGTGATCACCTTTCCCCACACCTCCTTGTTCGGAACCAAAATCAGCTTGTTGTCCCAGCTCCGAATCGTGGTGTTCACCAGAGACACCGCATCCACGGTTCCCGAAACACCACCGACATCCACCGCATCTCCGACATCGAACGGACGGTAGAGCAGGACCATCATCCCGTTGGCAAAATTGCTCAACGTGTCCTGCAAAGCAAAGCCGAGGACAAAGGCCCCACCCCCGATCAAGGCGACCAGCGCTCCCACATTCACGCCCACCGTCGCGAGCGCCACCATGAGCCCGATCAGCAGGATCACACGCCGAACCATGTTGTTGATGAATCGCTTCAATAGCCCTGACAAATGGACATGCCTCCCGGTAAGCGCCTTTTTCACCAGCTCTCCGATCAGTCGGGAAATGAACCAGAACGCGATCATGATCCCCGAGAATTGCGCGATATGGACCAACCACTTGATCCCGCCCTCCTTTGAAGACAGCCAACCCGTCGCCGCGATCCACGTGCCGACTGCATCCGTGGCATCGACAGTGATGCCCCCGAGTGCAGCGGCATACTGGCGATATTCCGACACATCGCCCCCCTTCAGTTCATAGGAATCGAGCACCTCATCGAACTGGCCCAGCAAGATGGATTGCTCTTCGCGCAAGCGATTCAATTGACGCTGAAAATCCTCCTTTTTCGCAGCAGCCTCCTCACCCTCGCTGTCGGCATCCGGCTGCCGGAGACCCACCTCATACGCGGCAATCTCCGTGGCTTTTCCTTTGAGCCGATCCCGCCAGACAATCACTTCATCCGCCAACTCCTCTTTGGTCATCGGCTTCAGAACAATCTTCAACTGGTCCACCGGCATCTCCGCTGAAATGGCAACTGGCTTTGGGGCAACCGCCGCCACCCCGTCGCTCTGAGCCAGCGAGGGGAGAGTCAAACAACAGAAGGAAACGACAGTGAGGAAGGGCTTCGAATTCAGATACATAACGGAGTGATGAGGAACCGGGCGAATGTCCGCCCCAGAAGAATCCATCGGATTCGCGTAAGGTTACGGTTTTCGCCAGAAGACGGATTGCCGCAACCCTTATCCCCAACTTTCGGCCGACCGGGAAGGACGTGATTCCGTCCAATCGCATCGCCTCAGGCTAGAACTCCGGTCGCCACGTTTCCAGACACGTTGGTCAAGCGAAAGGCCCGACCGGCGTGATCGAAGGTCAGCGCCTTGTGCTTCAGCCCCAGCAAATGGAGGATCGTTGCGTGCCAGTCATGGATGTGCATGGAATCAAGTACGGCCTTGTGGCCGATGTCATCAGTCGCACCATAGGTGATGAACCCGCCCTTCACTCTGCCACCAGCCATCCAGATGCTGTAGCTCTTGTGATTGTGATCGCGACCATCCCCACTTTGCGCATAGGGAGTGGGACCGAATTCACCCGCCCAAACCACCAGTGTATCCTTGAGCAACCCGCGGTTCTTCAGATCTGCCAGGAGCGCCGTGATTGGTTGATCCGTCGCTCCGCACGTCTTTTCCAACGATGACTTCAAGCCCCGGTGGTGATCCCAATTGACCGGGGCCGTCACCTCGATGAATCGCCCCCCCCGACGCGGCCAATTTCCGCGCCAGCAGACCCTGCTTGGCGAATGGGTCGAGTTTGCCCACCCCATACATTTCCAAAATCTCTTGGGGTTCCGAACGCAGGTCCAACACGTCGGGAACCTCCGCCTGCATGCGAAAGGCCAGCCCAAACGATTCGATCTCTCCTTCGAGCTCTGGATGAAAACCCACCGACGCAAGTTTTCGTCGATCCATCGGCTGAATCAAATCCACCTGCGCCCGCCGCCCCGCGGTCCCCACCTCCCAGTTGTAACGCTCGACCTGTGAGAGCAGATCAATCCTCCTCGGCAGCACCACCCTGTTGGACCGCCTCATCACGTGCCCGCCGAATCACCGCTTCCGCTTCAGATCCCTGCTGCATCTCCTTCCGGATGCCCATTGGAACAACGTCCGGCGACAAGGGGGGCAGCAACGGATTCGGTCCACCGGTCCAGGGGCCCAAATCCGGCAGATCGAGCCGCACGTTGCCCAACGGC
>CAXBNA010000330.1:0-4892 GCA_963976915.1 uncultured Verrucomicrobiales bacterium
AGATAGGCACTCTGCCACTTTGCCCATTGACGAACGGGCAGCCATAGCAACGTCAAAGAGCACGCACCCCTATCAGCGAGGGCTAGCGTCAATCACGGGATTAAAGGTTGAAATACGGAAGAGCATGTAAACAGGGCGGCTGATAGGGGTTGCTGTGTCTCGTCTTGTTCGGCTTCTCCGGTCTTGCCGGACTTGATGGCGGACATCACCACCCCGAGAAGCAAGAGCACACTCAACACGCCTAAACACCCGCCCTTTTTGGATTGTAGTGAGGGTGGATCTGGAGGCTCGCCATCAAATAGCTTCTCACTCGCAATATAGAATGTAGTCGCTGATGGAATTCCTCTCCTTCGCTCCAATGTCACGAATCCGCTTTTCTCCAGGTCGGTGAGGAATGCATAGATCCCTAAGCGGTCCGCCTCGTTCAGTGGAGCTTCTTCGCCCGCCATTTGGGCAGAAAGGACGTCATAGGCCTGATTGCTGGTAATCTCGCGATGCTCTCTCAACGCTTGCACCAGTCTTTGAAACAGCAACACCTGCTTCTGTTGATATGAGTCCCCTGATTTCATGATGCGTGATTGGTCAAAGATATTCTGCCGAACAGTATTGGTTTACGCATCCGCATATCGCTTTTCACGCGGATGGCGTCCTTCAATTCAGTTCAAGAATGCCGCTGGAGCGCCCGTCTGTCAATGGATGCGGCTTTTGGCTCCCCACAGCTGAAGGTTTCACGCTTCCAAACCTTTCGGTGATCCGAGGCAATCGATATGCGATTCGCCTATCAGATGCTTCAGAAACCTGAATCATCCCGTTTGGCGCGGCATCGACGGATTTCCCCCGTGTCCTGGTCCCTTCGTCTCCCCCTCCCTCACCGACATGGAAACCGTGGGCAACAAGATCAACGAGCTGATCCTGGCGCTTCGGCGGAACTGAGCGCACCCAGCGCCCTTAGGAGGGCCGATCTTCCGCGCGCTGGAGACCGACGCACAGCCGAGCACCTCACCAAGGCGGTCCAGTCCACGGGGTTGACAAATGGAAACCACTCCTATACAAGCCTAGGCATGAAGAGGAACCAATTGCTTGCCCTGGCATGGCTCTCCCTGCCATTGACGCTTCCCGCCGAAGAGTTGGCATGGCGTACATGGACGGATGTTTCGGGTCGGAAAATCGAGGCGGCGATGGCGGGCTTCGATGGGCGGGAGGTGAGACTGGTGCTGAGGGATGGAAAGTCCAGCGCAGTGCCGATCATTCGATTCTCGGACAGTGACCGTGCCTACGTCGAAGAGCAGGCCGGTAAGGCGGCCATGTCTCCAAGCAGCCAGGCCGATGTGTCCGGCGTCAAAATGGCCGGTTGGCCGACCACGGTGGGTCTGGATGAGCCGCCGGAGGTCACGGTGGTTCAGGAGAACGAAGACACCAAGGTGTTTCATTACCAGACGGCCCACTTTGACTTTGTGGCGGATGTGCGGCTGGGAAACGCCGTGGTGGGTGACTTCGGCCGCTTCTTCGAGGCTAGCTACATGGCCGTGGACGCTCTGCCCATTGGCCTCCGACCTGCCCCCGGAGGCGAGAATGGCCGCTTCCGCACGGAAATTTATGAGGACTACGACGGCTTCCTCAAGGCGGGTGGCACCCCCAATTTCACGATCTCGGTCAAGAGTTTCCCCCCTCGATGCCTGATTCGAACCAAGGGGTTGGGACTGCGCAAGTCAGGCAAGCGGTTCATTTTTGATTCGGATGGGGAGGACGCCTGCCGCGCCCTCTCCTATGACGTCGGGCTGCAATGCCTGGGGCGGCTGGGTGCCAAGGTTCCGCCGTGGTTTTACACCGGTTTCGGGAACTACCTGGCTGCCGCCCGCTACGTCAAAGGCCGCTACATCTTTACCGAACTGCGCGGAGATCTGGGAGAGCGGCTCGACCGCTACCGGACCAACGGGCAGATCCCCATCGCTTCCTGGAACACCCTGGCCCAACTGAGCTGGGAGAAATACAGCGACCTGGTCCGCAATGGCCCTGAGTGGGACGAGCACGGGATGCGGGTTTCCGGCACCCTGGCCTCCTACTTCTTTTTCCATGTGGATGGCGATGGCGATGCCGCGCATTTCCGCCGCTTCATCGATGCTCTGGACGCCAATATGGACACGAACGAGGCCGTGGCCAAGCATCTGGTTCGTGGACGGAGCGACAAAGAGATGGACAAGGAGCTCGAGAAAGTGGCCCGCATGGCCCGTCTCCGCTAAAACGCCCGTCGGAAAACCATCCCTCGCCCACGGGCGCAGCGGGTCCCCCCGCAAAGAGGCCCGTCAGGCGCTGCCGTCCTAAAACTGCTCCAGAAGGTACTGAATGAGGTCCGTGCTGGTGACCATGCCGACGAGCCGTCCATCGCGCACGACAGGCAGCGCGTGGAACTCGCTTTGAGCCAAAATCCCGGCGGCTTCACGGATCGGGGCGTCCTCGTGGATGGTCTGGGGATCGCGCTTCATGAGCTGCTCAAGCGTCATCGAGTGATCCAAGGTGGCGTCCACGGCACGGGTGTCCGCGCCGAAGGCATCGCCAAAACTCACGCGGAGGACATCGCTCCAACTGACGATGCCGACCAGCAGATCTCCGTTCACGACCGGGATGTGGTGCACGCCATGCTCCTGAATCAACTGCCTCACCTTGGAGATGGAATCACCGTGGTGTACCGTGACCAAGTGACGACTCATGATGCGGGAGACGGATTCGTTTCGTTTCACTCCGCGAGCTTTTCACGGAGGTATTCCACCACCTTCGAGCCGGCTTCCTTCTTCAAATCACGTTTTAGCGCAGGCTCCTTCTGAGGCGCGGTGCCAATCCACGGAAGCCAAAAGGCACCTGCGAGCAGAAGAATGCCTCCGTAGATAAGCGCCACGAAGAGGATCTGAAGACGACTCCAGGAGGAAGCCTTCCAATCGTTTTTGAGTTGTCTCCGATGCTGCGGACTGAAGATGGATCTCAGCACCCGACACAAGACGACCACGGCCAGCACCGTCGCCTCGATGACAAATGAGGTGATGGCCAGGAGCAGCTCGCCCAATGCTGCCATGAGCTAAAATCCTCCAGCGAAAATGGGAGCAAGTTCCAACGCGATGCGCATCCCACGCTCCCAATCAACCGATTGCCATCCCACCTTCAAGGCTGCCTGTAAAGGATGCTCCATGGCGAAGGCCATGGATATGTCGATGGTTTGGCCGTCCAGCCGGGTCATGACGATGTCATCGAATTTCCAAACGTCTCCCCGGCGCAGTACGAGGTGCCCTCCACCCTCACCTCTCTTAAAGGGGACAAAGCATTCATTACCGCGAATCTCAGGCTCCGACCACACGGTTGCCTCATCCTTGGATGGTCCCTTCCGCTGATTCAGCAAGTGAGTGACCAAGCGCTCGCCCTGCGGCGTCAAGAACGCCTTGTTCGCGGTGACATCTTCGACCGTAGCCATCGCCTGAATCACCGCGACAGCATGTTCGGGCGTTTGGCGATCAAAGGCCTTTCTCTGCTGAAGAAACACCCAAGCGGCAGCGATGGCCGCGATGACGATGACGCCCACCATCCAAGACCATTTTCGGCCTTGCCCGAGGATTTCATGAGTGGGTCGAGCTTCCAATTCCATAGATGCGGTACGATAACGCCACCTGTCAACCCCACCAAAAAAGGCGGCCCCTTCACGGGGCCACCTTTTTCAAAGAGGATGGTCAGATCGCTCGCGGCGGAGCCTCAGTCTCAGCCTCAGGCCAGGGCATCCAGCTTGGCGGCCAGAGCGCCCTTGGACTGCACGCCGACGACGGTTTCCTTGGCTTGGCCGTCCTTGAAGAAGACGAGCATCGGGATCGAGCGGACGTTGAACTTCTGGGAAAGATTGGGGTTCTCATCGACATTGACCTTCCCGATCTTCACGGCGGCGCCTTTTTCGGTGGCCAGCTCTTCGAGGATCGGCGTCAGCATCCGGCAGGGTCCGCACCATTCCGCCCAGAAATCCACGATCACAGGCACGCTGGATCCAGTGACTTCGGTTTCAAAATTGTCTTCGGTGAGGGTCACCAATGCTTCGCTGGCCATAATAAATAGATGAGTGGGTGTTCTGTTAGTTACTCCGTGGATCGGAGCTTGGATGCTGGCATCGTATTCCCTCGAATCAATCGCGGATTTCCATTCGCACCCCCGCCCAGAGCACGCATGATGGACGGATGGAAGCCCCCACCCATCCCGATCCCCTCACCCGACTCCGTCAGGTCGTGCATTGCCTCCGTGCCCCCGGCGGCTGCCCTTGGGACCAGGAGCAGACCCACGAGTCGCTGATCCCCCACCTCCTGGAAGAGGCCTACGAAGCGGTCGAAGCGATCCGCAGCGGCGACGTCGAGCATACCTGCGAGGAGCTGGGCGACATCCTCCTGCAGCCGATCCTCCACGCCGAGATCGCCTCGGAGACGGGGGCCTTCGATCTGGATCAAATGGCCACGGTCCTCGCGGACAAGCTCGTCCGCCGCCACCCGCATGTCTTTGGCGAGACCACGGCCGACACCTCCGCCGCCGTCCTGACCCAGTGGGACGCGATCAAACGGACGGAAAAAGGCGGCACCACGAAGAAGGGCCTCCTTCACAACATCGGCAGCGGGCTGCCCTCCCTCATGCGGGGCCAAAAGCTTCAAAAGAAGGCCGCCCGCGTCGGCTTCGATTGGCCCGAGGTGGAGCCCGTCTTCGAGAAGATCCAGGAGGAAGTGGCCGAGGTGAAGGAAGCGCTCGCCAGTGGCGACAGCGCCGCCCTCAACGAGGAGATCGGGGACCTGCTTTTCAGCGTGGTCAACCTGGCCCGAAAGGTCGGCATCGAGGCCGAGGCCGCTCTTGCCTCCACCAACGACAAGTTCGTGAAACGC
>CAXBNA010000331.1:0-4878 GCA_963976915.1 uncultured Verrucomicrobiales bacterium
TGGCGATCCTCGCTGACACTGGAGCCACCCTGCTCGTCGTCCTCAATGCCCTGCGCCTGCTCCGAGGCACCCCGAAGGTCAAATGAGAGCATCCTCAACTGTCCGCACCCATTTCCTCCAGTTTCCCGCCGCGACGATGCCTAGCGGGTGGCTTGAGAAATCCAAACCACAAACACACACACCATGAAAACACTGCTCAACATCCTCATCATCGCCGCTCTTGCCACCACCGCCGCCTTCGCCGACACCAAAGTCAAAGCTGGTCCCCGCAAAGGCCTCGTCCTCGAACTTGGCGACAAGCACGCCGAGTTCTTCGTCGAGAAAGACCGCAGCATCAGCATCGCCGTCTATGACGCCGCGATGAAAGTCCAGGCCGCCACCACCGAAGTCATCACCGCTACTGCCGAAGCCCCGAGCGGCAAAGTGAAGATTGAGTTTGAGAAGAAGGGCGATCTCCTCGTTTCGAAAGCTCCCCTCCCCGAAGGCGAAGGCTACCAAGTCGTTCTCCAGGCCAAGTCCACCCCCGAGGCCAAGACCAAGAACTTTCGCATCAAACTACAACTCCACACCTGCAAAGAGTGCGGCAACCCCGAATACGCCTGCACCTGCGACGAGTGATTGATGGACTCATAACACTCCTGAGTTCATTCCATTGAACTCAGGAGTATTGAAATTTTCATTGAATAAATCTAACCCCAAAGCATCCTATCGACTGGATGACATCTATCTGCAAAAGCACATTTACCACCTTAGCCGTTTTGGCTGTGGCGTGCGCCCAGATGTTTGGGATGCAGCGCGGGTTTGTTTGTGATCACGAAGGTGCAATTGTCGAGACGGAAAGCGACCACTGTCATCGAGTCATGGTAGAGGGCCAAAAGGACAGCGCTCCTTGTCATGGTAACTCTGCGAAAGATTGCACCGACTCGGGAGAGAGAGAGGAACATGCGCCACTCAAGGTGGTCTTGGAAGTTTCTCCCTCCAGTTTAGTTACTATCATCACGCCTGCGTTTATTGCCGTGCAGATTGCAGAGATTTCTGTGCGTGACTGGCTAATGCAACAGAAGCTTGCTGAAGATGATCTTCTGTTCTCGCGTCTGGACGCCGGAGGCACGAGTCCGCCTGCGGCTGTGCGCGTGGCGCGATGCATAGTGATGTTAGTTTGAGATAGGGCTCCCCGCGCCGCCGTCCACGATTGACGGCCATGGCGCTTGATTGCTCCGCCTGTTCCTTCGGGAGTGGCGTGTCCACGTCCGCATATCTCAAACCATCGTCCCATCCATGCACCGTTATCATCTTGTCTTCCTGCTTTTGTTCTTTGCGTCGCTCTCCTCTGCGTCGGCACTCACTTTGTCCTTGTCCGAACTCCCCTTGCGGGTTCGCGATCATCACCCCGCACTAAAGGCCGCCCGTCTCGCAATCCATGAGGCCAAGGGACGCCAACTCGGTGCGGGTCGTCTCGACAATCCAACCTTCGGTTACGAATTTCAAAATCAAAGCAATGTCAGCCCCCAAGCGGGAGCCTTCTCCATCGATCAATCGTTTCCCATCACGCGCCGATTGAGTCTGGAGAAAAGACTCACCTCCCAGCTTGTCACTGGTGCAGAATTGGAGGTGCTGGACGTCGAGCGCAAATTGATCGCAGAGGCTCAACAGCAGGGCGTTCAACTCCTCACCATTGCAAAACAACGAGACCTCCGACAACAACAAACCGAGCTGGCACAAAGGCTCGCTGAGTTTGCCAGTGGCCGCGCCAAGGCAGGTGAAGTCTCGCCTCTGGACGCCAAGCAAGTACAGCTCGACGCACAACGTCTCCGCGTGGAATCAAGGCTGCTGGAGGCTCAAAGTGTAAGCCTCCTCGGGCAGCTCAAGCCGATGCTGGGCCTGTGTTCCGAGGACAAACTGACGTTTTCAGGGGATCTTCCCACGATGTCACTTCCGCGCTCATCCTCGTGGATGAGGCGGCCTGACTACCAGCTCGCCCAAACGAAAATCCAAGCGGCTGAAACGGAACAAGACCTTGCCAGAGCCAAACGCCTTCCAGATATCACCGCAGGATTCTTTGCGGGTCGGGAAATGCAGGACGTGACACCGGGGCAGCGTGAACGCACAGGCTTCTTGGGCTTCCGTGTTTCAATTCCCTTGCCGTTCTGGAACCGCAACCAAGGTGAGATCACCGAGAAGGCTGCGGCCGCCGAACGGGCACAACTCGAGAGCGAAGCACTCGCCATTCGCATCAACGGCGAGGCTGGCACTGCCCGCCAGGAGATGGAGACCAATGCTTCCATCGTAAGGGAGACCCGAGACACACTGCTGCCGCTCGCCAGAGAGCAAATGGAGGCCATGCAGAACGCCTACGAATCCGGACAGGCCGATCTTCTGTCCGTGCTCCGAGCTCGCGATCAAAGACTGCAGCTTGAAGCCGCCTCACTCGACGCCCTCCGGGATTTCCACCTCGCTCGCATCCGATATGAAGCAGCAGTGGGTCGGCATACGCCATCAAACATCGATCAATCACCCGCTCCAAAAGCGCTTCCCATTCCCTAAACCCCATTTGCTCAATATCCCCATGAAACGACACATACTCGCACTGGCCGCCCTTGCCAGCATCTGTAGCTCGCCCGCAGGAGCAGAGGAATCCGATGCCTCTGGTCGCGCTGCCAGCACCGTGATCCTCGATGAAATCGGCGTTAAGAACCTTCGCCTTGAAACGGTGATGGTCGAGGAGCGCAACTTTGAACAAACCGTCTTTGCCATCGGCCGGGTCGAGGAAATCCCCGGCAACCAATACTCGGTATCCTCCCGCATTGCTGGCCGGGCCATCGCTGTCAATGCGTTCATCGGCGACACCGTCAAGAAGGGCCAGGCGCTGGTGCGCGTCGAGAGCCGCCAACCGGGCGATCCGCCGCCCACGATCGAACTCACAACGCCGCTCGACGGACTGGTGACCCAATCTCATGTACTCCCAGGCCAGCCGGTCGAGCCGAACCAGGACCTGCTCGACATTTCAAACCGTTCACAGATGTGGGTGGTGGCACGCATTCCTGAGCAACGTGCCGCCGGAATTGGGCCGGGAACCCGCGCCCGCATCCGCTTTCCCGCCCTTGGGGGTGGTGGAATCGAAGCCAAGCTACTGCGTTTCGGCGTCAAGGCTGATCTTGAGGCAGGCGCGATTGAGGGCGTCTTCGTGGTGCCCAACCCCGACGGTCATCTCCAGCCCGGCATGCGTGCCGAATTCGACATCATCATCTCGACCCGTCCCAACGTGCTCGCCGTCCCCGAGGAGGCGGTGCAGGGAGACCCGGCTTCACGAGTGGTTTTTGTGAAGGACTTTGATATTGCCAACGCCTTCGTGAAGGCTCCGGTGGTGACGGGAGAGAGAGGCAACGGGTGGGTTGAAATCAAAGAAGGGATCTTTCCCGGAGACGAGGTTGTCACGCAGGGGTCTTACATGCTGGGATTCGCCGGTGGTGGCAGTGTTTCGCTGAAAGAAGCGCTTGATTCCGCCCACGGCCACGCTCACGCCGAAGATGGTTCGGAACTCAAATCCGGTGGTGATGCTGCTGCCGAGAAAGCAGATCACGACCACAAGGATGCTGCCCCAGGCGGCGCTCCGAACTGGCTGATCTATTATGCATCTGGATGCACGCTTTTGCTGATCGTCTTCGTCCAGCTCTGGTGGAATCTGAAGCACAAGAAGGGAGGTTCCCATGCTTGACCGCCTGATCCGTTTTTCGCTCGCCCAGCGCGGCCTCATTATCATGATGGCTCTGGTCGTCCTCATCCTCGGGGTGAAAAAGACCCTCGAAACCCCGGTCGATGTGCTCCCCGACCTCACCAAGCCGACAGTCACCCTGCTCACCGAAGCCAAGGGGTACTCGCCTGAGGAGGTCGAGACCCTGGTCTCCGTGCCGCTGGAAAACGCCCTGATGGGCGTGACCGGGGTGGATCGTATCCGCACCACCAATGACATCGGCCTGTCACTGATCTTCGTCGAGTTCAACTGGGGCACAGACATCTACCGGGCCCGTCAGTTCGTGCAGGAGAGGCTCATGGGCGTGGGTGATACTTTGCCCGCAGGCACGACCCCTTACATGACGCCGGTTTCGTCGTTGATGGGTGACATCCTGCTCGTCGGCCTGAGCGATCCCACCCACCAAACCTCGCCGCGTGACCTGCGGGTGCTAGCCGACTGGGTGGTGGCCCGCCGCATCCAGTCCATCCCCGGCATCGCCGAGGTGCTCTCCATGGGCGGTGGCGTGAAGCAGATTCAGGTGCAGCCCGATCCCGAGCGGATGCTGCTGCACCAAATCTCCTATGAGGAACTGCGAGACGCCGCTGCGGAAGCCGTGAAAAACACCACTGGCGGCTTCCTCACTGAGCGCGCTCAGGAAATCATGGTCCGCAATCTGGCCATGACGACCGAGCCGGAGACCATCGGCACCACCGTGGTCGCCCATCGCAACGACCGCCCCATTCACATTCGCGATGTCGCCAATGTGAAATGGGACATCGAGCCGATGCGCGGCGATGCGGGATTCGGAGTGGCCGGACGCGAGCCAAATGCGGATGGCAAAGTCAGTGACCGCGGAGTGATCTTGATGATCCGCAAGGCTCCAGGTTTCGACACGATCGCGCTGACCGCCAAGGTCGATGAAGCACTGGAAGAGCTCAACAAATCCCTCCCCAAAGGCTCCGAGCTTGTCACTCTCTATCGCCAGGAGGAATTCATCAAACTCTCCATCGACAATCTTGTCGAGGCCCTGCGCGACGGAGCCATCATGGTCGCTGTCATCCTCTTCCTGTTCCTGCTCAACTTCCGCGTCACGGCCATCACGCTGACCGCGATCCCCTTGTCGCTGGGCCTCACCCTGCTGACCT
>CAXBNA010000332.1:0-4831 GCA_963976915.1 uncultured Verrucomicrobiales bacterium
CCAGGTGCAGGTCGAGTGCTTGAAGCTCCTTTTCGATGAGATGATCCGCCTTCGTCGTGACTTCTCCGAGACCCCCGATGCCGCCCACTTCAAGCAGCCCATCTTCCACATCATGGTACTCTTCGTCGATGAGGCAGAGAGCATCAATCGCCAGCTCAAACGGGGCCAGGAAGTGCTCGCCCACAACGAGGAGGTTCAGCGCTCGGGCTTGGGTGAGCTCTGGGAAGTCCGCAACACCGACTTTGACGAAGCGCTCGCCCGCAACCGCTACCGCGTCTTCAAAGAGAAGACCTACGACGCGCTCGTCTCGCTGAAGGAGATCTTCCACTACCACTTCATCAACGCCCAGGCACCCCTGGAGAAGGTGCAGCAAAACATCGTCCGGGAGCTCGACTACCAGAGCTCGCTCGAACTCGACCCGCGCACCTTCGACCAACTGCGCGACCTCCCGCTCGCCAGCGAGATCGTACGCCATGCGCGGCAGGACCTCGTCCGCCGGCTCGACCGCTACAAGGTCGAGCAGCCCGAGCTCATGCAGACCGTCGTGGACTTCATCCAGCACAAGATGATGCCCATCGTCGTCCGCCACGCCATCTCCGGCCGGGCCGACATCAACACCGAGGACAAGCTTTTCCACAACACCGAAGCCCTCGCGATGCTGATCGACATCTTCTCCGAGCGCGGCTACCACGCCACCGCCGATCTCCACCGCATCGAGATCCCCGAGCGCTTCGACCTCGAAACTGGCAAGATCGAATGCCGAAAGAAAAAGGTCTTCCGCTTCCGCATCATCTTCAAAGGCTCCGAGATCCGCCGCGGCCAGTTCGTGCCGTAAGGTGAACCACCAAGGAGTCGCACGTAGCAAGTGCTCCTTGCCCTCGTAGCTGCCTTCGCAAGAAGGTGGCCGACCCACCCACATCACCCACCCGGATCCCCCCCTTGCAGGCGCGGCTACAAAACAATCACACTGGCCCAGGGCTACCATTCCCACCCAAGGGGGCTGAGCCAGCCCCCTCCTTGGGATTCGATCAGTTCCCAGAGTGTGAGTAGGTCTTGAGGAAGAGTTGGATATCCTTGACCGTCGCCGTGAAGCGATTGAGCGCCTCCTGCTCATTGTAAAGAAGAGAGTAAGCGGGGATGACGATCTTCCACTGGCTGTTCCAGACGCTGCGGCCGATCAGACGCGTGTTGGAGAATTCCTCGGGGAGGAAGCTGTAGAAGAAGGTCGCGTCACTCACGGCGCGGAAGGATTGATGCTTGCGCAGGATCCAGGGCTGTTCGCTCAGCGTTCCGTTGGCGTTGAAGAATTGGGTGCTGTTGAAGGCGGTGGCACCCAGGTTGTAGGGCAGCGGCAGGGCCTGATCGCGCACGGTCCAGCTTCTCAGCGTGTTGGTGTCGCCCAATGGCGGTGCCAGCATGTAGTCGTTGCCGCAGGGAATGAGGTAGAGGTAAGGCGTGGCGCTGAGAACGTTGGGATCGGTGTTGTCGGGTGGTGGCGTGGCACCGATCGGTACACCGGTGGCGTAGGGATCCATGCCGACGTAACCAGGCAATGCGATGCCCACCGAGAAGATCTTCGTGGCGAAGCTGGTCGCCGAGAAATTGTGATCCCCACCGGCCAGTTGGAGACCAAAGAAGTTCCTGCCGTGCTGAATGCTGGTGCTGAAGGGAATGATGAAGCCGGGGACCGGTGAACCGTCGGGCTTCTTCAGGTTGCGGCACTGCGTCGCCACGTCCGAGTCCGCCAGCAAGTTGGAGTGGATGTGCTGCTCCAACGTCTGTTGCCAGGCATCGTCATCACTGGTGATCCCGGGGAGGTGGAGGATGCGGAAGAGCTCCTGCCGGAGCGAAAAGACCGTGCCGTATTGATCTGGGTTGTTGATGCCCAGGCGTCCCTCCGCCACGGAGAAGTCGGCGTTCATCTGCGCCATGGTTCCCGCCAGCCCCGCGTCACCTAGGGTGCTGACGGTGGCCTGCGGAACGCCATTGGTGAGATCTCCGAGCGAGCGTGCCGCGACGATCTTTTCAAACACGCCCTGCCCCTGCGTGCTGCCGAGCAGGCCGGTCTCGTAGTCGTAGCTCTTCGCAGCCAGGTAGGTGTAGCGGCTGGCCAGATCGAACAGACTGCGATACTGCTCCAGCGCCTCATTGCGGAAGATGCGGAACGCGAGATCCTTCGTCCGGTAGCCTTGAATGATGGCTGCCGCGCGCTGGCGGAAGACTTCGCGCTGAAGCAGAATGCGATCCCCTTCGGCGAGGACATTCTGGACGTTCTGTAGCGCACGCTGATGGGCCAGAGCGAGTTGCATCAACTCGTTCGCGTGGGTGACGGCTTCGCGATACATGAGATTCACTTCGTAGGCGAGTTGGATGGCCTCCCGGTCAAACTCCGCTTCACGAACCGCATCTTCTAGTTCGGTCAGCTCAATGCTTGCATTGAGATTTGCAGCAGCGGCGGCAGCTTCTGCGACGGCACCTGCCACTTGGAGCGAGATCCACAGCGTTTTGGAGGTGAACTTGGCGGCGGAACGCCCGGCGGAAGTGACATCAGTCGCCAGTCCAGCCATACGGGGAAAGGCTTCAGCCAAGGCATTTCCGAGCCAGATGGCCCCGTCGGCGAGGATGACCTTGTTTTTTGAAGCTTGCTTCAGCGTTGTCGCAATCCCCTTGGAGATGGCGATGCTTTTTCTTGCCTTGTCGGTCGTCGCTTGAGCGTTGATCTGAGACTGAACAAATGCCTGGAGCATCGTTTGCGCATTGGTCAGATCGGCATCGTGCCGCAGGTACCGGACTCTCGCTTCGGAGAGGGCGAGGTAGCTCTGCTGGGCATCCTGAAGGGCATCTTGGAGATCACCAGTCTCCGCGCGTGATCCGAGGCCGCCGGTTTTCCACACATCGTTGTATTGCACCCACTGGGATGGATGCACCGTCACCGTTTTCGAGACGAGAAGCGGGGAGGTCTTGGCCTTGACCACGTCGTTGATGGCCTGGCCGGTGAAATTGTTGATGCCATTCGCCTCCTGAATGGTGACCGCGAAGGTCTGGCTGGTGTCGACCAAGTCGTTTGGCCGGTCCACGATGAACCAGTGCTCCAAGTCCGGCCCGTCGTAGCCCTGGGCATAGAGTTTGCCCGCTCCGATCTCGCCGGAATACGGGGTGCCATAAATGTCCACCAACTGATTCACATAGGCGATCTCTTGCTGCGCGATGACCGAGGTGTAGTCGTCGATCTGATTCTGTTGGTTGCGCAGCGAGCGCGTCATGCGGCCCGCTTGGTTGAAAGCCCCACTGGCGTTGAGTAGCGAGCGCAGCGAGCGCTCATAGACCTGCTCAAAGTGGGAGTTCCCCGCCTGCATCTCCAGGGGCGAGATGTCGAAGGCGATGGCCCCGGGACTGAGGCCCAGCGGATTGAGGTGAGCGTTGGCGTTGTCGATCGTGGTTTGGAAGGACTCGCCGATGCTGGCGAGTTGTTGCAGTTCCGGCACATTCGACCGGTCGATCTTCTGGATGCTGCCTTCTTCGTGATAGGTGTCCACGTCCGGCACGAGGGCATTGCCCACGACCCAGTTGAGATAGGCACCCTGGGTGCTGCGGCTGGTCCATTCATCGAGTCCCTGGTGCCGCGTCACGCCGGAGCTGGAGTTTTCGCCTTTTGTGTCGGTGTAGGAACCCCAGCCTTGGGCGGGATCGTCCTCATAGTTTTGACGGAAAGTGAGAGCCACCACCTGCTGCGCGGTGCGCGCCGTGTTGCCTGCGGCGGCGGCAAACTTGCGCTCATCCTGGAAGTCCACCGTCACGGGCTGGCCCAGCACGAGCACGGCCTCCGCGCGCGGGGTCCAGGTGAAGTTCGGGTTGGTCAGCAGTTGGTAGTAACCCGTCAGCGCCGTCAGGTAGTGACCGTAGGCGTCGCCATGGCCCTGCGGGAACATGCGCTGGGCATCGGCCGCGTCGATGATGCCGTCGGCGGTGCTGCTGCCGACCTTCTCTTTGACGTTGTAGTTCACCGCGTAAATGACCTCGCCGCTGTTGATGCCTTGAGTGTAGTTCCAGTAGAGGCGGTTGTAGGCCGGCGCTACGTCGATGCGCGTGGTGAAATCGTCCCGGCCCTTGAGCAGGGCGAGTTCTTCGTCGAGCGAACTGGCGACTTGGGATTCAAAGGCGAAGCGGCTCGTGTTCACCTCGGTGATCGTGTCTTGATCGTCGAGCGAGATGGTCGGGTTGGCGGCGTCGGCGTAGGCCTCGTTGCCGAGGATGGTGTAGAGGTCGTTGAGGTAACCGGCCGCGAGAGTCAGCGCATTGTTGGTGTCGGGATCATTCGTGTTGGCGTTGATGCTCATGTTCTTGCCCCGGTTGAGCACGGTCTCGTAGATCGCGATGAGGCCCACGTCGTCGATATTGTCCATCGTCAGCGCGATGTCCCCTTCCCAGCGGGTTCCGGCTTGGGTGAGAACGCTGACGTCGGTGTTCACCGAGTTGTTGTAGAGATCCTTCACGCGCTGCTCGAAGGGGTTGATGGCATCGAGCACACGCTTGATCCAGCCGGGCACGAACTGCGGCGGCATCCAGCGGGAATAGACATTGTCACCCAGCACGTTGTTCGTGCCGAACTTGGTCTTGTAGCGCATGGTGAACCAGCGGTCGTTGAGCACGAACTGCGGCCCGCCGAAGGGGTTCGAGGTCGATCCGCCGACGAGCGCCATGTTGGTGTTCTTGCCCGTCGGATCGCTGGCTGTCTGCCAGGTGGTGCCGGTGGTGACGAGGTCGGTTTCCTGCGCGGCTTCCAGCAGCACTTGCAGGGCGGACACGGCGTTCGGATCCGCGCCCGTGTAAA
>CAXBNA010000333.1:0-4797 GCA_963976915.1 uncultured Verrucomicrobiales bacterium
TTCGACTCGTAGGGGATCTTGTGGGCATCGAACCACGGACGAATTCTCGTCACAAAGGTCTGCCATAATTCGCTTGATGCCTGCCATTCAATCAAACAAGCCGCTCTCACAAACTCCTCCTCAGTCATCGCTTTCGAACTCAGTTTGGCTGAATCGTGCAACGCTTCCCATTTGGACAAACTGCCCAAATTGAGGACCTCGTAGCAAAAGGCTGCCCACATGCGTCCAAAGCTGCCCTGGCCAGTGGCTGAGATGTCCTCGACGCGAATGCATGCAATACCGTGAATCGCGGGAAACGAAAAGTCCGACACCATCGGCGGCGAAGCGTTGTGCCAGAAGGTACGCACACCCGAAAGTGAGCCTGAGAAGCCTTTCTCAGCAAAGCCCATCAGGGGTGAGTCTGGATGCTCCCTCAGGTCAAATACTTGGCGATCCGTGGTGAAGACCGACACCATCCCTGGTCTGTCTTGGAACAAGGCCTGAACCTGGGTTTGCACATGGTGCCTCGTAAAAGATTCCGCATCGCTCGCAATCAGTGTGTCCGACGTGCGGGGCGGTTCGCCCGATGCCTCACTCTCGCACTGGCCGGACAAAGCACTCAAAAGGAGAAGCGCCACTGAACTCCAAACCCAATTACTGCAACCAGCGGCTCTCATCTGCCAGTGACTAGAATTGCACACTCCCACGACGGTTTTCATATGAATGGCGTTGAGAGAGGTGGCTTCGGTCAATCGAGTGAAAATCTGTCCTCAACCAAATCTGCACAAACCCATGGCACTCGATTCGGAGCCGCAAGTCAATCCTCAAGCATCTTCAGCCACCACCCATCACGGCCCCACATTCACCGTCGTCACGTCGGTCCACTCGCCGAAGGGGACTCCGCTGCCCCAGTAGCAGAGGCGGTAGTCGCGCAGCTCGGGTTGGCCGGGGGTGAGCAGCGGGCGTTTGTCCTCGTACACGCTGCCCGTGCAGACGGCCAGGTCCTCCCACCCGCCTCCGCCGCAGCGGCTTTGGATGAGGATGCCGTCCCGACCGTGACGCGAGTAGCGGATCACGGCGTGATCATTCTGCGCGCCGTGCTTCAGCTTGATCTTGTAGGTCGGGCGCGGGTGCTCCGCCGTGTCCGCCCGCGTCAGGATGCCCAACTGCCGGCCATGCGCCTCCGTGTAGCCCTGAGCGTACTTGACCCGTTGCACCATGCGGAAGATCCGCTTCAGCGCGCCGGGCTTCACCGGCACCACGCCCGGCTCGGGCGCCGGTGGATGCCACGAGGGCAAGACCTGCGCCGAATCCCCACTGCCCGTCATGGAGTGCTCGATGGCGGAGGTCGCCGCCGGGGAGAAGTTGCGCAGCGCCGCCCGCCACGGACCGACCACGTAGGCCACCCAGCGCGCGTCGGCGACGGCCTCGGTCACGTCCTGGGGCTGCAGCTTCACCGTCTCCGCCACCCTGGGCAACTCTCGGGCAAAGGATCGAAGCCACAGCGCCTGCTCGGGCACCGTCGGAGGGTAATAGTCCTGGCGTTTCATCGGCTGAAGAAGCAAGCGGTTGAGCCCCACACCCACCCGGATCCGCCGGGCCACCCGCCAGGCGAGCCCGGCAGCGTACGGAACGCCCCAACCGGGTCCCCTCTTAGGCCGGACAACTCCCCTTTTCTTCCGGGGGTTTTCCGGCGCGGTTTCGACAAAGCACGAACGGGTTCTGCCGTCCCCCCACCAAAAAAGGGGGTGCCGCAGCGCGGCGCTGTCGGACGATTGGCTGATTCTGCGAACCCCCCATTTTTTCGGGGGGCTCCACAGGCTCATCCCCAGCTTGGCCAGACCCGCCCTGTCGTTCCCCCACTTTTCAAGGGGGCTTCGCTCGCTCACTCTGACAAAGGCGCGGCTCGCTCCGCGAAGCCCCCGACAGGCGCGGTCACTCCCCCACTTGAACTGGGGGAACCGCAAAACCTCCCACCCGCGTCGCCGAATGGCTCCACCCTCCCCCCTGTCGTTCTGCGGGCTCAACCCTTGCTCAGGCAGGCACGTGAGATCCCCAACCCAAGCGGCGGCAAGCCGCGCGCCGTCCAAAACGCTTCGCGACCTCGAGTGCCATATGATCGCGCAAAGCGTCTTGGGCTGCGGTGACCCTGGCACCGCTTTCCTCCGGGCGTTGGTGGACCGCAGGCCGATCCACGACCGGAGCGCGGACTTCAGTCCGCAGCAGCGAGCAAGATTCCGACTGACGCCCCTTTCCAACGAAGACAACCGCCCGCGCCAAGCGCACTCCAGTTCCGAGACTCTCCCACCCAACCCACCCTGCTGCGGACTGAAGTCCGCGCTCCGGCGTCATTTGGCCTGCCTCTCCTCATTGGCGATTGGCAGAAGCGTCACTCTTAGCCGCCACGGTCTCCCCGCAAGGGCACTTGCGGACTACTGCCCCGCCCTCCGTATGATCGTCACCGACATCTCGCTGCTGATGAGATTCACGTTCTCCCGCGTCACCGACACCCGCCAATCACTTTCCATCTTCCCGCTCGTCAGATGAATTCCGAACGCCTGATCTCGGTGAATGCAGGGAGAGCCGCAGGGACATTTCACTGGAAACAAGGGAATCGCCGCAATTCCACGCTCAAAGTCGATCCCGATCCACCGATAAAAGCGATTCTTCGCCGAAGGAAACCGGACGTAGTATCGAGATGAGATGCCCAGCGGCTTAAACACCTCCGCGTCGTCAAACTCCAGCCCATCCACCACGTAGCTGACCGTGTAGTTGGACGATCTCAAGAGCGGCGGCGCGAACCAAAGCAGTCCAACGAAGATGGATGCGAGGATCAGGCCAACGCACCCCAGAATGATTCGCCATTTTCGTTTCATCATTGAATCCACCCAATCGAAGCGAATCGTGAACGGTCATTTCGCACGATTTTTGATAACATCCAAGTCCCCGCGAAAAATCGCCGCTTCGCGATCAAAGATCGTCAAGGCTTCCTCATATTTCGCCTCCGAATCAAAATCGACGGATCGCACACGCCCTGCAGACACTTCCGCGACCTGCTTTGGATGCGGAGAACTCAAGTCAAAAACATGGTGGGTCCGCAACGCACCCGTTCCTGACCACTTCAGAGTCGCAACAACGGCAACGCCTCCATTCTCGCCAGCGACTACTGTATCCGAATAGAGCTCTGGCTGGACGACGACGAAGGGGCGAAACCATTCGCTTCCCTGCGACGTCTCAGCCGCCAACATCACACAGGGTATTTTCTCGGGCCGATCGGATGTCTCGAAATGCTCGATCCTAACGATCCGCCTACCGTGGTAGTAAATGAGAGTCGTGATCTTCGGACGTGTTTGAGCTTCGCCCCAGTGAAACGATTCCGGCACGGCCACCGTGGAAGGGTCCACAATTGGCTGCCAACGATCCAGAAGAGACAGACGAAACTCGTGGATCAGATCCGCGAAACCGTTGGGGCCCTTCCCCCAATCATAAAGAAAACAGGATGCCGGTTTCGCCTTCCGTAGATGCTCAGACTCCTGGGCAATGAGCCCCACTGGGCTGATGAGCCAACTAGAAAGAAGTGCACCAAGGAAAACAGATCTCATGAGTGCCTCGACTTATCCCACAATTTGGTCCGTACACGCAAGCATCTGAAAAGGTCCACCCTACAACCAGGCCTCTCACCCTGCCGTCCCTCCCCGCAGCATCCTCTATTGACGCACCGCCCATCGACTCCCAAGCTGTGGAGCAGCCACCGCCTCCTTAAATGATCTCCTCCATTGTCGTCCTCGTTCTGTTCGGCATCCTTTTGGTGCTGGTGGAAACGTTCATTCCTGGCGGCGTTGTCGGCACCCTGGGAATTCTGGCCATCTTGGGGGCCATCGTCCTGACGATGACGGCCGAGGAGCTCGGCTGGTCAGCCGGGACGCGCGCGGTCGCCGCGCTAGGCATCGTGGCCTTCTCGACCATCTCCATCCTCATCTGGCTGCGTTTCTTCGCCGTCACGCTTTTCCGACGCACGTTCACCCTGACCGCCGAGTCGAGCGGAAACGCCGGAACGCGCGACGCGCAACCTGCCACCGGGACTGAGGGCGTCGCGCTCACGGAACTCCGGCCCCTGGGGCGCGCCGAAATCGGGGGCCGTCGATTTGATGTCCGCTGCCAGACCGGCATCGCCCCAGCGGGTGCATCTCTTCAAGTTGTCGGGCACGAACCGGGCAACCTGATCGTAAGAGTTGTCTGATCCCTCTTCATTTTCCAAACCAACCCACCCATCGTTCCCACCCTTCTCATGAGCCCTCTTGAAATCTTCCTCGTTGGAGTCGCCGTCGTCGTCGGTCTGATCGTCTTCCTGATCGTATCGAAGTTCTTCACCATCTGGCTTCGCGCACGCGTCGCCAACGCACCGGTCGCCATCTCGACCCTCGTGGCCATGTGGCTGCGCGGCGTCCCCAACGCCCTCATCGTCGATAGCCGCATCACGGCTGCCAAAGCCGGGCATCGTTCTCGATTACAACCGAGCCTGCGCCATCGACCTCGCCTGTAAAGGCACCTCGAAGACCGTTCTCGAAGCCGTCCGCACCAGCATCAACCCCAAGGTCATCGAGTGCCCGCACGCTGACATGGGACGGGGTGGAAAAATCGATGCCGTGGCCAAGGACGGTATTTCGCTCCGCGTCCGCGCCCGGGTGACCGTTCGCACCAATCTCGACCGCTTCGTCGGTGGTGCCACAGAGGAAACCATCGTCGCCCGCGTCGGCGAGGGCATCGTCACCTGCATCGGCTCGGCGACTTCCTACAAAGACGTGCTCGAAAACCCAG
>CAXBNA010000334.1:0-4761 GCA_963976915.1 uncultured Verrucomicrobiales bacterium
CTTCAGTGCGGCGATGGACTTTCGCAAGAAGCTGGATGAACTGCGCACCCAGCCGGTGAGCCGGGTCGAGGGGCGCTCGACGATTGAGCGGCGCGGGGCGAAGACGCGGGACGTGGCACCCGCGGTCCGTGGAGGTTTGCCGCCGAGACACGTCGCGCGAAAGTCCGGCGGTGGAATGCTGTGGGCTGTGGTGGCAGTGGCGCTGCTGGGCGGGATCGCGTGGCTCATGATGGGCAGACGGGAAGATCCGACGGTGTCATCAAGAGAACCGGTCGAGAATTCTGGGATCAACGCTGTTTTCACCCCAACACCTCCGAAGCCGGAACCTGAGCCTGCGGAATCTTCGGGCGATTCGCCTGCGAAACCATCTCCCGCCACTGCCGAGCCCGAGGCGAGCACCCAAGCGACGACGGCCATGGTGCCGAAGCCAGCGGTGAACGAACCTGCAAAGCCGCGCATCGACGGACTTGTGGCCAATGGTGAGTGGCAGGATCTGATGCCGGGATTCACCAAGGCATCGCGGATCGCGGTTGGGGGGTGGAGTCTTACCGTGCCGATCACGAAGTTGGATCCGAGTCTTCACTGCATGATAGGGCAGGCAACCGAACCATTGTCTTCCTACGAGTTGCGCATGAAGATCCTTCATGCGGGGGTGCAGGACGCAGACGCGCTCCCAACGAATCTCAATATCGCTATCCCCACCGCGTCCGGAACGGCTAAATTGTTTGTTGAAGCCATTGAAAACCGAACTGCATTGGGCAGCAGAAACGGAAAAACTCTTCTCGATGGAGGTACATTCAAACCGAATCCACACGGGGTTTTTCAGGTCGGTAAGGTTCAAGAGTGGCTCTTCGTAATGAAATCGGACAGTCTGAGCGTGTCCATCGACGGGCTGCCGTTTTACGAATGGGATAATGCCGATTGGTCGGAGTTTTCCTCGACGGGAACACTTGATCCCAATGAGATCTTTGTTGGAATGATGTCGGGAAAGTCCTCCCGCACCGAGATCCATTCGTTTGAGATTCGCATTCCGCCTGCAACTAACGCAGGTGCACCGCCACCGTCCATCCCTGCAGCCCTTGCCGATCTTCCTGAACTCCGAACCCGGATCGCCAACTACCAAAAGGCGCGGCATCAGCAACTGGCGGACCTGACCGGGAAGTATCAAAAGGCGCTCGTTGCCGCCAAGGCCGAGGCGTCGAAGGCTGGGAACGCGGCCAACGAAAAGGCGATCCAACAGGCGATCACCCGAGCAGCGAGCCATGCGGCGGAGATCGAGAAACTTCCGGCTACCAAGATCGTTGCGACGCTGCCCGCACTGCCTGCACTCGATGAAGCCACCCCCGATGCGCTCAAGAAGCTGCGCGGGATCTTTGATCGGGAGTCAGCGAAGATTGAGGCGGATCTCCTGGGCAAGCTCGACCAGTCGCTTGAGGCGTTGCAAACCTCGATGCTTGAAACCGGAGACTTGGAAGTCGTGGATGCATTGCGAGCTTACCGGAAGACGGTGATCCCAGCTTCGATTGCGGCGCCATCACCGGCACCCACCCAACGCAACACCACCGAGTCGAGGCTGACGACCGCCACCAAGGACAAGCCCTTCAAGAACTCTCTCGGCATGAAGTTCGTGCCGGTGCCTGGTACCGATGTTCTGTTCTGCATCCACGAAACACGTTACAAGGACTACACCGTCTTTGCATCCAACGAGGCAGGGCTTGACCCGAGTTGGAAGAATCAAACTCTGGATGGGTTCACGCTCACCGACCGCCCCGAAGAACACCCCGTCGTGAATGTCAGTTGGGATGAGGCGAAGCGGTTCTGTGCTTGGCTGGGCAGGAAGGAAGGGAAAATCTATCGGCTCCCCACCGATGAGGAGTGGAGCATGGCCGTCGGTTTGGGCGAACTGGAGAATCGTCCAAGTCGCTTCACGATTGCCTCGCTGGACCAGCTTGAGGTCACACATTTCCCTTGGGGCAAGCAATTCCCACCTACAAACGCGACGAAAATCGGGAACTACAACGACCAGAGTCGCAAGGCCAAGATCTCTCAAGGCACGGCGCGCTCCCTATCAGGCTATGACGATGGGTTCCCGACCACCTCACCAGTCATGAGCTTCGGGCCGAACTCTCATGGGCTCTTCGATATGGGCGGAAACGTCTGGGAGTGGTGTGAAGACTGGTATGACAGCGCCAAGGCGGATCGCGTGATGCGCGGGGGCTCTTGGCTCAGCAGCGAACGCGCGAGCATGCTCTCGTCATCTCGCCGTCACCGACTGCCTGACAGCCATGACAAAGGCAACGGCTTTCGGGTGGTGCTGGAGCCGGCCACACTCCAATCCTCTGGCACGCTATCCCTTCCGAATACACCGGCGAGCGACCCATCCATCGCTGCAACGAAAGACGACCGCTTCGAAAACTCCCTCGGCATGAAATTCGTGCCGGTTCCCATCACGGGCGGTCCCACGGATGGCGAGACGGTGTTGTTCAGCATTTGGGAGACGCGATTGCAGGACTACCTGGCGTTCACCAAGGAGACGGGGCGGTCGCGGACGGTGCCGGACTATCCACAGGGTGACGATCATCCGGTGGTGAATGTGACTTGGAAGGACGCGGTGGCCTTTTGCACGTGGTTGACGGAACGGGAACGCAAGGCGGGCGGATTGCCCGATGGGTGGGCATTCCGCCTCCCGAGCGACCATGAGTGGAGTTGCGCGGCGGGCATCGGAGATCAGGAAGATCCTTCGGAGGCTCCGGCTGCCAAGGAATCGAAGATTTCCAATCGGTATCCATGGGGGACCAAGTGGCCGCCGCCGAGCGGCGTTGGCAATTACAACGGAGAAGAGACGGTGGCCAATCCGTTCGACGGGAATCCGATTCAGGGTTTCAACGATGGATATGCACGCACGGCTCCTGTCGGTGGTTTCCCTCCGAATGACCGAGGCATCTTCGATTTGTCCGGCAACGTCAACGAATGGTGCGAAGATTTCTTCTCGCCGACTGGGCGACGCAGAGGATTGATTCGCGGAAGTTCGTGGCGAGAAGGATTGGAAAAATTTCACCTGACTTCATGGCGGGGTGATCGCCCGCGGGACGCCCGCGTCGATTGCATTGGTTTTCGCGTGGTGCTCGACAAGCCGAAATTGACGCTCACGCCAACTCCAGCGGCTGATGGAAGGTCGCATACCTCTCCAGGTGCCATTGCGGACGAGCTCACAAACAAAAGCTTCGAATTTAGACGTGTGAGTGGGGGGGCGAAGAGAACGGTCTCCAACATAAAGCTGTTGGCCGATGGTGAGATCCAAGGGTCATCGCACCGGAATGAAACGCGCTGGGAAATGCGAAACGGGCAATTGGTGTTCATTCGTGATGACGGAATCGAAACAACCGTCTTTACCACCGCTCAACAAATCGGAGGAAAATGGAGGCTCGAAGGCGAGTTCTTGATTCTCCCCGGTACGATTCACACGCTGCAAGAGCGGTGAATGACCGTTGGTCGGCCAAGCCAATGCCGAAAGAGCCGGGCTAGCGAATGCGGATCACCTGTATTCGATTCAGGGGCTGTATTCAGGCCAGCGGCAAGACTG
The DNA here is from genome assembly GCA_963976915.1 of uncultured Verrucomicrobiales bacterium. Taxonomy (GTDB): domain Bacteria; phylum Verrucomicrobiota; class Verrucomicrobiia; order Verrucomicrobiales; family Verrucomicrobiaceae; genus CAXBNA01. Next base: position 3,584 of record CAXBNA010000334.1, read on the forward strand.
GCATGGTGTTGGTTGCTGCGGCTCCTGCGATTTGATGATCGCGGGTGACGGACAGGAGTGTCCGTCTTACTTTTGAATGTGTTCACGTTGTCCGCTGATTGGTTCGCAGCTTGATCTCATCTTGCCAACTTCGGCATCTCTCCTAACCTCGCCTCATGCCCAGCTCGGCGAACAGCAATGCCTCCACCGGTTCGTCCGGTTGGGAACCACCCTCCGTGGAGAGGCTGCAGGAACTGCTGCCGCAGTATGAGATCACGGCCTTGATTGGTCGCGGTGGGATGGGAGCGGTTTACAAGGGCGTGCAGACGACGCTGGGCCGGGCGGTGGCGATCAAGCTGCTGCCGGAGTCCTTGCAGGAAGACGCGGGTGACGCGGGGTATGTGGAGCGCTTCAAACTGGAGGCGCGGGCGATGGCCGGGCTGGATCATCCGGCGATCATCTCGGTCCATGACTTTGGCCAGACGTCGGAAGGTCATTTGTACTTCGTGATGGAGTTCGTCGATGGGATGGATCTCCAGCAGTACCTGCAGGCCAGCGGCGGAAAACTGGAGGCGGATGCCGCCGTGGCCATCGTTTCGCACGTGCTGGATGCGCTCGACTACGCGCACAAGAAGGGCATTGTCCATCGCGATATCAAACCGGCGAACGTGCTGATCAACTCGGAGGGCCGGATCAAGATCGCCGACTTCGGACTCGCCAAGCAGATCGGTGGCGATGTGACGGGGCTGACGATGAGCAACGTGGCGATGGGGACGCCGGACTTCATCGCTCCTGAGGCGATGCTGGACAGCGCGTCGTCGGATGGCCGCGCGGACCTTTATGCGGTGGGAGTGATGCTTTACCAGATGCTCACGGGCCGGTTGCCGCGCGGGATGTTCAAATTGCCGAGCGAGGAAGACGCGAGCTTCGATCCGCGGTTTGACGACATCATCGCCTCCGCCCTGGAACCCAATCCGGAGTTTCGCTTCAGCGCGGCGATGGACTTTCGCCAAAAGCTCGATGAACTGCGCACCCAGCCGGTGAGCCGCATCGAGGGTCGTTCGACCATTGAGCGGCGCGGGGCGAAGACGCAGGACGTGGAACCCGCAGTCCGTGGAGGTTTGCCGCCGAGACCCGCCGCGCGAAAGTCGGGCGGCGGAATGCTGTGGGCTGTGGTGGCAGTGGCGCTGCTGGGCGGG
>CAXBNA010000335.1:0-4663 GCA_963976915.1 uncultured Verrucomicrobiales bacterium
GGCGAGTAGACGTTGGGGGATTGGAGATGGCTGGTTCGGTAGCAAATGGCAGTGGCTTGCATTCAGTCCTGATGGCAGACTGCCGCTGGAGAATGGATGGATCGACCACCGCTTCAACGCGCGCTCTCACTTCAGCATGGGGTTCTCCCCGAGGACCTGAATGCTGAACAGATGATGCGATGGCATTTTCGTTCCTGCTTCGACCACGGGAACCTTGCCGCCCTTTTCGAGGTCTGCCTTCTTCAGGGTCCAGAGCACTTCCTTCTGCCGGGTGATTTCAAAGGCCTGCACGTCGTTGCTCGATCCCTGCTGATGATGGTAGTCGGTATTGATTACGACCAGGTTGCCGTTCTCGAGCACTTGAGTTCCAATGGGGTAAAGTATCTGAAATCCCAGGTCATCGTCCGTGTTGAGTTCCCAGGAGATTTCGCCGCCGGGTGTGATCTCGATGATGCGGTTCGACGTGATGCAGGGCACCAGGGTGTTCCCATTGGCCAGCCGGATCGCCGTGAACGGACGGTCGGTCGGGTTCAGCGCGTATTCCCAGATGACGTCGCCGTTGGCGTTCAGTTCGATCACCTTGGCTTTCTCGCGGTAGGAGATCAAATAGGTCCCCTGTGCGGTCTTGCGCGCTTGCATGTAGCGGTTGTGCGGTGCCTTGCCGCCGTCCGGAAGGTCAATGGACAGGGTCACCTGTTGCTGCCGATCCACTTCGAGAATCTTTTGGTTGCCGCAGTCGAGAATCATCACCTTGCCGTCCGCGAGAGGCTGGCATGCGTTGATCTCCTGATCTCGTGTCCGCTCCACCTTGAAATCCCAGACGGTCTCTTTGACCGCATTGACTTCGCGGACGCCGTAGCGATGGGAAAACAGAATGTTGCCGTTCTCCAGCTTCCAGGCGTCGTGCACGAGTTCGACCTCGGGATTTTGATAATGCCAGACGATTTTCTTTTGCGCATCGAGCTCCATCAGCCCCTCTCCGTATCCAATCAAAACCCGATGCCCGGGATGCGCTCCGGCGGCCGTGGCATGACCGGCGCTGCCGAGTGTGAAGATGGCTGCGAGCAGCCGTAGGAATTGGGGCTTTGTGATCTGGAGCGAGTTCATGTTTGAGTTGGGTCAGGCATTGAGAGCAGGGTCAGTCGGTTCGCACGAGGACTTCCTTCACCAACTCACACGTGTGTAGGGACAGGAAAGATACGTCGCATAGGCTTTGGTGCCGTGGTGGACGGTTTTCCGGTGATTGGTGAAGAAGTCGATGCTCGTGGCTTTCGGGTCCAGGTTGATCGACGCCGTCCACACGCCACGCTTCGCGTCATGCGTCATCTCGGCCGTGTTCTCATCGGGAATCAATTCGCTGATGTATTTCGGGCTGCCATCCGGTGCGCGATCAAACATCCACCAGATGCGCCCGCTTTCATCGCCGGAGTTCGGCGGGAATCGTACTGTGACCTTGAGCGTGTCGTCGTGGATCTCCGTTTTGACGCTGGGTGGCGTCAACAGCGGTTCCACACCATCGAAAAAGTGATTCAAGAGAAACGCGGTCTTGTTCTGCTCATCGCGCTCGGTCTGCGGATGTCCCTTTTTCCCGTGGCCTGTGTTGGCTCCGAGATAAACCGGGAGGTCAGGATGATGCGCGCCACCCCAGGCGAGATCGTAGGCGACCATGTCGTGCGTGCCGGGATGAAACAGCATGTCCACACCGCGTGCTCGGAGTGCAGGCAGATTGCGCGAGATGAAGACACCGTCAGAGATGGCGCGCGTGAACTTTTGCAGTTCTTCCCACGTGTGACCGGCATTGAGCGCAGGTTGGTTGAAGTTCGGGCCAAAGTGACCTCCTGAAAAGCCGCGTTGAGAGCCGCCATTTGCCTCATGAAGTTTCCACGCGTCAGAGTCGCACAATCGCAGGGGCGAATCCCAGATCGGCGACGCCCCCGCATGCACCGCCGTCATTCTCGTGTCGTGCAAAATCGCCATGGAAGGAGAGGCTCCATTCTTGGAGTAGCCGGACAGAGCCACCTTGCCGACTTTGAAGTGTTCGGTTTCCGCATAGGCGGCCGTGACCGCCCGCATCAACGTGGCGGGCCAGGCCCAATACTTGATGTTGAGATGGGGATCGAGTGACATTGCGAAACGTTGCTCGGCAGTGCGCTCGAGTTCGCCCTGTCCAAAGCTCCTGGGATCTTGAACGACCGTGCAAACCAGACCCACGCCGCCCTTGATCAACTCCTGCTCCAGCGGATCGAGCCGGAGCTCTTTCTCCAGTTTGTCCGGCGAATGACCACCCGTCAGATGAAACCCCTTCGCCTTCCGATCCGCCGGGACGATCATCCTCACCGGAATCCGGTAGTCCTGCCCCTCCCAAATTTCGCCAACATTGATCGTGACCAGCTTCTGCCGCGTGGAGACGGGGCCTTTGACCACCTGCCAATCTTGGAGTACTTCGATCTTGAGCGTCTTCGGATCCCGAATGGCATCCATGTCGAAGATTTCGTTCCTTGGCTCAGCGCTTTGAGCCGCGCTGAGCAAAACCAGGGCCAATAAGAGTGATGGGATGCGAGACTTCTCCATCTGAGCAAAAGAGCCTTTCCAAGCGGACTTCACAAAGCAATTCGCCACTCGTTCAGCAGGCATCGATACTCTGGGGTGACGTGGCAGGCTTGGTCGATCCTCTGCGTTTCAGCAAGTCTGGGGTAAGGAATGTCCATCAGTGCGCGAAGTACCCGTCATGAAAAGTGTCTTTGGTTGGATCTGCTGCGAGCTCGTGATGTTCGGAGGTCTTGCTTGCGGATGGTGCGCCGAGGAAAGCGGCGGGATCACTCCTCTCTCCGAGATCCTGCCCGACAAGCCGTGGCCGGAGCGCCGAAGGGAAGTGGAGCGGCGCTGGCTCGACCTGTTGGGCGATTTTCCGACGGAGGTCCCCGCGCTGCGTCCCGAGATGACGGAGGTCGCGAAGGAAGACGGTGTCACGCGCTATCATGTCAGTTTTCAAACCGAAGCGGATGACCGGGTGACGGCTTGGCTGCTTGTGCCGGACACCGCACGGAAGAAACCGACGCCTGCGATCATCTGCATTCACAGCACGACCTTTGGATCAGGTAAGGACAGCACGGTGGGGATCTCCGGTCGGCGCCCGGTCGATCCGCCGCGTGATCCGAAAGTCGGCGCGACCTACGGCAAGGATCTGGTGCGGCACGGGTTTGTGACGCTGAGCATCGACCTGCTCACGGATGGTGAACGCATCCGCCCAGGCGATCGCGTGATGGACACGCGGCGCTTCTATCAGGAGCACCCGGAGTGGTCGATCGTGGGCAAGAACACCTGGGACATCATGCGCAGCGTGGACTTTCTGCAGACGCTGGATTTCGTCGATCATAAACACATCGGCTGTACTGGCTGGTCGTTGGGTGGACACACCGCCTTGTTCGCCGCCGCGTTCGATCCGCGCATCACGGCCACGATCAGCAACGGCGGCGTGCTCGATTGGTATCGGAATGCGGACGCCTGGGCGCGAAATCCAAAACCCTCATGGGAACCGTGGAAGGAGGGAGATCCCGTCGGCAACAGCGAGGAACTGCATCGCCGCTTCGGCTTTTATCCCAACAGCGGGCCGTACATTTACATCAAGAAATTCCGGCCCTACATCGACGACCCGGCCAAACGCATCCCGGTGGATTTCGACAGTTTGATGGCGATGGTTGCCCCGCGACCGTTGATGCTGATTTCAAGCGAACAGGAGTTTTATCGGCACAAGATCTTTCCCAAGTGTCTGGAGACGTTCCCGATCTTCGCGAACTGGCAGGATGCCGAGGGATTGCCAAGCGCGGTCGAAGCCCGGCAGCAGCGCCTCGGCTACGCGGAGACTTTGGAATACTACGAGACGCAGCACAAGATGAAGCCCGCGAGCATGCCGGGCATGCTGGGGAAACTCGGGGCTGGCGACTGCTTCAGTTGGTTTTCCTTTCCAGGCGGCCACAGCTACCCGGGCGTCGCGCGCCGACACACCTTCGCGTGGTTTGACCGCTGGTTGGGCCGAACGCTGGAGTGAGGTATGGCGGACAGTAGTCATCTTGCTCGGCAAGGTGAACCGAAGGCTTTCGCAAACACGTGCCCCTCAAGCCGTCCCTCCAGCATTGCCTACTACAGACACCCTAAGGCTCCCCTCGTGGAGCGAGGGGGCTACGGTGCGATTGCAGAGCGGCGGCGGTTCGGTATGCTTTGTCCTCATGGTCATCACCTTCTTTCGCCTTTGCTTCGCCGCTCTGATCCTTCTCGCTGTCACGGCGCAGGCTCAGGAAGTCACCGTCTCCCCCGATGGCCTCGTCATCGGTCACGGCTCCACTCGTTATCGCGTGGATATGAAGTGGGCCAAAGTCGATCCCGCCGTCGCTCCGGTGATCAATTCGCATGCGCTGGCTGAGGGGCGCGACGAACGCATCTACCTCGTTACCGATCATCCACAGAATGACTTCATCGTGTTCGAGAAAGACGGGACCTATGTGCGGTCGATCAGTCAGGGACTGGGAGGTGGTCATGGGCTGGAGATTTTCGAAAAGGACGGAACGGAATTCCTCCTCCATATCGACTGTGGTTGGCACTTCGCGGCGGAGGGATGGAATCCTAGTCCCGGTCAAGGACGTGTCACCCTGCTAACCACGGCGGG
>CAXBNA010000336.1:0-4631 GCA_963976915.1 uncultured Verrucomicrobiales bacterium
CCTCTTCGGACTTGAAGGATTTTTCGACGTCCGCTTTCAAGCCGTCCTGGGTTCCCGCGCAGAGGCAGGCGGAGCCGTTGCAGAGAAAGACCTTCTTCCCTTCGTTCTCCTTCTTCAGGAAATCGTAGAAGGAAACCGCGCCCAGCGTCACGGCATCGCCGAAGAGCGATTCACCGCCGAGTTGATGCACCCGCTCAGGAACTTCCGCGGTGCCGGTCGCTTCCGCAGAATCGACCATGCGCTCGAAGAGATTGCGTTCGATGCCTTGACGGAAGGAAAGGGCGCTGAGGTTTTTGGACATGCCCAATTAACGTAGCAAAAGTCGCGGACCTACGACAAGCTTTGAATCAGGGAGATGGCAAGGAAGTGCACGCTTCAGCGTGCGGTCTGGACGGTCTCGAGGCCTCCACAGTCGATGCAACTTGTTCCAGTCTGCTCGTACGTCGTGTGGCAACGCGGGCAGTAGCGCTCATTCGGTGCCAAGTTTTTGGGTGCGTGTTGAAGATCTGCGAGGTCGAAATCCATGCCAATCATCCAAGTCTCGATCTTTGGCAGCCAGACAGCCTGCGCCGCTCTCATTGGATCGGAGTCAGCCATGAACTTCCATCTTCGAAACCAGCCGCCGGTCATCGCTGTTGCGGCCTCGGGCGGTAAGAGCACCCGCGCCAAACAGACGGGGTGAAGCTCCATCGCGAGCGGTGACCCCAGCCGTTCAGCCGCTTTCATTGCGTGAACGGGAAGAAGGATGGTTTGGATGGCCTGAAGCCATCGTTCCCCGGCATTGCCATGGAAGAGTCGTTTTTCGAGGTGGAACGTTCGCAGCGCGATTTCAACGACATTCACCAACAGCAAAGCGATCGCCAGAAGGAGCGCATGATTTTTCCAGCCGACAAACCAGTAGATTGCCGGAATCATGCCGAAACAGAGGACGAACACGACCCAACAGGGAAAGGCGAGCCGCGATTGAATCAGGTTCCGGATCCGAAGCGCACGCTTGGCTCGTGCCGTGCTCGTGGTGGATGTCCACCAGGCTGTTGCCACCGTTTCTCGTTCTTTGGCATCCGAGTTCGACAATTCGCTGAGCAACACGCCGAGACGGCGCGCCTCCACTGCGGTTGCACACTCGACGGATGTTTGAGAGGTCAGCCAAAGCGTTCGATCCTCAACCTCAATGTGAAGGTCACTCCACGGGAGAAGTCGGCCCTGCTCCACCTGTCCCGGCCCGATTCGGACACCGTCTGTCTCTGGCAGGAATGGCCAGTCCATCGCCGATAGGAATCCACCGGTGGGAATCCAACTACCCGCGTGAGGCTGGAACCCTGCCAGGGTGAACTCCAGAGCGGATCGTCCAGCGTACCAGCGTCCTCCGGGCCGCCAAGACCGGAAGGAAACACAGCCCGAGGGCAGCCAGTGCAGGCACTCAAGGAGGTAGAACCCCGCGAGGCATAGATAGAGTAGCTGACCGTCCGTCATTCGAGCGACCGATAGCGCCTCTCTCTGAAAGTGCTACTGACCGTTGTTCGATTCCTCGATGGGCGCACGGCCACCGCCAAAGATGCGGCCAAAAAACTTCTTCACCGCGACAGCCGCACCCACGACCAATAGGATGGCCGCCTTTCCAAGCTTCGCAAAGAAGATGCCCAGTTTGCCCAGCAGGCCTGTTTTCAGGGCTGCGAAGCCGGCTCCGGCCGTGATCAGACCCGCCAGTGCATACTGAGCGACGGGGTCTCCCTCCTTATATTCGGCGTACGTTTGTCCCGGCAAATACTGATAGCCCTTGAGCAGGTTTTGATACTCGGGCATCACGGTTTGAAGGTCATCCGGATCGGCGACCAAGGTGACCGACATCACGCCGCCCCGACCGAGGAGCTTCGTGAGGAAGTTGACCGACTGGCCGCCAGAATCGCTCTCGATGATGATGCCCCATTCCAAGTTGTGAGTGGTTTCATTGTAGCGCGGCTCGATGGCCCAGCCGGTGAGGTGAAGCGCTCCCATGCCATTCTCAATTCGGTATTCGTTGGCCTGTTCCTGCCCGTCTTGGAGCTCTTTGAGGATCTTGGCCGCGTCGAGATCATCCTTGTCCTCATCGCTGACATAGCCCACCGAGTCGTACTCGAACACCACGCACCAGCTCAGGTCCTCGGGGGCGATCACACCTTGCTCGATGTCGGACGGAGGATTTCCGTAAACTTCCATCAGTTGGCGGCAACCGTCGGGGCCGGAAAAGCGGTAGCCCTTGGGGATGTGAAGCGTGGCCGTGTTTCCCAGCGTGCCGGTGCCTTCGCGCTGCCAGCCAAACTGCTCCACGTATTCCATGAACTCCTTCTCCGCAGCGTCCAGTTCCGCCTGGGTCGGTTCTGCAGGGGGGGCTTCGGCTGCTGGAGTTTGAGAAAACGCAGAGCCGACATCGAACAAGATGCCGACGAGGAGAAGTGGGAGGATGCGTGAGGTCATGGATTTGGAGGGGTGCAGAGTGAGGTGTTTGAAAGTGGGTGGAGTCAATCAGCTGGCGACAGGAACGTCTTCGGCCACAGGGCCGAACTTGAACCCTTCGTAAACGGCGATGGCGTAGAAGACGAAATCCATTGGAGAGGACGTGGCGCTGAGGAGATCGAGGCTCTGACTCCAGTCGAAGGCGGCGAGGGCATCCATGAACGGGGTGTGCTGCTCGGCGGCGATGAACCCGATGCTGGAAAGCACATTGCCAAGGCCACAACCGATGAGGGCGAAGACGGCTCCCAGAATCCCATAGATCGATCCAGACCCTCCGCCGAGGTGCCGCACGCCCAGTCCGGCCAAAATCCCAACACCGATGGCCATGAAGCCGATCTGGTAATTGGTGGTGACCGTGACCGCCGCCCAAATGGCGGCACCAATGAGGGCGGCTATAAGGCCACCTACCAACGCTCCGGGAATACCAAGTTTCATTGAGGAAAGCTCGCTTACCCGTTTGTCGGAAGAGCGAAGAGTCAGACTTAAGCCAATTGCCCGAGGGTCTGTCGAGAACAATTTGGTGACACTTCCAAAAAATGTGAAACACCCGGGGATGAGAGCGGGTGGAGCGGAGCTCGACGAGAGACGTTCGTTCGGGGGTTCCAAACCGCCGCTCCTTGGGTTGGGTTCAATCCGCATTCGGATTGGATTGCGTCTGCACGTCTGCTTTCACTTTCGGGGCCCACTTGGCGGCTTCGGGGAGGTGAAAGAGCGAGAAGCTGGTGAGGAAGGGGTAGTTGCAGACGCAGCCGTGGGCAAAGTTCGGCGCGTTGAGGAGGCCGGCTGCGGGGATCATGCTGTTCGTGCAGCCGGGGCGGGTGCTGCTCATGTAGGTGCGCTCGTTGGTTTCCAGATCGAGGTAACAGGCCAGGGCACTGCGGAAGGTGACGAGGGCATCGTTGCCGACGAAGCGATTGCAGCCGGTGCCACGGGCTCCCACGGCCTCGGGTCCGGCACCCAGTCCCGTTTGGACATCGAGCACGACCCCGTCATCGCAGACGACATACTGGCTGGTGACGGTCGGTGGCTCGAAGGTGACGAGATCGGTCAGCCGCGTCCCAGAGTCGTAGTGCCAGAGGCGGCTGCCGCTCTGCGCATCGAAGGCCTGGAATTGATGCCGATCCACGATGGTCAGCAGCACATTGTGAGCGGCGTTGTAGTGGACGGTGGGTTTGAGCGGATTGTCCTGGAAGATGCCTGCCCACTGCGGTCTACCAGCGGAACGTTCGCTTTGCTCGGGCCGCTCCGGTGCGGAAAGAGGCTCGCTCCAAAAGGGCTCGCCCGTCGCGGCATCGAGAACTTGGACGTTCGTTTCAAAGGCGCCAGTCTTGGCGGGGTCCTGGCCGCGCGCGGTGGTGTAGTCGATGATGTAGGCTTGGCCATTGCCCAGTCCAAAGGCGACGTGACTCCTGCCGCTGTCGTGGCTCCATTTCACCTCGCCGCTGTGACGGTCGAGCGCGACGAGGTGATTCGCCACGGCGATGTAGATCAGGTCGCCGTCGATCCGAACTTCGTCCCACACGGAGTCGCCTTTTTCGCCACGGAACTTTGCGGGCACGGTGAAAACTTTGACCAACGTTCCTGTGTCGACATCGAAGACTTGGGCGTCGTCTTCGCGCAGGACATAGACGAGATCGTTGGTGGCGATGAGGTTCTGGTCGGTGGCGCGGGAGTGCGTGCGGTGGTCGTCGAGACGTCGCTCAGACTTGGCGGACTCGGGGATGTCGGCTTTCCAAAGGTGACGGCCGGTGTACACATCGGCGCAGTGGAGGCGGTGGCTTTCGAGCATGAACATGCGGCCCTCGGCAATGACGGGGTAGGGATTGCGATTGTGGTGAAACTCGAAGGCCGGGGAGAACTCGCGGTCGATCTCGCCGGAGTACCACAGCACCGCGAAGGGCGGCTTCGCCAGCGTATCGACAGAGGCAAAGGTGTTGCCGCCACTTGCGTGTTCGTGCGTCCAGTTGTCGGCCCCTTTGGGCGCGGCGATGCGACGGATCGTGGTCCAGCGATCCGCTGTTTCAAAGGTGTAGCCACCGAAGGTTTCGGCGTGTGTCTGCGCCTCCTCAAGCAGCTTGGGTCGCAGCGACAGAAGCCCGATGCCCGTGTGGGGGCGCAACGACTCGACCGCCATGCGC
>CAXBNA010000337.1:0-4491 GCA_963976915.1 uncultured Verrucomicrobiales bacterium
CGCTCACGACGAGTTTCACAGCGATCCCTTGATCGACAAGGCGGTTGAGAAATTCCGCGCCCGATTGCTCGATGCCGACACCCCGGGTGGCGCGGACTGACCGGTGCGGGTTTTTGAATCGAATGCGAACCCCGAAAATGGAACTGAACTCAATTGAATTGATTCGAACGTTATGAACATGCAGAAGATGCTCAAACAGGTCCAGCAGATGCAGGTCCAAATGCAAAAGTCGCAGGCCGCGCTTGCGAGCAAAGTCTTCGAAGTCAGCGTCGCTCAAGACCGCGTCAAGATCACCGCCAATGGCCAGGGCGACATTCAGACGCTCAGCATCAGTCCCGAAGTCGTCGACCCCGAGGACGTGGAGATGCTGCAGGATCTTGTGCTCTCCGCCATTCAGCAGATTCAAGCCAAGGTCAAGGAAACGACTGCCGACGAAATGGGCAAGGTCACCGGAGGCATGCAGTTGCCCCCCGGGATGGGATTTTGAGCGCGGCTGGGCTCCCCATCCTTCTGGGCAAGGGAGGTCGAAACAATCCTCTCTGGCTCGCCGCTTTCCCTGTTGGGTAGGTAAGTGTTCTCCGTGCTTAGACGCTCGTCACCAAGACTTGGATCCAGCACGTCAGCACGCCGATCAGAGGGGCCACTAGGGCAGCCACAAGCGTCAGTTCCCCCTCACTCTTGAACCCACGGACGATTTGCAGGATGCCTACGCCGAACAGCAGCACTCCGAGAATGGCCACCCCCGCCAGACCCGCGATGCCCACACCCGGGATCAGCGCCATTGCCGCTGACGCCAAGCACAGCACCTTGAGAGAGCCCTCGTAGTCCGCCATTCGCCCGTCCATGTCCAGTGCCTGGGCGGCGGCGGACTCTTGATACTTCAGAGCATCGGCCGCCCAGATCTTCCGAAACACATCCGACTGCGTTTCGTCGTGGGCAGGGAAGTCATCTTCTGCTGTATTGGTGCGATTCATGGGCGTGAAACTCCTACGTGCATGATGTTATCACATTTGTAAAAAATATCAAATAAATGGATGTAAACAAGCTGTGGTGGTAAGTGCCTCTTTGATTTTGGGGGGGCGCCACCGCTCTCGAGTCGCCGGGTGAGATGCGAAACGGAGATTTGGTGCCGAGGGAATACTTCGCACAGAGGAATGAGCTTGGGGTCGAATGGCGAGCTTAGGAGAGGGGGAGGGACCTGTGGACGCCGGAGCGCGGAATTCATTCCGCAGCAAGGTCCTTGGGTGTCTGTCGGAGCCTGTCATGGGTGAAGGAGCCTCACCGGGTGATCGTTCATCGCGCAAGCTAAGGACATCCCCATCGCCTAAACCCTCCCGGCTGCGGAATGAATTCCGCGCCCCTTCCGTCTGGCGGCCTGCGACCGATCCTGGGTGTCGCTTAGTTGTCGGCCTTCTCGGTCTCTTCGTTGATCCACGATTGCCAGACCCAGTCGAGGGCTCGGTGGCGGGCGAATACGGTGCCGGTCTCACCGCCGTCATCGATGCCGTTGGTGGCGACGGACCAGAGCTTGTAGCGGCTGTCATCGACACGCTGGTAGAGCAGGGGCGCTCCGGTCATGGGATCGGGAGGAGGAGCAGGCGACAGCTCGGTGAGGGAGGCGGGCAAGTGTCCCGAAGATTGACGAAACAACTCGATGGCGATGGCGGTGCGGGCTTGGGCGAGGATGGCTTCAAGATGACGTTTTATTTGCCACTGATAAGGAAGGCTCTCCAGTGTTGGATCAGCCAACCATGTGTACGGGCTGGAACTGGACGTTGAGGAGGCCGGTGGGGCGTAAGCTCCCGATGCGATTGCGCGAATTAAGCGATCCGTTTCCGTGACATAGAACGCCTGGTTCTGGCGGAACCATCCCGTGGGCATGAAACGGAGCATTATTGAAGTCGCGAACCGGTTGAATTGCCACCCCATCCCGAAATCGTATGGGAGGACATCAGACCCCCGGCAGTAGAGCTGATCGACAACGAGCGACCGGTCCGCGAGGAAAAACTCAAGTTCCGAGCAGAACACGGCTCGCTCTCTCGGAAGCGCACGCAGGAGCATCTCTTTCGGCGCAATAGCAGCGAGCTCTGCCTCGATTGCCAACAAGTCGGAAGGCTTCCAGGATCCCTTTGCCAAGCCGAACCAGAGGGCGTGAAGCTCGTCGGCGATAAGTATCTGGGTCGTGAAGAGTGAGTAAAGCGTCAAGTTGGGCGTGAACCGTCGTGACTGAAGGATGGAGATGATATCATCCTTCGCCTCCTCAGATTGTCCGAGCACAATGTGGCACAGGGCTCGGAGAGTGGCCATTCTGGCAAATTCTTCGGTGACGTAGTAGCTTCGTTCAGAGGTGACAAACAGGGGGCGCGATAGAACCTCGCTGATCGCCGAGAAGCTGGCGTCGTAAACAGCTAATCCGTCCAGTACTATCCTGGCGCACTCTGAATCCGTCAGAGAGTCAGTCGGTGTCGACGAATTCTTGAGAGCTTCTGCGATGGCGCGAAATTCCGGTCCGTTGCCTTCATACCATGTCACATAGTAGAAAAAGTCAGGCGGGTCCGCAAATATCACCCACGGCGAAAACTGTCCGTCGAGCATCGAATCATCCGTGAAGATTGACAGGCTCGCTCCATTCTCCTGTTCGGGAACGCTGCTGGGATCGGGAAAGAAGTCGGCGAGATCGAGGGATTCTCCGGCGGCGGCGAGGCGCGCTTTCTCTTGATCCCAGGCCCGCTGGCCGCCGGAATTCTCCATCCAGTAGAAACCCGCGACGATGGCGAAGAGTACAGTGGTGATCACGATGAAGTTTCGGAGAGCCGGGCGGTGGTGTGGGCTGGCGTCGTCGGGGCTTGGTGGGGGCATGTGGGTGGAAGTTACCAAAGATTGGCGGGAGGATGGAATTTCGAAAGATGGAGGTGCGCTGACTGCGGAGCGCGGACTTCAGTCCGCAGCGGGTGAATGGGTGAGAGTCGGCGCTCTGGGGTGGCAGGCTTCGCTCGGAGTCACGAGCGTGAGTGGATAGGGGATCAGGCAGGCAAGGAGCGGCGGTTTGAAACCGCCGGGTGGGAAGGGGCTTGCAGCGGGATGTGGGTGGTTGTCGGCGGTAGAAAACTGCCGCTCCTTGGGAGGGTGCTCACTCCTCGATGTCGAGGAGCTTGAGGTTGCCTTGGGGGATGGGGAAGGGGGCGTCGGGTTGGGATTGGGACTGGGATTGGAGGTGGCCGGTTTTGGGGTCGAGCTTCGACGTTGACGGAGTTGTCGTTGAGTCCGATGATGATTTTGTGCCCTCTCCAAGGGCGACCGCGGGTGAGCTTGCCAGCCTGGGCAACGTCCCACTTGGGTGGCCAAGTGGTGTCGAGGCTGTTTTCGAAGACGAGGCCGAAGTGCGCAGGGGATTTTTCGTTCATGCCATCGACGAGCATCCAGTGGTTCTCGTCGGAGATGAGGGCGAGGCGATAGTCGGGTGGAACCCCGATACGGCCATCTGGGAGGTAGGGGCTTTTGGGTGAGCCGAAGATGCGTTCGTCGGGGAGGAGTTCATCTTGGATGAGTTGGCGGAAGGCTTCGTTGGCGGTGGCTCCGGTGGGGTATTGGCCGTTGTGATCGGAGGCGTAGATCTTCATGGCCATGATGATCTGTCGGCAGTCGTTGCTGGCCTTCATTTGAGTTCCGTGGACGCAGGTGGTCTTGTACATGGGAACAAACAGTGAGGCGGCGAGCAGGGAAAGAACGATGATGGAGATCCAACAGCCCCAGCTCATGCGGCGTTTGGGTGGTGTGGCGGGTGGTTCGTCCATGGTGAGGATTTCAGCAGGGCGGGCGGTGGTTGTCGAGTGTTGGCGGGAGGAAGTAGGCCGGACACTCTTGTCCGGCTATGGAAGGACTGAGGAGAAAGATCGACGTGGGAGTCGGACAAGAGTGTCCGACTTACTTGGGCTTGGAAGGACAGGATGGCGGGATTTCAGGAGTGGGATTGTGGGAGGGTTGGCCGGGTGGCGGCGGAGCGCGGACCCTCCGAGTCCGCAGCGGGTGGATGGGTGAGGGTCGGCGCTCTGGGGTGGCGCGCTTCATTCGGAGTCACGACGTCAGGGGGGATGTGGGTGAGGCGGTGTGGACTGGATTGGGAAGTGGGGTTCTTCGGCTGGCGGCATGCTGCGGGCTCGGAGGCCCCGCGCTCCGGCGTCTTGGACGGTGCGGGGATGGCGAGAGATCTTTAACGCGAAAGGGGACGAAGGATCGCGAAGGGCGCGAAAGCTTTTGGGATTGGGCGCGGCCTGAATCGTTGATTGTATCCTGCGCTCTTTTGCGGCGATTCCATTTTTACCGCCACTCGTGCTTGGGGTAGCGGCCTTTGAGGTCTTTTTTGACCAAGGGGTAGCCTTCTTTCCAGAAGCGGGCGAGGTCGCCGGTGGTGGCGATGGGGCGTTGGGCGGGGGAGAGGAGGTGGACGGTAAGGGGGACGCGACCGGAGGCGACGGGGGGGCTTTCCTTCAT
>CAXBNA010000338.1:0-4475 GCA_963976915.1 uncultured Verrucomicrobiales bacterium
CCAGGTGCGCCGCCAACCGCAACGCCTCCAAGCGCCAGTCCGACAGCCCAAACAATGCCCCAATCCCGATGCGGCGAAACCCTCCCGCATACCCGCGCTCGGGACACGCTAGCCGCCAGTCGAAGTCCTTCTTCGGTCCCGCCGTGTGCATGTCGGCATAGACCTCCCGATCATACGTTTCCTGATACACGACAAGACCCTCGCAACCGGCGTCCGACATCTGCTGGTATTCGGGTGCCTCCATCGGTCCGACTTCGATTCCAATGGTCGGCACAAAATGCCGGATCGCCGCGATGCACTCCTGTAGATAGCCATCGCTCACAAAGCGGGGATGCTCACCCGCCACCAAAAGGATGTTTCGAAAACCCAATGCCGCCAGATGTTTTGCCTCGGTCACCACTTGGTCGATCGTCAACGTGACCCGCAGGATCGGATTGTCGCGTGAGAAGCCGCAGTACTTGCAGTTGTTGACGCACTCGTTCGAAAGGTAGAGCGGCGCAAAAAGCCGCATGGTACGGCCAAAGTTTCGGCGAGTCACCAACCGGGAGTCGCGTGCCATGGCCTCCAACTGGGCCGGTGTCTTCACTTCCAGCATCGACGCAAACCGCTCCATGAGGGGCGACTTTTTGGCGGGCAGGGCGTCGAGAATGGGAATGAAGGAGGTCTGCATGAAAACGTTGAAGCCTCCTGTTATACGTCGCTCACGAGCCGACGCAAACGACCAGTCCCCAGTCCGCAGGCGAAGTCGCCAGACCTCAGCCCCTCCCCCCCACGCCGATACCCCCCTCCCTTGCTCCGAGTAGCACACCGACGCCGGCCCTCTCAGTTCGTCCACTCGCGCATCGCCGACTCCGCCCTTTCGCAAAGATCTTTGAGGGTGTCCGGGCTGATCCAGTCCGCGCCAAAAGCCATCACCGTTTCCCGAACCATTCCATCCGCCGAAACCACACGCAGAGGATGCTTCTTCGCATAACGCGCAGCGAGTCGCTCGATCACGGTATCCGCCGTGGTGGCACTGTCGGCGTAGAACACTTGAAGCCCCTGTTTCTCCCGCTCTTCAGTGGTTTGGCTCTGAGTACCGTCGAAGACCACCACCACCCGACTGCCACTCATGTCTTGAAGCGTTCGCATGCGCTTCAACAATTCTTCCCGGGCCACCGCGCGCTTCGAGGCAACGCGTTGATGGACTTTCAGTTCCGGCCACGCGTGCATCACACTATGGCCATCCACAATGATGAAGGACAATTCGTCGCCAGACATGCCGTGAGGACGCGATGGACCCCGCCTTCGATCAGCCCCCGACCGACTTCAGCGTCATCGACTTGAATCGGAACAACGATCCGTCCTCGGGAATCTCAAGCGGTGTCAGCATGAGCTTGAACAGGCCGGGCTGCGAAATGGTCACCTTTCCGACGGGCACCTCGACGAAGTCTTTCGGCCCACCGCTCTTCTTGGCCTTGCCTTCCACCGTTTGCCCGGCAACAAGGATCTCGAACTTCCCAACCGTCTTCGTCGTACAGGCCTGAGTGATGCTGATCTCGTAGTCACCTGCCTTTTCGAAGCGCACCATCCACGAAGCCCAGTCGCTCTCCGACAGCCAGTTAACCAGAATTCCGTCGGTCTCCGACATCGCACCACTCGCTTGGTAGGTGGCTTTGTCCACCGTGAGTTCCCCAGCGGCGCCCACGTCGACAGCTTTCTTGAGTTGGTCTTGGATGCGTTCGCTCACGGCTGTGGCCTCGCGCTTGCGCTTGGGCTCGGAGACCGCCAACTCATCGAAAAACGTCGCGGCTTCTTCGGTGACCACCCGGCTGATGGCCGCCATCGCCTGGTCCTTCTCCCGCTGGTCCTTGGCCGCGGCATAGAGTTGCTTGAGCGACTCAAAACGCTTCTGCTGCGACATCTGGCCGGTCTGCGTGGCATTTTGAGTCACCGCCATCAGGAGGAGAAGGCGTCCCGCAGGGTCATCTTCCTTCTTGAACCTGGCGGCCAGTTTTTCCAATGGGTCCGATGTGGGCCATTGTGCCAGAGCTGAGAGAGCCGCTTTCCGAACTTCGATGCTCGGATTCTCTGCCGCGCGCAGCAGCACGTCCAAAGACCCCGAGAGCCCCAATCGTCCCAGAATGCGAACCAACGTCGCCCGATAGTCCTCAGAGCCAAGCCCGGCGCGGTAAGCATTGAGAATCGGCTCGCCCGCCTGATCCGGGTTCTTGGCTTCCTGAACGATGGAAATGACCGCCTGCTCGGCAAAGTCGATTTCCTTTTCGTTGGCTTTCGACACCGCGTCCAAAACTTCGGTCACCTTGTCTGGAGGTGCCATCATCCCAAGCGAAGTCCAGGCTGCCTTGCGCACGTCGGCACTCTCATCGCCCGTCAATTTGAGGACAGCCGGAAATGCGGACCGTAGCCCGCGCAGCCCAATGACCTTCGTCAGATTGACTCGCGCAGGAACACTCTTGGCGTCCCCCAGATGATCGATGATCATCGCATCGGCGTAGCCCAGATCCTTCACCTTGCTGAGCGCCTGTGCAGCTCCGGGGCTGGATTGGGGATCTTCGAGATAGTCAAACAGCATCCGAATCTCAATGTTCGTGGCCTCGGGAGCGTCCTCACTGGCCAACTCCACAAAACGTTCCTGCCTCTCTGCCTGACCGCTCCGCTTGATCCATTGCATCACGCCGTAGCCAATCACAAGCACGCCCAAAAACGGAAGTGTCACGTAGCTCCACTTGGGCAGTCCCTTGGAGACCGGTGCCGGAGCCGGACGCGGTGGCAATCGGGAACCACCCGCAGGCAGTTTGGCACCACTTCCGGCGGCTCGCACCACGCCACCCGCACCCACTTGAGTTTTTGGACCCAACTGACGAACCACCTTGGCTGAGGGTTCATCGACGGCCACCGCCACAGCGACAGGCTCCTCACTCGCAGGGGAAACTGCCTTGGATCGATACGCCTCCTGCGCCGCCACCACGGACTCAGGACGATCCGCCGCCTGACGCGCCATCAGCCCCTCCACCCATGCAGGAAGGAATGCCGGGAGATCGGGGCGCAACTTCGCCAAGGGCGTGAAGCGATGGTACAAATGTGACACCATCACCTGCGGATTGGTATCCCCTTGAAAAGGATAGCGCTGGGTCAGGGAATAGTAAAAAATCGCTCCGAGGGCATAAAGATCCGTCCGCTGATCCACCTTGCCTCGCTCGAACTGCTCCGGGGCCATGAAGTGCACGGAGCCCATCACCGCGTCGTCCTCGTCGGAATTTTGGTCCACGGGTTGCTGCGCCATTTTTGCCAGACCGAAATCCAGAATCTTCACCTGAAACTTTCCACTCGCGTGCCAAGAGATCATCAGATTCCCCGGCTTGAGGTCCAAGTGAATCAAGCCCACGGCGTGAGCGGCGATCAGCCCTTCAAGGGTCTGGGTGACCAGCGACTCAAAATCCACTTCCGTCAGGGCCCCGCGTTCGATGATCGTGTCCAGCGTCTCGCCCTTGATCAATTCCATCACGACATAGGCACCTTCATCGTCGACGCCCACATCGTAGACCGTCACGATGTTCGGATGCTGCAGTGCCGACTGCGTCCGTGCCTCTTTCACCAAGTCATCAATCTTCGCCTGGGTGACGCCCTCGCCATCCGTGCGGATGCGTTTGATGGCCACTTCCCGGCCAAGATTGCCATCCCAGCCGCGAAAGACGGCGCCAATGCCACCTTCCGCAATTTTTTCGATGATTTGATAACGGTCGTTCATGCGGATTGGGTGTCTGATGGATGACGGGATTCGGCAGCGATCTCCGGCACTCTTCGGTTACCAAACCCGTTCGAGAAGGCGTTCGAAGAATCCCTGCGAGCCACGTGGCTTGGAATATTTTCGGTCTGAGCCCGCACGGGGCTTGATGACCATCGGCCCCACATGATCGACGATCTTGATCGATTTGACCTCGATCCGGGCGATCGGGCAGTCGTTGCCGTCAGTGGGCGTCTCACCGATCTCACGCAGCACTTCCATGCCTGAGATCACCTTGCCGAAGACCGTGTACTTGCCGTCCAGGGCGGGCTGATTGCTGAGCGTAAAATAGAATTGGAACCCGTTGGACTGCTTCGATGGATTGACCTTGTCACTCCGGCGCCCCATGGCCACCGCACCCGCCGTGTGCTTGCGCTTGATCTCGGCTGGAATCGTCTTGGCCTCACCACCCGTTCCCCAGCGATCCCGTGCATCTTCGTCGGCGGTCAGCGGATCCCCCGTCTGAATGATGAAGTTAGGAATGGCACGGTGAAAGGCCAGCCCCTCATAGCTATCCGTCTCACAGTTGTCGATGAAGTTTGCCACCGTCTTCGGCGCGTCACCCGGAAACAGTTCAAAGATGACGGTCTCCTTCGCGTGACCCAGCTTGATTTCCATGACGGCCAGCTTGTGCTCCGAGCCCGCTGCCCAAAGCGAAGGCTCGTCCAAGGATGGCTTCAGGGTGGTG
>CAXBNA010000339.1:0-4455 GCA_963976915.1 uncultured Verrucomicrobiales bacterium
GTGGGGTTGGGTGTTGAGCGGGCGGCGATGGCCATTTTCAAGTAGGCGTCTTCCTCTGGGGTCAACGCCTGGCCGCGTTTGGCTTTGGCGCGAAGGGAGGCGGCGCGTTCCCAGTCGATGTCATTCGCTTGGATGGACGACAGGGGGACGAAGAGGAGGGCGAGGGCGAAAAGGGGCGTTTTCATGGGTGGAGGGGCGGTGCGGCGAGATCATTGACGCCGAAGTTGGTGAAGATGGAGAGTGGAGAGGGCGGAGACGATGGGGTGGGTCAGCGTTTCGATTTGGATTGGGTTTGGTCGAGCGTTTCGAGTTCGCCGGTGATGTTGGCGGTGGCCCGGAGGAGCAGTCGGGCGAAGGTCTCGCGCTCCTTGGGCGAGAATCCTTTGCAGATGGTGGACTCGATGTGGTTGGCCAGCTCGAAGCAGTCAGGCATCAACTTGCGCGCTTGCTTGGTGAGGGAGAGGCGCACGGCGCGACCATCGTTGGGATCAGGGCGGGTGGTGATGAGACCGAGCTGATGCACCTTCTCGACCAGTCTGGCCATCGTCGAACGGGCGAGACCCAGTTTCGCTCCGATCTCGGTGGCGGTCAGATCGTCCTTTCGGAAGAGCGCGAAGAGGAGGTTTCCGATCCCCGGCCGCAACTTCTTGTCGAGCTTCCTCGCCTTGAGGAGGCGACCGAGCATTCCGAGGTAGGAATAGTAGGCCCGGCCCAGGAAGAGGCTGATTTGAGGGTCGGTTTCGTTGGCGGCATTGTCACTCATTTGGTTTTGTAGGGAATCAAGTAGTTCGGTATGGAACTATCAGGATGCGGACGAGTTGCAAATTTTTCGCGGAATGACTCATGGACCGATGTGAATCGACGGGCGGCGATGCAGGGGAGGTGGAGGCAGCTCGCCCAGGCGACGGAAGTACGCTTACCGCAGCGGGTGGCGCTTTTTCAGGTAGTCGTAGGTCAGGTTGGAAACTTCGCGGATGACATTGGCACGGCGGGAGATCCAGGTGCCGTAGGAGCTTGTGCGGACATCGTTGCTGATGACGCCGATGACGATGTAGGGATAGCTGAGGCCATTGGTGCCGGGGGCGACGAGGATGCCCATGTCTCCGCAGCATCTGGCGGTGCTGCCGGTCTTGTCGAACACGCGAGTCCCTTCGGCGACGCGATGGGCCTTGTCGTAGAGGCGGTCCGGTCCGGGCAGGCCCATGAGACGCAGGATCTCGCTCGCGTAGGGAAGCTTCTTTTGCCAGAGGGTGATCAAAAAGTTGGCGTAGTCGCCGGCCGATCCGAGGTTGCGGTAGGCGCGGCCGTTCGAGGGGATGTATTCCACGAGTCGAAGCTGGCGGCAGAGACTCGGGTAATGACGGGCGAGGAGGGCCTGAGTGGCGCTCGGACCGCCGGTTTGTTTCATGACCCAGTTGGTCGAGGCGTTGTCGCTCTTCTGGATCATCTTCTCCATGTGAAGGCGGCTGGACGGGCCGTAGATGAGGCGGCCAGCCTGGACTTGATGGAAAAAGGCGAGCGCGAGGTAGGGCTTGATCATGCTCGCGGCTTGAAGCGGGGCGTTCTCATTGATGCTGACGAGTTTCTGGCCGGTGGTGAAGTCGTGAACCAGCCAGGCGGTGTGCTCGGTGCTTCGAATCGCCCCAGTGCGGCGGAGGCCTTTGACGTAGCTCTCGATCTCCGCCTCCAGCGGGCTCTCAATGGCGGCGATCACACCGGGCACCGGCGAGAGCGTCGCGAAAGCGAGAGTGAGGACGGTTAGGAGGACGGGGGAAATCTTGCGGCTCAACACGATTGACACTCATGGGCCATTTTTCGAGAATTTCACCGCCGGATTCTCCCGGATGTGGTGGGGGGTGTTGGGGCTTGGATGGTTCTGGAACGCAGCTCAATCCGTTGCGGGGATCGAAGATGGCTTTATTGGAAGGTGGAGGGAGAGAATGCGCGGTGGGTATCTCGCTGGCTATCCAGTTGCGTTTGCTGCGACTTATGCTTGCATAGCGGTCCCCAAAGAACGCTCTCATGTCCGCCCACACCACCTCCGAAAAATCTGGCTCTGTCGCATCAACGATTTCCGCCTGCATTGGTATTTTCCTCGCCGCACTCACCCTTTACTGGTCCTTCGCGCTGCTGAACGGGCAGCGGAAGCAGATTTTTAAGTCCGACGAGGAGGCCCCTGCCGCGGCATCCGTTGCTGCTGCTCCCGCGGCCGAAGCACCTGCCGCGCCGGCTCCTGCAGCTGCCGCAGAAACCACACCTGCTGAAGCAGCTTCCCCAAGTGCAGCACCAGCAGCAGCTTCCGGGGATGTCGCCGAACTCACCATCAAGCCAGATCCTTCCAACCCGCTCGCGTATGACACGAAGTCCTTCAGCGTGAAGGCAGGCCAGACGGTAAAACTGACTTTCGACAACAAGCATCCGACCGTTCCCCAGCCTCACAACATCGTGATCGGCGTTCCCGGGTCCAAGGACAAGCTCTTGGCTGCGGCGATGCAAATGGCGGCCGATCCTCAGGGCATGGCCAAGGGTTACATTCCTGAGAGCCCCGACGTTCTTTTCCACACCGCCCTGCTTCAGCCGAACCAGACGGAAGTCTTGGAATTCACCGCGCCAGCCGCCGGGCAGTATCCATATCTTTGCACTTTCCCGGGTCACGGCATTCTCATGAATGGCGTCATGACGGTGGAGTAACCTTCATGGCTGCCGTCTCCATCGCTGTCGAGTATCACGGGGATCTTCGATCCAAGGCCATTCACGGCCCTTCCCAACAGGACCTGATCACCGATGCTCCTGTCGACAATCACGGCAAAGGAGAGTCCTTTTCGCCCACGGATCTCGTCGCCACGGCCTTGGCCACCTGCATGGCGACGATCATTGGGATCAAAGCCCAGCAGAAAAATCTCGATGTGAAGGGCATGAAGATTGCCGTCGAGAAACACATGAGCACCGACACTCCACGACGGATTGTGGCGCTTCCGATAACCATCGAGGTGCCGCTTCCATCCGACCACGTGGATCGTCCACTGCTCGAAGCAGCTGCCTTGGCCTGCCCCGTGCATCAAAGTGTCCATCCCGACATCGATAAGACGGTGACGTGGGTTTGGAACGGCTGATCCAATCTGCTCGCCTTGCGTGGCGGGAATTCGTCACTGGGTTCCCCGATCACTGCGTCCATAGTGCGATCCTCGGTGCCAATTGCGGGCCGGGCGGGCTGCCTCAGTTCCCCGATGCGGAATCGGTGCGATGCAGCTACCGTGAAGACGACATGACTGCCTCACGTTTCTCGGCGATCCTTGCGTTGGCACTGCCTTCCTGTGCCATCCTGCCGCCACGAGTTCCGTCAGACGACCTCCCGCATGTCATCCACGAGGCCAGCCCGCCTCCGTCAGGCACGCAAAAATGGAACCCCGTCTGGTGGTTCGGAAATGCGGACGACCCAGAACCACCCGACTGGTATCGACCCGGGAAGCGATTCCGTGGTGTCCAGTGGCAACTCCGCAACCCCTTTCACAACCTGACCTTCTACGTCATCGGGGTGAAGGACAGCGGCTTCATCCGCTATGGACGGGATCCTGGTGCGGTCTTTCGCAGTGATGGCGGTTGGAACTGGTGTGTGATTCAGAAAGGCTGGTGGAGGCTGCCCTTTGTCAGTTACGAGGGGGAGCGCATGAAGTTTTACGCACTGTGGCGGGAGCACGGAAATTTCGGGCTGAAGCTGAACGTGAAGAAACGCAGTGCCGCGGTTGAGAGTGGGGCTGGGACCGCCAGACAATCGGGGGCGCAAGGCCGACAGTGACCGAAGACGATTGGAGGTCCTGTCCGGCGACAGGCAGTGATTTGGCTGAAGTCCTGCGCTACTCTACTTTGCCTTCATCAGGTGAGCATATTTCGTCTCCCAATCTTCAGGGAGGCGAGCGGGCCGCCCCTTGGGCATCTGCACGAGAGCGAGGGATTGTCGGCAGTTGATCAGCAGGGTGTCGTCTCCCTTGCGTCGCATCTCAAAGGCGCACCAGAAGCGAACGCGCTCCACAGAATCCAGCCAGCCCTTGATGATGAGTTCATCGCCGAGGACGGCAGGTTTTCGGTAATCGATCTCTGTCCGCAAGACGACCGGATAGAGCTGTGTTTGCGCCATTTCCCGGAGTTGCATGCCGAGTTGGGTGGCCAGGCGGGTCCGTGCGGTCTCGATCATGCGCAGGTAGGAGAGATTGTGGACGACACCGCCGCAGTCAGTGTCGAAAAACATCACCTCTTCGTGGGTTTCGATCGTGGGTGTCTCGGGCATGGTGGAGCATTGCCCACGAGCATGGAGGAGGCAAACGCTTGAAATGTGGGTGTGGCGCTTCGAAGGGTGAGGAATGGAGCTGGACCTGACTGGAGATCTCAAAGAGGACGCCTACATGATCCTCGCGGGCCTTGTGACGCCACGTCCGATTGCCCTGACGACCACCGTTG
>CAXBNA010000340.1:0-4432 GCA_963976915.1 uncultured Verrucomicrobiales bacterium
GAGACTCCGGTGGTCCGCCTGCAGCGTGCAGGTGAGGCGGTCGAGTCTCCGGTGGTCCACCTGCAGCGTGCAGGTGAGCTGGTCGAGGCTCCGGGACGTGAAATGCAGCGCGACGGCGGGCGGGTGGAGGCGCGGCGGATCATGCCGATGATTTCAGCACGACCGGCCGGATTTTGGCTAGCAAACAGGGGTACCTGTTTACAGGGGGAGGTTTCCGGCCCGGTGGGCCGCGAGTTCGATCTCGACCTTGGAGATTCCCAGCCCCTTGGAGATCTGCCGCTGCGTCTCGAAAAGGAGGTTCTTTTTCCCCTGCTCAATGAGGGCGATCTCCGGCACGGAAAGCCCGGATTTCCGGGCCAGATCCTTCCTCGACATCTTCTGCCGTTTTCTCTCTTCCTGAACCACCACACCGATCCACTTGAGCAGGACCAGCGTCTCCTCATGAAATGCGTCGTAGTCGTCCCCAAAGCGTTGGCTTGGTGGACGGCTAGGGGATACGACCCTACCCTCACGCGAGAAGCTGCCAAAAAACCCTCGGATTTGTGAAACCAAAAATGCGGAAAAATGAGGACGGGGAGAGGGGGGGGCCGGGACGCATGGTGCCGATGATGCGTTCTTCCAGGCTGGGTTCCGCGCGCGGAATATTCAAACAGGTCTTTTACCCGCTCATTTTAGCAAGAACCGACATTTTTGTGGCTTTGCACGCAAATGAGCTGCTAAAACGACACCGTGAATCCAAAATCCCGTCGCAAAGCAACATTTCTGTCGGAGATAAAGCTGCTGACAAAGCAACAGATTGGTCGATAAATCACGAGTTCGGCACAAAAATGATCACGCTGCGGTCAGTTGTTGCATTTGCGCTCCTGCTATTCGTCGGACAGGCGTTTGCTCAGAATCCTAGCGATTCCGCTGAAGAGGAATTCAACCTGTCTGAGTTTCTGAGCCACAGTGTCACCTCGACTAAAGAAGCTGAGCGATTCGAGGCCGCTGATACTTTGCGATTTTTCGATAGCTGCACTGGCCCTATGGCCGAGTGGAAGTTCACCGAGGAGATTACGCTCCTAATCGCCGACAAGTCTGAGAGAGTGAGGACGCAGGCCCTCATTGCTCTTTCAGGCTGCGCCGCATTCATCCCGCGTGAGGAAGCTGTCGGGCTCGCCAAGCAACTTCAGTCCTCCATCGATACGCCCAAGAAGGGAGTTTCAGTTGAGGAGGTTTCAGCGACTTGCCTAGCGCTTGAGGCTCTTTACACCGATAACGTGGTCATTCCACCGTGGTCGGCAGATTTGTTCGAGGATGAGGAGTTTGCGGATGCGTTGAATCGCCTCTCAGAAGAGAACCTCGAAAGCAATCAACGATTGCGGTGGATATTTTTCATGATGTTCGGGGAGCTTCGCGATACCAACAATGCACTTAGATTTGTTCGGCGGATTCGCCGTCTGGCCCTCTCAGGAGATCCTGCACTATTTAGCTACGCATATGAGATCATGCAGCGTCAGGAGGTGCGTGATCCGATTGTGTGGAGGTGCTGGATCAGGCAGTTGGATTCACATCAAGACAAACTGGACGAACTGCAACGCATCGCCCAAAGCCGCGCGAAGGATTTGGAGCTATCGGGCACGCCCGATACGAATGATAAGGCTATTGAGATCAATAATTGCATGCACTTCCTTGAAAGCGCCCGAGATGCAATCAAACATGCCGAACAAGGCAGCGCTGGACAACCCGCTACCCGATCCGAGTCGGATTCGGAGGGTGGCGACAAACCTCAACCTGAATCCGAGGGGCGCTCCCGGTAGCGGGTGCCAGGCTTTGGACGTTAGCCAAGAAAATGGAATCCGATGAGACCTCGAAGCCGAAGCAGACGCATTTCGCGCTGTTGTTGGTCTTTTCGTTCATCGCATTCCCAGTCGGATACTCCATAGACCAGACTTTTCGATGGACAAACCATTGGGAGGGATTCTTGAGCGGGCTTATCCAAGGCGTCATGCTCGCAGTCCCTTGGTGTCTAATTTACGTCCTTCCTTGGAGCCTCATCATCTTCGGGATTTATCGATGGCGTCGTTTTGAGAGGTTCAGGACTCAATGGATACTTGCGCCGAGTCTATTGATGGTTTTTGTCATCGTAGGTTTATTAATCTTTGATCCGCCAACTCCGGCAAATCGCTTTGAAAGTTTCGCGAGGACAGCTCTACCTGCCGATGTCCGGGATTTGCATTATCGATTCACTGGAGGCGGGTTTGCAGATTATGGAGACACCTACTATTTTGGCACGTCACCGTCAGAAGTAGAGCGGTTGGTTCGTGATATGGGGCTAGAGCAGAACGAGGCTTATTCCTCAGGATCGATGTCACATTCGGGATTTCCGCCACTACCAGGCTGTCCTGATTACAACACTTGGGAGGGTGCCACGCAGTTTGAGGGCTGGGATGATCGTCAGCACTGGTTTTACTACCTCATTACTGATTCGACGCGCACACAAGTTTACGTCATTGTCGGCTGCATCTGAAAACAGAAGGCGTGGGTGGACAACCCGCTACCCCGCCGCGAGTCGGAGATTGAACCGTGATGAGAACCCTTTACCCTGAATCGGACTGGCGCTCCCGGTAGCGGGTGCCACCACTTCGACGTTCCCTGACCCGAAGTCGCCTTTGTTATCGGGCGGGGAGGTTCTCCTTGAAGGGGGAGACGACGCCGAGGGTGGAGGGGAGGGCGTCGTCGGTGCGGAAGGGGGAGGCGGGGAGGCCTTCGGCGTTGATGAGGTTGGCGCCCTCCGGCCAGGCGGCCCAGGCGTAGCGGACGCCGAGGGGGGAGACGACGCCGGGGCTGGAGACGAGGACTTGATCTCCCTCGATGCGGGCTTCGGCCCAGTGCCAGGCGTTTCCTTCACCGAGGATCTGGAAGTGCTTGAGGGGGCCGCCGTCGCGGGTCTTCAAACCGCCGCCGACGTGGTCGAAGTCGATGCGGATGGTGTTTCCCTCGATGGTGGAGGTTTTGTAGAGGGGGCCGCTGAAGACGGTGGTGTCGCGGTCGTAGTCCTTGGCGAGGGCCCAGAGGGCGAGGCGGCGGCCGACTTCCTGCTTGTTCTTGGGGTGGATGTCGTCCTTCTCGCCGATGTCGTTGGTGACGACGAGGCCGCAGCGGGGGAGGGTGAGGGCGGTGAGGTACTGGGCTTCCTGGAGCTCCACCCAGGTGTCGTCCTGGCCGGGCTCGGTGGTGGGGGGCTGGCGGTTTCCGTAGCTGGCGAGCTGGACGATGTAGAAGGAAAACTTGCTGTTCCAGCGGGAGCGCCAGTCGTTGATCATGGTGGGGAGGAGCTCCTGGTATTGGAAGGCGCGGCGTTGATTGGACTCGCCCTGGTACCAGATGGCGCCTTTGACGGCGTAGGGGATGAGGGGGGCGATCATGCCGTTGAAGAGGACGGCGGGGTAGTGGGGGGTCTTGGTGGGGTCGTCGGGTGGGCGGGGTGCGGGCGGGAGGGGTGCCTTTTCGGCTCCGGCGGCGAGGGCGGCGTTGGCTTTCTGGATCGCTTTGACCTTGGCTTGCCAGGCTTCTTTGCGGGCCTTGAAGGAGGATTCTTCGATGACGGGGTCCCAGCTGTTGAGGAGCTTTTCCCAGTCTTCGAGCATCTCGGTGGCGCAGGGGCGCTCATCGAGGGCGACGCGGCTGGTCCAGGCCTCGACGCGGGTGCCGCCCCAGGAGGTGTTGATGAGTCCGACGGGGACTTTGAGGGCGCGGTGGAGGTGGCGGCCAAAGTAGTAGGCGACGGCGGAGAACTCCCCTGCCGTGGCGGGAGAGGTGGGCGTCCAGGTGCCCTTGCAATCGGTCTGGGGCGTCATGGCGGGGGTGCGCTCCAGGCTGAACATGCGAATCTGGGGGAAGTCGGCGGCGGCGATCTCTTGCTCGGCGTTGGCGGCCTGCTTGACGGTCCACTGCATGTTGGACTGGCCGGAGCAGATCCAGACCTCGCCAACGAGGACGTCCTTCACGGTGGCGATGCCCGAGGCACCGCTGACCTTGAGTTCGGCGGGGACGATGCTGGCGGTGAGAGGGTCGAGCTTGACCTGCCAGCGGCCGTCGGCATCGGCGGTGGCCTGCTGCTGCTGGGCCCCCATGGTGACGGTGATGTCCTCATCTGGATCGGAGGTGCCCCAGATGGGAACGGGCTGGCCTTGCTGAAGGACCATGTGGTCGGTAAAGATCGCCGGGAGCTGGATGGCGGCGTGGGTGAGGGAAAGCGCGCCGCACCAAAGCGCGAGCAGGAGGGGAAGGGATCGCGTGCGTTTCATGAGGGAAGGGGGCTTTTTCGGAGACGGACTATGTGGCGGGGCTGCGCGGGGGTGCAAGCGGGGAGTCGGAATGGCGAATGGCGAATGACGAATGACGAATGACGAATGACGAATGACGAATGACGAATGACGAATGACGAATG
>CAXBNA010000341.1:0-4416 GCA_963976915.1 uncultured Verrucomicrobiales bacterium
AAACGCATCCACCGTCCCGAGATGCCACTTTCCATAGATCCCAGTGGCATAGCCCTTGGCCTTGCACATTTCTGAAATCAGAAGCTCGTCAGGATGAATCCCCTCCCGGCTTGTGTGATTCAGCGCCCCCTGCATGCTCACCCGATTCGGATAGGATCCGCTCAGCAACGCCGCCCGGGACGCCGTGCACACGGCTTGGGCCACGTAAAAACTGGTAAACCTTGTGCCTTCCTTGCCCATCCGGTCGATGTTCGGCGTCTGATATCCCACCGATCCCTGGCAGCCAATGTCGCTGTAACCCATGTCATCGACCATGATCAGTACGATGTTTGGAAGGCGTTCCTCAGCCGCCATTGCCGCACTCACAAAGAACATCCCATATCCGAGAACCAGTCGTAAAGCCGTTGTCATTCCGTCACTCTGGATCGCCCTTCTACGTCAAACAAGCCTGAATCGTGCTCCAAGAAGGCTTCCTCTAGCACATCCCGCCCAGCCTTCTCCAATCTCTCACATGCTCCTCCAGCACTTGCGAAAGTGAACTTAGACACTGAGTCCTCTCCGCTGATTTCCCCCGACGCCGCTGCCAAATCATTTGCCAGCCTCCACCTTCCCAGTTTCTTTTCTGCGTCGTTGCCATATACTTCCCTTGGACCGAATCTCCATTATGACTATCCCACACGCAGTTCGTCTGTTCCCGGCCATTGGTGTCGGAATCGGCTTTGCCCTCCTCTCCTCCGTGAACGCCCAAGGCACGAGTGAAGGCGTTCAAGAGTTCGACCCGCTGGCTTTCCCCGGTTACGTCGTGGGTGAAGTCGTCGTCCCTGTCCCTAGCGAGGTCTTCTCCGTGCTGGACAAACTCGGCGAACCCAATTGGCAGCAAGAGATCCGTGACCTGGATTTGCCGGCTTCTTCGGATCGCACCCAGCTCTCCCTGCTCTTCGGATCCGTCGTCGCGGAAGGCTTCGTCGCCGTTCAAGCAGAGGACAAACAAGCGGTTCAGGACATTGGCCGAAAGGTCATCTCTCTTTCAACCAGCCTCGGCCTCAAAGAGTCCGTCCTGCCCCACGCTCAAAGCATCCTCGATGCTGCCGACCGCAGCGACTGGCCGACCATCCGCAAAGAATTCGACCTGACCCAGAAGACCGTCCGCGACACGATGGAGCAGATGAAAGACAGCGACCTCTCCCAGTGCGTCAGCCTTGGAGGCTGGCTTCGGGGCACCGCTTCCGTCACGTCAGTCATCACCAAGGGCTTCTCCGCTGACCGGGCGGAACTCCTCAATCAGCCCATGCTGGTGGAACACTTCCTCAAGTCCATCAAGACCATGCCGGACCGCACCCGCGATCATCGCGCCATCCACAAGATTGATCAGGGACTCCAGGCCATTCACAACCAGATGGTTTCCGCCGTCGATGGCTTTACGAAACCCTCTGTTCGCGAGATCAGCATCGTCTGTGAGGACTTGCTGAAGGAAATTCGCGCCAGGGGCTGAACCGCCCGTTTTTTCAATTTTCGCTCCCCTTTCCCGCCCCATGAAGGTTTTGACGACTCTTCGCCGCATCCGCTGCCCCAAGCTCATCTCTCCTTGGACTCTGACGGCGATGGCGCTGCTCGTATCCCCGGCGTTCGCAACGGTGGATGACGCCCATGGCTTCGCCATGGAAGCCGCCATGCCCTACGTGGAGCAAGGCTTTATTGTTCGTGAAGATTACTGGAATGGCGAGGTCAAGAGCGGTCAGCAGCTCATGATCCGCCACCAACTCTTCAAGGGCAACGAGTACGCTTTCTGGCTCGGCACGGCTCAGGAGGACGTCACCTTTGAACTCAAGGTTTATGACGAGAAAGGCAAGGCCATCGAGATCGACGAAAAGAGCGATCAGATGTTCCACTCCGTTCGCGTCAATCCGCCAAAGACCGGCACCTACTCCGTGGTGTTCTCCCTGAAGTCCAAAAAGGACAAGGGCGTGTTCTGGGCACTGGCCTACGGCTACCGTTGATTCGAGCCACCACCCGTCACTCGCACCCGATTGGGTGAAAGATCCCCTGCCCCGACAGTTTACCAGTCGGACCGCATTTTTCGCACCTCTGCCGCCCGGAGCGGACCTTCCTGCGCCGCCCGCTGCGCCCCCCTTTTCCATCCGCATGCCCTCCATCACTCTCGAATACGAGACGCCTCACTTTCTCCAAAGCCTCCTCGGGGGTGACCTCCGCACCCTCCAGCTCATCGGCGAGTCGTTCGGTCTCCAAACCACCAGCCGGGATGGATGGGTTCGTCTCGAGGGCCCCGAGCCCGCCATCGATCAGGGAAAGACCGTACTTGGCCAGCTCGAAAAGGTCCGGCGGCAGGGCGGCGACGTCACTCCGGCGATGATTCGACTGGTCATCGACAGCGTCAAAAAAGGCCGCGAAGATCAGCCCGCGGAGAAAATTCTCTCCCACAAGCTCGTCCCCGCCGAGCGCCGCCCCCCGATTCTCGCCAAAACTCAGGGCCAGATCGACTACATCCGCTCCATGCAGCGCCACGAGGTCGTTTTTGGCATCGGACCCGCAGGCACAGGCAAGACCTTCTTGGCCATGGCGCAGGGACTCCATCTCCTGAAGGAAAAGAAGGTCCAACGGCTCGTTCTCACCCGCCCGGCCGTCGAGGCTGGCGAGGCGCTCGGTTTCCTCCCCGGGGACCTCCGCGAGAAGGTCTACCCCTACCTCCGCCCCCTCTACGACGCCCTCTATGAAATGCTGGAGCCCGATGACGCAGAGCGCCTCATCGAACGCGGCATCGTCGAGATCGCCCCCTTGGCCTACATGCGCGGTCGGACCCTCAAGAACGCCTTTGTCATCCTTGATGAGGCTCAAAACACCACCACTGAGCAGATGCTCATGTTCCTGACCCGCTTGGGCGATGGAGCCCGCTGTGCAGTCACGGGTGACCCCTCCCAAGTGGACCTTCGCCGTCACATCCCTTCCGGTCTCAAAGAGGCCATGAAAGCTCTGCAAAACGTTGAAGGCGTGTCCTTTACCCACTTCAAAGGCTCCGATGTCGTTCGACTCCCCGTCGTTCAGCGCATCATCGAGGCGTACGAGCGCCACCGTGCCAAGCCCGACCCCACCCCGGAGAAATCGAGCAACTCCGGCCAATCGGAATCCAACTTGTAGGGGACGGCTTTTGTGATAGCCTGACCTCCCACCTTTTATAATTATTAGAATGTTTGAATCCATTCGCAGAGCCCGCCTCCAGCGCGAGGGCCTCTCCTGCGGGAAGACGAGACGCAAGCACCAAGAGGGTGACTTTCTCGATGAGCTCCGCACCCATCCCGCCGCCACGGCGGCGATCTACGTCGCTTTTTTCATTGGTCTGGCCATCCTCATGAACTACGGGGCCAAGGTCACTGAAGGCCTGCCCCAGCCCGGACTCTTGGCTTACATTTGCACTGGTGCCTTCGGGACCGCCATGATCATCC
Organism: uncultured Verrucomicrobiales bacterium; assembly: GCA_963976915.1. Taxonomy (GTDB): domain Bacteria; phylum Verrucomicrobiota; class Verrucomicrobiia; order Verrucomicrobiales; family Verrucomicrobiaceae; genus CAXBNA01. Next base: position 3,459 of record CAXBNA010000341.1, read on the forward strand.
ACCTCATCGTGGCGCTCCGCGACCGGGTGGACAGCAATGCGGACCTTCTCCTCGTGCTGGGCACGATCCTGATGCATCTGACCACTAATGCCGTCATTTTGGAGTTTGGCATCCGCCAGGGTTGGAGCGGGGCGCTCCTCGCCATGGCGCTTCCCCACACGTTGGCTCCGCTGGTCCTCTCGGTGATGCTCGGGAGAAAAATCGGGCTCTTCGCAGCCATCTACACGACCCTCCTCGGCGTGATGGTCTGCGTTGCGGTCAACCCCATCACCTACCTCGCCAGTTCGGCCCTCCTCGGCTTCCTCGCCGTGCTGTTCACGTTGAAGGTCCGCCGCCGCAACCGGCTCTTCATGGCGGGCCTGTATCTCGGACTCGTCGCCGCCGGGTTCTCCCTGCTTCTTCACGACATCTTCTCGATTCTGATGCCCGCCGAGGCTGCCACCGGCGCCGCAACCCTGCCAACCGTCAGCATCAGCCGGATGGTCTCCGTTCCCTTTGCCTGCTCCCTCCTCACCGGCATGGTCGTGGGAGGCCTGCTTCCGGTGTTGGAAAACATTTTTGGCGTCACAACCGACGTTTCCTGGCTCGAGCTCGCCGACCTCAACCACCCCCTCATGCGCCGCCTCAGCATCGAGGCACCGGGCACCTATCACCACAGCCTCGTCGTCGCCAATCTCGCCGAGGCCGCTGCCGAGTCGATCGGGGCGAGCCCCGGCATGACGCGTGTTTGCGCCTACTTCCATGATATCGGGAAGCTCACCAAGCCGGAGTACTTCATCGAGAACATGGATCCCGAGAACAATCCGCACGACGACCTGACCCCGCGGATGAGCGCCCTGATCCTCATCGCCCACGTCAAGGACGGCGTCGATCTCGCCATCAAGCACAAGCTCAACTGCGACATCATCGACGTCATCGAGCAGCACCACGGCACCTCCCTCGCCTGGTATTTCTACAA
>CAXBNA010000342.1:0-4296 GCA_963976915.1 uncultured Verrucomicrobiales bacterium
GCACTGTAGTGCAGGCAACGCCCCCCTGGCCAGCAGACTGGCCACGCCGTGCCAGTCATCGCCATCCATGAGGATGCGCGTCAAACGCTCTAGTACCCCGATCTGGACAGGCTCCTGCCCACCGCGCATCGCCTGTTCCCACAGATTGCAAACTAGTCCAATATCGCTGGTGCGATCGAGCCCAGCAAAGGCATCGTCGATTTTTCCAATGATAAGGTTGGCTCTCAACAGCGCTGTGAACTGAGCATCCGTAAGGCGATCCGCTCCTTCGCGATGTACTAGTTCGAGGACTTCTTGTGCCAGATCCTTGTCGGTCTGGCGCCGGAGGATGTCATTCCATGTCTCCAGACTTTCCGGATACGGAAGAATGGACGCCTTGGCGAGGAGGAACCGGCTCTCATAGGACGTGCGCTTTTCAATCGGCACCCGATCCCAATGGCTGTGGGCCGCAGCCATGTCCTGACCTCGGAACGCCAGATCGCCAACTGCTGCGTGCGGCAGGACCAGCCCCGCATCGGCCAGTGACTTTGCATGTCTGTAAGCAATGGCCCATCGGCCTGAATCGACCTCCCCAGCTTGCAGCAAGCGTTGGATGACCAGCACCAGCATGTGAAGCCACACACCGCTCATCAAGATTTCCTCGTGCAGCTTGGCGAGGTTCAGGGAGTCCGCGATCTCTTTCAGCAGCACTACTCCGTCACTCAGTCCGCCGCTTCCTTTGAGGAAGTCTGCGACCTTCCAGTGGATGTCATTGCGCACGTTCGGTTGCCTCTCAGCGAGCCCGACTATGAACTCCAGTCCTGCCTCCTTTGCATTCCACGCAGCCAGCATGGCGTTGTCGATGTTCGCCAATTCGAGCCAGAGCCGGGCGGCATCCAGATAGCGTGACTCCAGTTCGAGTGCCTGCGCCCGGCAGCGCTTCTCGTCGTCATGACGCTTGGCTGACTTGAAGGACTGGGCCGCTTGACGGAGCAGCGTGCGGTCTCTGCGCAGCCGGCCCTCTTCCTCGAGTTTCTGGGCGGTCTTGAGCGGGTCCTCCTCGTCGCCCTCCCAGGCGTCATCGTCTCCCTTTATCAGTTGGCCGGTCATACCTTCCCACTTGTCGCCGTCACGGGCGCGAATGATGGTGGCCTCCTGGTTTCCGAAAATGCGATGCCAAAACGACTCAATGTGAGCGTTGTCGTCGATAATGAACAGGCGCTTGCGGGGACGACTTGCGGCGACGTACAATCGGTTCCAGAAATACTGGGGTTCAATCGCTTCGTCGGGCTGCATTTCCTCAAGTGTCGATTCCGAGCCGCCTACCAGCTTCTCCAGCGCATTGCGAAGCTGCGGAGGGCAGTGCTCGCCGAAGCCGAACAGAACCACGCGCGGGAACTCCAAACCCTTGACCCCAGTGGGGCTGACAACATTCTTGGGGATGCCAGCGTCGTCGAACTCCACATAGTTTGCCAAGCCGTTGTCTTGGGCCCACTGGCCCTCCTGCCCCGCTTCGCAAGGCACCACAATACGGATCTCAGACTGTTTCTGGAGCTGTCCAAGCGTCTCAGCATTGCGTTCAAAGTAGACCACCCGTGGAACATTCTCATCGTCTTCCCAGGGGTGCTGCGGCTTGATCTCTGGAAAACCAAAAATCACGCTGCGTGCCAGCTGCAGGCTGTTGATGAACCTCACGATGTGGTGGCTGGACCTGTAGTTGTAGGTCAGCTCTTGGTAATTGATCTCGCCCCGCTTCTGCCCGGGATAGCTCTTGATGAACTTGTCGGTAAAGAATGCCTGGGTGGCCTCCCAGCGAAAGCCAGTGGGATTGAGCGTCTGAAAGGGGTCGCCGGCAAAGGCGATTGGCACCTGGGGTAGCTGGAAGCTGTTGAGGGTGCGCGAATTAAACAGGCAGAGTTGGTGCAGGACTTCCAGCTCGATGCGGGTGAAGTCCTGCGCCTCATCACAGAACACCACCGGATAGCGGATTTGGATCAATTCGTTCTCAAGCACATAGCGGGCGAGATCCTGGTGGTCCCAAAGGCCCTTGCTCTTCTGATCCTCGTGATACTTTTTCCAGACATTGTCATAGACGATCCGGTAGGTCTCGGGAGTGACGCTCTTCTGCTTGGATGGAATCTCCAAGTAGTCATCGGGATCGAGGACATCGTCCGTGCTGATGCCCTTAATGTACGTGCGAATCACGTGCCACGAGACATCCGGATTGTAGAGCTTGCGGGCACCTGGATCGGCCCGGAACCGGTCCTCCCACCACGCCTTGAAACTGGCGTAGTCGACCATCAAGTCGGGGGGGAACATGTCGGATGGTGCCAGGCGGTGCAGCCACTTGTGAAAGTTGAGCAACGACTTTTGTAGGGTGCCCTCCTGCAGCTTAATCCATTCATCGGGATTCTCTGTTGTTCCGTCCCGCCCGAGTCGTGCTCTCATTAGGGAGCGGATGCTGGCCTGGGATCGGGCCAGCAGTTCGTCATTGCAGGCAAACAGCACCGGTGTGGGCGTTGTCTTTCCGTCCTTGCAATGATGGAGAAGGTACTCCGCAAATAAATACTGGAGAATCGTAGACTTACCGCTGCCGGCACTGCCGTTGATGAAAAGCGGGAAGCCGCCGGTCGTGACGCGAGCTGATTCCAGCACATCAATTTCCTCGATCGACAGCGCCATGTTTCCGTCCTCGTCGTTCTGCACGTTGAACCAGGCGGTGTCGTTGAGCACCAATTCATGAGGATAAGCGCGCTTAGCCTTGCGCAGCACATCCTCCTTGTCGGGTTCTTCCTCTTCCACCAATTCGGGGTACTGGCTTCGCACCAAGTTCAGAGGAGGATCACCCCGGAACGGGGCAAACAGTATCACCATGTTGCGGTCCGCGATCCGCCGGAAGAGAATTCCGAAAGTTTTGTCCTTGGGGCATTGAATGGCCTGCAGCCCCCCCGTCGGTCCATCCAGAGTCTCGAGCAGTGCTTCGATGAAGGCTGGCTTCCGGTCTTTGAACTCGGTTGAGGCGATAAGGTCGACCCAAAGCTTGGTCTCACAACAATGGGCGTCAGCGTAAATGTCCTCGGTCTCATGGAGAGCTGAGTGAAGGAAGGCTTCCTCTTTGTCATTGGGCCGCGGTGGCGGCGGCGGAGGTGGGTCTTGCCGTCCATTGACGTAAGTGGTGAGAGCCTCGACGGACAACTCTGCCGCCATGCCGTCAAAGCCTGGCAACTCTTTGTAACCTTGATCCCCAAACTGCTTGTACTCGGAGCCGCCCCGAACCAGAAGACGAAGGAACGCCACCACAATGTGGTCTTTGAGAATGTACTCTCGGGCCACAAGACGAATCTGCCGCTCAAAACGCTTCTTCAGGAATGGCGGGGGAAACCGATCAAAAACCTCCAGGTTCTGGGTGGCTTCAACCTTCTTGCGGAAGCCGTCCACCTGGCTGCCATACTGCTGGTGATTGATTTCCTTTTGGCACTGCTTGGTGATGTAAACGTAGGTGGCCATCGTCAATGGTTTGGGCGGGTTCGTTGGATTTAAGGGGAAGTCTCTGTCAGGATGAATGAGCCGCTCACAATTTATGCACCCGCATCACCTCGTTGCCGCGGGGGTCGATGACTTTGATGGCGACCCGCTTGTGCTCTCCCGCGTGGAAGGGCAGGCTCTTGGTGCCGGAGAAGGCGGCGAAGGCTTCGGGATCGATGGTGCCGCTGAGGGCTTTGGCTAGTTTCTCCCAGGCGGTCTTGTCGGGGAAGAAGGCTTGGCAGATGCAGAAGGTGCGGCCGTCATAGTCGGTATCGAGGAACCAGGCGGCGACTTTGCCGGCCTTGGTGGCCTCGATGCTGTTCTTGACGGGATCGTAAACGTCCACGCCGTCCATGTGGGCGGTGTATTCGTTGCCCTTGTGCTCGATGCGGGTGCGGGGCTGGCCGAAGACGGTGAAGAGCTGCTGGCTGGCCTTGGCGGTCTCGGCGGCTTTGCCTCCGGCTTTGTTGCCTTTGAGGAGATCGCCGAGCAGGACGTCCGGGCGGATCTGGGCCATGATGGCGTTGAGCTGGTTCGCCGGGTTCTCGTTGGTCTCGTGGATGCGGTCCTGGGAGGCGGCATCGAAGGCGAAGGCGGCGAAGATGATGTCGTCGTAGCCGCGCTGGATGGCGGAGCTGACGGCGGTGTTCACCTGGAAACTGCCGACCGAGCCGTGTTCGGGGCCGATGACCACGGCGACGCGGCGGGGTTCTCCTCCCTCCGCAGGCTGTATTACACCTTCGGCATGGAGAAATTCACTTTCGATCATGTCCAAGGGCTCGATCTTCATGT
>CAXBNA010000343.1:0-4283 GCA_963976915.1 uncultured Verrucomicrobiales bacterium
GACGCCCTTCACGGCCTCGCGGAGGACGTACTTCTCGATGTTGCCCTTGATGCGCAGGCTTGGCGGAACGTGGACGGCGGCGGCGGCGAGGTGGTGGTCGAGAAAGGCGGGGCGGCTTTCCATGGAATTGGCCATGTCCACGCGGTCACCGCCCCAGTTGAGGATCTGGCCTTCGAGCTGGCACTTGCTCCAGGTGTATTGGGCGATGTCGAGCGGGTGGCGGCCTTCGAGCATGGAACCGTCGATGCGGGAGGCGATCTCCTCGATGGGATCGTAGTCGGCGAGGTCGCGCTGAAGGGCGTCGGAGAGGAGCGGGCGGGCGACGTCGAGGGTGGCCATCCAGGGCTGGAGCCAGGAGGGCGTGAAGCCGCAGAGCTTTTCCCACGCCGGATGGGTGTGGGTGTCCTCGGCGAGGATCGCGCCCTTGAAGAGCTTGTTCGTTCGCTCGAGCGCGGCCTGGTACTCGGCGCGGACGGAGTCGGGCTCGTGACTGAGGCCGTGGAGGAACATGTCGCGCTTGAGCGCGGGGTAGCCGGCGAAGAGTTCGTCCGCGCCCTCGCCGGTGACGACGCAGCGGTAGCCGCAGTCCCAGACGCGCTTGGACATCAGGTTTTTGGCGACGCCGAGCGTGTTGTAAAAGGTGCGTTCGGCGTGCCAGACGGTGTCGATGAAGTTGTCGCCATACAAATCCTCCGCCTTGAGGTGAATCATCTCATGGTCGGCGTTCATGGACTGCGCCATCTCACGGGCGATGGACGACTCGTCGTAGGCGTCGTCGTCGAAGGCGATGGTGAAGGCCTTCACCGGGCTCTGCATGGCTCCCGTGGCGAGGCCGAGGATGCAGCAGGAATCGATGCCGCCGGAAAGGTAGGCTCCGACGGGGACATCAGCCTCGAGTCGAAGGACGATGGCTTGGATGAGCTCGGCGCGGATGCGCTCGACATGCTCCTGCTCATCGACCTTGGATGGACGGTCGGCTTCGAGGGGAAAATCGAAGTCCCAGTAGCGATGGGTGCTGATGTCGAGTTTCCCGCCCGCCTTGCGAATGCGCATGAAGTGGCCGGGCGAGAGCGACTGGATGTTCTCGAAGGCGCTCATGCCGGGCGCGATGGTCTGCATGAGTTGGTGCAGGGCGGCTTTGCCATCGAGCTTGGCAGGCACGTCGCGATGGGCGGTGAGAGCCTTGACCTCAGAGCCGTAGTAGATCGTGTCACCCGCGGGGTTGAGGTGGACAAACAACGGCCTAACGCCGAAGCGGTCCCGGACGAGGAGGAGTTCGTCCTTTTCCACATCGTAGAGAGCGAAGGCGAACTCGCCGCGGAGGTGCTCGGTGAAAGCGATGCCATGCTTGCGGTAGAGGCCGATGGCGATCTCGGAATCCGTTTTGGTGCGGAACCGCGCGCCCTCGGCCATGAGGGTGGAGCGGTGGCGCTTGAAGTCGTAGAACTCGCCGTTGGTGGTCAGGACGTGGCGACCGTCGAGCGCTGTGATGGGCTGCTGGCCGCCTTCGAGGTCATTGATGGAGAGGCGGGCATGGCCGAAGGCGACGCCTTTTGCCGGATCGACAAAGAGACCTTGGGAATCCGGTCCGCGATGGCGGATGGCTTGCAGCATGGCGCTGAGCTGACGGTCGGCGTCATCGGCGAGGGGTTTGGAGGAGAAGAATCCGGCAATGCCACACATGGGAGAGAGGGGAAATGAAGGGGTGAGGGGGTGAAGAGGTGAGAGGGAGGCAATCAGACTGTCAGACGATCAGATGGGGAGATAGGAGGCAGGGGCTGGCTGTAGCTGGGCTCTGTGAGCCCGGAGGTGCGGAGCAGGGGAGAGAGGGTGCCTTTTCGGGGAACTACACGGTGGGCAGTTCTTCTGGGAGGCGGTCCAAACGTCCTAGCACCGCCATCAGGAGGGCTTGGCGGACGAAGACCGCGCCGTGGGCCTGGGAGAAATAGAGATTGTGCGAGGTGGTGTCGAGATCTGTGCTCAATTCATCGAGGCGCGCGAGGGGATGCAGGATGACGGCTTCCTTCTTGAGCGGGGACTCGGTGTCGAGCTTGAAGCGGGTGTCGAGCTTTTTGTAGGAGTCGCCGAGGAAGGCGATGGAGTTCATGTAGATCACATCGAGCTGCGGCAGGACTTCGCGGACATCATTGGTGACGGCGTAGTCGATGCCGGCGGCGGCGATGTCTTTCGTGACGTCTTCGCCAAAGGGATCGGCCATCTCGGAGACGACGGTGACATCGCGGATGTGGTCTTTGAACAGCATGGCGAGGAGCAAAAAGCTCTTCACGGCACGCATCGATCCGGGCGTGCCCATGATGCCGAGGCGGAGTTCGGGGACGTGATCGGGTTTGGGTTCGGCGAGCTTGGGATTCCATTTGAGAAGGGCGTACCAATCGGCCAATGCCTGTGTCGGGTGTTCGCCGCTGCCATTACCGGCATTGATGAGCGGGACGCGCAGGTTTTTGAGGATGCGGTCCACGGAATCGGTCTCCGTGTGGCGCATGATGACGAGGTCGCAGTAGGCATTGAACATCTCGCCGATGTCCTCGATGGACTCGCCCTTGGCCTGTCCGGTGGTGCGGGAGTCGGGGATGGAGATGATCTTGCCGTCGAGCCGGAGCATGGCGCTCTCGAACGAGGTGCGGGTGCGGGTGGAGGCTTCGAAGAAGGCGGTGACGGCGATTTTTCCATCGAGCGGATGGAAAGGCCAGATCTCGGTGTGTTCGAGGAAGGCGGCGAGTTTGCAGATTTCGACGACTTGATCGAAGGTGAGCTCACGCGCTGAGATGATGGACTTCCCTTCGAGTTCGCGGAGCACCTCCATGCGGACGGGGTGGCCATCGAAGAGCCCCTTGGGTTCCGGCCGGGTGGCGGCGGAGCCTTCGGGCGGCTGGATGAAGGGCGTGATTTTGTTGGGGCCGAGTGGGGTTTCAGCGGGGGTGGCCATGAGGGGGAAGGTGGGGGATCAAACCGCGAAGCTGGGACTACCAGACGCGGCCTTTGCGAAAATCGTGGATGAGAAGGCCGACGAGAACGGCGGCGCCCAGCGCAGTCCACACCAAGGCAATGCGGATGAGCCAGGTGAGGAAGGTTTCAGAAAACTCGAGCATGATTCAATTCAGGTCAGTCGGTTGCGGTGGAGGAGGATTCGTCGAGCGTCTTCCAGTCGAAGGATTCTGGAGCCAGCTTGGTGCCGACGGCCATGACGACCATGGAAACAGCGGCTCCGATGAGCGAGGCGGTGAACCATCCGATGGCGAAATAGGCCCACAGGCCGATGCCGCTGCCCAAGAGCATGGCGGCTGAGGCCGCACGACGGTTGGCAGTCTTCCAATAGAGTCCTGCAATGACCGGCCAGATGACGCTGGCGACGAGTGGGCCGGAGAAAAAGAGAGCCTGCTCCAGCGGCCAGTTTGGCAGCGCGAGTAGCCAACCCACCACTCCCACACCGATGATGACGAAGGAGGAGGCGCGGCGCATCTGGCGCTCGGAGGCGTTTTTGCGGAGGAACTTCCGGTAGATGTCCTCGGTGATGAGGTCGGAGGTCGCGGCGAGGAGGCTGTCGATGCTGGAAGCGAGGGAGCAAAACAGCACGATGAAAATGACGATGCCTGCAACGGTGCCGGACCCGTTCATGCTCATGACCTGCGAGGCGACGAGCGGGCCGGTCATGTTCTTGTCGACGATGTTGATGCCGAGGGGCCCGGCGGACAACGCGATGAATCCGGCTGCGATCGGGATGGGGAACCAGAGCAGACCTGAGACGAAGAAGGCCTTCGGGGCGACGCTGCGGCGCATGGCGAAGGCGCGCGACCACCAGACATTGTTGTGAAACACCTCGCCGAAGCCGAAGAACATGTTGTTGAAGAAGCTCAGCAGCGCGGCGGGCATGAGCATGTTGAGCAGGCCGGGTTGGTTCTCGCGGATGGAAGCGTGCATTTCCGGCAGATCGACCTGCTGAAGCACCATGAAGCCGATGAACACGATGCCGATGAGGATGACAAGGCTTTGAATGAAGTCCGTGCCGATCACGGCGTAGAGGCCGCCGAACAAGGTGTAAACGACGCAGACCAAGAGGATGACGCTCATGCCAAGGGCGTAGTCGATGCCGGAGAGGGCGAGGAAGAGTTCGCCCCCCGCGATGGCCATCGTCACGAGCCAGCCGAGAGAGTAGAACAGTGTGATCAGCAGGAAGAGCCCCCAAGCCAGACGGCCAAAGCGGAGCCGGACGAAATCGCCACTGGTGAAGCCTTTCGGGATGAGCTTGTGAATGCGGAAGGCAA
>CAXBNA010000344.1:0-4244 GCA_963976915.1 uncultured Verrucomicrobiales bacterium
CATTGACATCCACGCTGAGCCCAATGCCCGGGCTGGTTTGCGTCACGGTGACCCCAGCATCCGCACTGACCAGCGTGCCTCCGTCCAGTGCGATTTGCAGATCAATGGTGCCCGTGTTCATCTGGGTTGGGTCACTGACCGAGACGTCGATGAAGGTGCCGTCGTTTCGCACCAGCACGCTCGACTTCTTGTTGCTCGTCAGGATGCCGACCGACTGCACGGTGTCGGTCCAAAAATTGGCCGCCGTGATGCCGAGTGTGGTTTCGGCGACTGCCTGCACGGTGCTGGTGTTGGCCAGCACCGTCGTCTGAGGTGTGTTGACGTAGTGCTCCACATGACGGGCGGAGCGTCCAGGAAGCAGGACGTACTGATAGCTCGCCCCACTTGGGTTGGACCCGTGCTCAAAACTCAGCCGAAGGTAGTTGCGGGTGAAGAGGGTGGTGGAGGCGTCGCTATCGATGTCATTCCAAGCACCGGTGCGTGCCTCGCGCACCGCCTGAATGGAGGTCGCTTGCGGGAAGTAGAAGCCGATGTCCGCTCCGAGCGCCGTGCCGGCCAAATGCGCCGATCGTACATGGGTCAGGCTTTCCGCCCAACCCAGTGTCGTGGGCTGCACACTGCCATTCGCGGTGAAGGCATTGCTGCCATCGCTGTTGAGCTTGCGATTCTCCACCGTGGTTTCGATCGGGCGTGCATCGCTGCTGGTGATGCCCGCTCCAAGGCAGACCACTTCGTCATCAAACATGAACCAGGACTTCTTTCCGGTCAGGCTCACGCCCACGCCTTTGAACTGCATCCCCGCCGCGCCATAGACATCCAGCGTGGCGCCACCCACCCAGTCGTGAGGAGAGAGCGTGCTTTGGCCTTTCGACCGTGGGCCCAGGCTGTTTGCGGTGTGGGGGAGCTTACTGTGTGTCACGTCGGCGGTGACCCCGGGTAGGCGATAGGCATCGACGGTCGGCTGATAGTGATCGCCAAAGGCATCCAGATCCGCGTTGTAGAGGATTGTTTGGCCATCGCCAGTGAACCAGCCACTCAAATTCTCGCCATTGATCGATTCAAAATTCGCAATGCGGGTGGAGCACATGCTGAGGCCGAATCCGTAGCCCCGGCCCAGATGGACCACCCGATCCATCGCGGCAAAGGTGTAGTGCGCGATCTTTTCTCCGCGGGGCAGTGCGGTTCCATCGGCCATCAGATCAATCGCCATCGAAAAAGTGGACAGACTCCGTGCCGAAACGAAATCGCGTTCGGTGTCCGTCAGTGCCCATTCCTTGAGCATGCTCTTCATGCGTGCGGCATCCGTGGCTGGTGCAAACTGCGCCAACTGCAGGATGGAATTCATCAGGCTGTGTCCGGTGGCCTGCGGATTGGAGCTGTTGCGGCCAGCCTCCCGGCCTCGCACCAAATCCCAAGCGGCACCCCGGTAGATGATCGGCTCAAAGGAATCGTACACCCACTGGGTCAAATTGGCCTGCGCGGGGTCCGTGACTTCCCAACTGGAGCCCGACAACCAGTTCAGCACTGGAACGATGTTGCTCAGCAGGGCGGCTCCGTAGCCGGCGGTGTAGGGATGGATATTGTGCTGGATGAAGGAGCCGTCGGTGTAAAAACCATCGCTGCTGGTCGCGTAGGGGAACACATTGCTGAAGGCATCCCGGCTCAGGGCAATCTTGGTCGCGCTCTTGACGATGCAACCGCGGACGCCGACCGCGCGGGCCTTCCACACCTGGTTGGCCTGAGTCATGTCCGGCGTTGGCACCTGATGATTCACCGCGTCCATGTAGGCCGTGCGTTGAGCGGGCGACAGTTCATCGTAGATCAGTACGCAGATATCGGTAAGCGCCAGCGGGGTGCCGATTTCCCAATCCCACCAGTTGCCATACTGAGAAGTGGTCGCGTTGTAACGATTCGCGTTCATCCAATCAAGAGCGCTGATCAAATCGGCCAGCAACGCCGTGTCCCCCTGCAGTGGACAATTCGGCGTGGCGTACGCCAACGCCATCGACCTCAGGCGATTGTAGTTGTGGGTGACATGGGAAGACGTCGTGGTGCTTGCCAGATCGCTCCACAGAAAGGTGCGCGATGGGGAAGTGTCGAGGCTGGACCTATGGTTGGTGGCCGCATTGGCGATGCTGGTGAGCTTGGAGGCCACGTCGGGATCCGCTGGATTGTAGCCCGTGCCGGTGGTGAGGTCCTTCCACTTGAGGCGTAGATCATCGTACTCGTCTGCAAAGGCAAGCGATGAGGCGAGGGCAAGAAAGGCGATGAGGAAACAGCGGGGCATAGATCACAGACCCAAGCAAGGCGGTGAGTGAGTGCCGTCTTGGCAGGTGGCTTCTACTGGAGTGGAGAGGGAAAGGGAAGCTGAAAGAACCGCTTGGGAAATCTGATTCGCGATCTCAATGATGATCCCCTGCTGCGGGGCAGGCTGACCGAGAATCCTTCTTCTCAAGTGATTGGCGGTTTGGAAGTGACGTCTTATGGTGCATGAATTTCGTATTTTGGACATCATGCATCTCTATCGGTTCCTCATCCTTCCGGCTTTTCTGCTCTCGACTGCAACTGCCGCTTTCGGACTCACTCTTCAAGAACTGACGGAGCGGTTCAAGGACCTCCCCACGGTGGCGGAGGCGGATTTGCCTCCAATGAAAAATGAGCAGGCGAAGTTTCAGGGCCTCGTGAAGCATCAAGGGCTGAAGGCTCACACCTGGGTGCAGTTTCCGTTCGTTGAGAATCCCGGCAGTTTTGGCATTGATCCCAAGGGGCGCGTCTTCGTGGCCGAGGTGAATCGCTTTTGGCAGGGGGTGCCTGATCTCCGTGGGGCAAATCAGCTGATCCGGGAAGACTTCCAATCCGTGACGGTCGAGGATCGACAAAGAATGTACGGTGCTCATGTGAGCGAATTCCCGGAGGGCTTCTTCACAAAAGTGGCGGATCGGATCATCCGTCTGGAGGACCGGGACGGCAACGGAGCTGCCGATCACCGCACGCTTTTTTCGGATCACTTTCATGAGCCGCTGGACGGGCTGGCCTTCTCGGTTCTGGCGGAAGACGATGCGGTTTACCTGACGTGCATTCCAAATGTGTGGAAAATGACCGACGCGAACGACGACGGCGTGGCGGACACCCATGAAGCGATTGTGCATGGGTTTGGCGTACGGGTTTCGTTCATTGGCCACGATTTGCACGGCATCACACGCGGCCCTGATGGGCGGCTCTACTTCTCGGTGGGAGATCGTGGTTTTCATGTGACCACGGACGACGGTCAGGTGCACGCGGCCTCGGGACGTGGAGCGATTTTTCGCTGCGAATCCGATGGAAGCGGGTTCGAAGTGTTCTGCGTGGGATTGCGGAACCCACAGGAGTTGGCCTTTGATGAGTTTGGGAATCTCTTCACGTTCGACAACACGGGGGACATCGGCGATCTCGCCCGGATGGTGTATGCACTCGAAGGGACCGATTCCGGTTGGGACATGTCGCATCAATCGGCCCACCAGTACCGGACCGTACTCGATTGGGAGGATTTTCATCCCGAGACTTCCATGTGGGTTCAGGAGAAGATGTTTGAGACCTTCAACGAGGAGCAGCCGCAATGGGTGTATCCGCCGGCCTCGCATGTCGCGCGCGGACCTTCGGGCGTGACCTATCTGACCGGCGAGTCCTTGCCTGAAAACCTCCGAGGCAAATTTCTGCTGGCCAACTATCGCGGCTCGTCAGTTGGATGCACGGTGTTGCTGGTGGACGTGGTGAAAAAGGGAGCGGGCTATGTCGCCAAGTCCGAGGACGTGTTGGTGGAGGGTGCCGGAGTCAGCGATGTCGAGCTGGGTTACGATGGCAAAATCTACCTTTGTGACTTTGGCGGGGGGTGGGAAGTGAACACGAGCGGTGGCATCCACGTCCTGACGTCGAAAAATGAGGTGCAGCGTGCCGAGGGGGAGAAAATGGCGGCGTTGTTTTCGGCGGGTCTGAGCGGAAAAACCATTGCGGAATTGGTGGGGCTTTTGGATTCCGGTGACAAACGGATGCGACAGGCGGCGCAGTTCGAACTGGTGAAACGTGGCGATGAGGGCCAGGCGGCGTTGGTCGCCGTGGCAGAAGATGTGTCGAAGAAGGTCACCACGCGACTGCATGGCCTTTGGGCGCTGGACCAGATCGGACGTGCCGGGGGTGAGGTGAGCGAGGCATTGCTGAAACTCAGCGCGGATGCCGAAGCCGAAGTCCGCGCGAACGCCGCCCGAGTG
>CAXBNA010000345.1:0-4126 GCA_963976915.1 uncultured Verrucomicrobiales bacterium
CGAGCCGCTGCTTGATCCGCGCCGCTTGGCGCAGGCGCACGATGCGCGCGATTAAGAGAAGAATCACGATGCCCACAGTCAACGCGGCAACCAGCCAGCGCAGCTTTTCCAAATTAGCCCTTTGGCGAGCATACCGAGTATTGAGTTCAGCGAGGAGTTGCGGGCGTTCGGTCTCCAAGTCATGCCGGCGGGCCAACTGTCCCATCCACTCACGAACGGGCAGCAGTCGCCCGTAAAGGTTGCGTCCATCGGTTAGTGCACCGAGCGGACGAGTTGGCGATTCCGCCAAAAAGTCTACAAGGACCGACTTGCCCAGCGCAACATTGGTTCCGCCTGAAAAGATCTCGATCTCGGCAAATCCAATCTGGCTGCCGGGACGGGCAACCTCCATATTGATGAAGGGTTCAAGGGCGGTGAGCCGGACATACCGACAAACGGTGGGCGGCACACAGCGCATCAGGATGGGGCTCGAGTGGTAGATCGTGGGAAACCGATCTTCGAATAAGAACGTCGCCGAGGAAAATCGGCTATCCTGAGAGGCTTCGACCTTCAAATGCCTGGGCAGACCGAACTCGGTAGAAGTCCCCTGAGGAACCGTGTCACTGACATCGACCGTGTGGAGATGAAAACGGTTGATCGTGAAGGTTTCCCCAAGGTCTACTGTGAGGCTGGGTTGGGCTCCAATACCGACTTCGCTGACAAAAGCCACGCTTTGCTTTCCGTCTGCAGCATCCATGAGATACGGCAAAGATCCATCCACCACAAACTTCGGCTCCCGCGCTGGACCTTCATTGCGATGAGGGTTGGGCACTCGGATGGACTGGTTGAGCGCAACATTGTCCGGGCCATCGAAAAGAAGGATTTCGGAGAGCTGCAGAACGAACATCCCGTCCCAAGCGCGGGTCGTGAGTCGAGTCGCCTCGACCGTGACCGAGACGACCTCCATCGGTCGGATGTTGATGACCAAGGGCGCAATACGGGGAGTGAGGCAGTCCGATTCGTCGAATGAGGCGAGCTCCACCGGTTCACCACCCGCAGATAGTTGCGCGATGATTCGAAAAGACTGAGGAAAGGCATCAGAGCGAAACCCCGAGTACGTGTCCCTCCAAAGCGTTGGAACGAGTACCACCTGATCGATGGTGTGCGGCGCATCCAAGTCCACCGAGATCCATTCGTTGGCCTCAGGCTGATCTAAAACATCAGACCGATAGCCGATGCGCCCGACCCCACTCTGGAGACTAAAGCTGGCGAGTTGGTCCAATTCCGTGTCGATGGCATCGACACGCTGTTCGAGCGCCTCCATGGGGAGCACCTCCAAGTCGTCCTGGGCGGGCGTCTCGCCGGCCAGCGAAACGCCAAGACCTCCGAGGAGGACAACCCAAAGGGCGGTCCACCAGGGCGCGACAGGCATGGCGGGTCGGAGCATGCACCCATTATGACCATGTGCAGGCCGGGTGTCACTGACTTCGGTCCGGAAAGGGCATCGTACAAAATGAGGATGGTTGAAACATAGCGTGTGGCGCAGACTACGCAGCTAGTCTGTCTAGCCTTTTCAAGCCTCAGCCAACCCGCCATGAAACACGTCTCATCCATCGCCAAACGTTCACATCCCTGGATCGCGTTCCTTGTTGTGACTTTGCTCGTCGCTCTGAATCCAGTGTGGGGCCAGAACGTCACTTGGGACGTCACGCCTGGCGATGGTGCCACCATAACGGATGGCGCGGGGACTTGGCAGCTCGGGTCTGGAAACTGGAACGATGCGGGTACCGATGTGAACTGGGCCAATGGAAGCAATGCCAACTTTGGAGGCGGAACATCCGGGACTGCGGGGACAGTTTCACTGGGAGGCGACATCACGGCAAACCGGGTCATCTTCAATCCCGGCAGTTCAGGAACTTACACGATCGATCTCGCGGGCAACACTTTGGGCATCAGCGCCTCCAACTGGGTCACGGTTGGCTCGACGGGCAACGCTGTGACGGCGACCATCAATGACTCGCTGGGAACTGGGGCCATCTCGACAACCGGAAATATCAACGCCAGCATCACCGGTTCCCTAGACGTCGCAGCCAAGATCACGGGTGCAGGCCGCATCTTTGCCTTGGGAGCTGGTGATCTGACCGTGACGAACGATGCCAACGACTTTACCGGCGATTTCGGAAAGCAGAACGGTGGGAATCTCACCTTCACATCCATCGCCGACTCAGGCGTGGCCAGCGCCGCCGGTGCGGGCAGTGAAATCAGCGTGGGCTTCAACGCCAATTTGATTTACACGGGTGGTGCCACCTCGACCAACCGCACGCTTCGTCTCTTCGGCAACAACGGCGCGCTCAATAACTCGGGGACCGGGGCTTTGGTCCTCACAGGGACGGTAAACAACGCCATGAACAACAATCAGACCTTCCGACTGCGTGGAGCCAACACCGATGCCAACGAAATCCAGGGTGCCATCGGAGACAATGGAGCCAACGTGCTCAATCTGGACAAGAACAATACGGGAACTTGGATTCTCTCCGGAGCCAACACTTACACCGGCAGCACCGGTATTGACGGCGGCATCCTTCAGGCGAATGCCGCCGACGTTGCGGGTGTGTCCGGGGCACTTGGGAACGGTGGTGCGATCGACTTTGCGGGCGGCACGCTGCAATACACTGCGGTGTCCGCCAGCACGGACTACAGTAGCCGCATCTCCGGCAGCACAAGCGCCATCTCCATCGACACCAACGGGCAGGATGTGACCTTCGGCACCGTCCTTGCCACAAGCAATATCGGAGGGCTGACGAAGGACGGCACCGGCACGCTCCAGATCCCGTGGGCCATCACTTACAGCGGGGCGACCACGGTCAATGGCGGCACGCTCCGGCTCGCGAATACCACCGATCTCAACAGCTTCTCAGGGAATGAGTTCTTCATCAACAACGGTTCCACTCTCCAAATCTCTTCCGACGCCGGTGGCGCCAACCGCCCTGTCTTCAACGGCAAGACGGTCACCTTCGACAGCAATGGAGGAGGCACCCTCAACTTCGACAACGGCAATGTTTTGGTCCAGAATTCGGGACCCCACATCATCCGCACCACGGGCGGTTCCTCAAACACACTTTCGTCAAGCCGGGGAGCCTTCTTCAACATGCAGGGCACCGGAATCCTCACTCTCGATGTCGCAGACGGTACCGATGACGTCGATCTCGACGTCGGCATTGCGATTGGCAATGCAAGCGTCATCAAGTCGGGCGCTGGCAAGGTCGGCATCACCGCCGATGTGTCTGGGAATCGTGATCACAACATCACTGCGGGCACCTTGGAGCTGAGCGCGGGAGGAAGATTAAGCGGGGGCAACTATTCCGGGACGTTGTCGAACGACGGTGTTTTCCGCTATGCCGGAAACGGCAATCAAACCCTGAGTGGAACCGTTTCCGGGACTGGAGCCGTGGAACTCGCGTCCAACGTGACTCTTGAGCTGTCTGGTCCCAACACTTACACAGGCACAACATCGGTCATCAATGGCACCATGTTGATCAACGGTAGTCAATCCCTTGCCACGGGAGCCCTCAACGTCGCCGCCGGAGCCACTCTCGGCGGAAATGGCACCATCGGCGGTGTGTCCACCATCACCGGAACGCATTCCCCAGGCAACAGCCCCGGCATTCAGACCTTCTCCTCCGACCTTACCTACAATGCGGGCGCTTCCCTCATCTGGGAACTCATCGGCAACACCGCCAGCCTCGGTGATCGGGGCACCGTCTTCGACGGAATCAATGTCGGTGGGAATCTCGACTTCACCGGTGCCTCAACCGTCACCCTTTCCTTCAATGGCAGTGGCAGCACCGTGGATTGGTCCGACGTGCTCTGGGGCACCAACCAAAGCTGGTTGCTCTACGATGTGGCGGGAAGCACGACCAACCTCTCAAACTTCAACATCTCCACCGACAACTGGGCCGATGCACAGGGCGATCTCTTCAACACCGTTCTCGCAGGTTCCAGCTTCAATCTCAGCCAGTCGGGCAGCGATGTTTTTCTAAACTACAATACCGGCATCATTCCCGAACCATCGCGCTTCATGTTGCTGGGTCTGGGTGCGATGGTGGTTCTGGCTCGCCGTCGGCGGGTGTAGAACGTCGCCGCCGAC
>CAXBNA010000346.1:0-3938 GCA_963976915.1 uncultured Verrucomicrobiales bacterium
AAGCTGGCGAGAATACCCCCGTCGCCGATGGTGCCGTGTTCCCCCTTCACGAAAGCTACGACGACACCAAGGAGATCACCCTCAACACTCCGCTCAACTACCTCCTGCTCTTCGAAAACAGCGTTCGCGGACTACTTCCGGAAGCTCCGGTCGAGTTTCGGGGCATCCGGGTTGGGACGGTCTCGAACATCTCCCTCGAGTACCTTCCCAATGACCCCGAGCATCGCGTTCCCGTGCTGATCAAGATCGACCCCAGCCTCATCGGCGATTTCCCCGAGGACGACATGGAAGCGGCGGCGGCCATGATCGAGGAACGCGTCCGGGAGGGCCTGCGCGCGACGCTTCGCACGGGCAGCCTGCTCACCGGCCAGCTCTTTGTCGATCTGGATCTGCTGGACGACGTGCCTCCGATGGAGGTCACCGAGGCAGGGGGCCACCGCATCCTGCCCACGGTGTCTTCGGGGCTGGAACAGTTGCAGGACAAGCTGGCCGCCGTGCTCGACAAGGTGCAGGCCCTCAAGATCGAGGACACCGTGGATGCAGCCACAGGGGCCCTGACGGAGATCAAGACCATAGCCACCGATTTGAAAACCACCGTCGCCAGCGTCAACACCCTGGTCGCTTCCGAAGAGACCCAAAGCATCCCCGGCGACATCCAAGCCTCCCTCGATTCGCTGAATCAAACCCTGGAGGGATTCAATGACGAGTCCGTCCTCTACAGCGATCTCGCCGCGATGATTCGGGACCTCCGCAGCGCCATCCGCGCCATGGAGACCCTCGCCACCTCGCTCGAACGGAAACCCAGCTCCCTGCTCTGGGGCAACCCCAAGGACACCGTCAGTCCCCCCAAGGGAAAACGGTGAGTTGATCACTGACCGATATGAACGCCCGACTCCTTCTCGCCCTCTTCGCATGGGTCCTCAGCCATTGCTCCACCCCCGAAACGTACTACAGCCTCAGCGCCGACGGCGCCATTCCGAGCAACGCCTCCGGCTTTGCCCTGGGCGTGGGCCCCGTCACCCTGCCCGACTACATCGACCGCGCCGAGCTCGTGTTTCAGAGTGAGAAACACCGCTTCGAGATCCCCTTCGAGCGCCGCTGGGCCGGCTCCTTGAAGGAATCCACCACCCGCGTGCTCGGCACCAACCTGGCTCGCCGCCTCGGCACCGGCAATCTCTACCTCGATCCTTGGGAGCCCGGCACCGACCTCCGCTACCAGGTCCGTGTGGACATCCGCCAGTTCCACGCCGTCTCCGGTGGCGACGCCATCCTCGATGCCCAGTGGCGCATTGAAGACGGTACCACCCACCGCCCCCTCGTCAGCGGCGTCGCCCACCTCACCGAGCCCGTCATCGGCGACGGCTACGACGCCGTCGTCGCCGCCGAAAGCCGCCTCCTCACCCAACTCGCCGACACCATCGCCGCCCGCTTCCCGAGTGGGCGTTAGACTCGCTGGAGCGCCCTCTCCTCAGCCCCTGTAGCCGGGGGGCGAGGACCCCGGTTCTTTGGTGCCGAGCCGCGTTCAACCAGAGATGTCGTTGCTGGCTCCGCTTCGCTCCGCAGCAATACACCCTTTATTGTCCGCCATTACGTTAGTCTGAACTGGAGGCGATGAACAGTATCGAGTCCTCTGCAGTCTCGATCAAGAAAGCAAAGTCCCAGAACACGGGATAGAATGGATGTCCGCTTTCGAGCCAGAACGATAGAAGAAGATCGCTACGGTCGAGGATACCCTGAACTTCAGCGGTCACGGCATCAAAATCCTCCTCGCTCTTCGTGCTCTCGAGATAATTCAGACTGGGATGAGCGCCGTCATCGCCCTTGTAGCGCAACGCGGTTTGGAGAGCGTCCATGATCTCCTTCCTGGTCGCCGACTGCGCCCCGCCAACCCGAGCCTCGTTCCCGAGTGCCGCTGTTACAACAGTGTCAAGCGACTCGCCAGACATCCCCTCACAACGGAATAGTTTAAAGTCGGCGCAGTAGTTGAGACTGCGTCGGAACAGTTTGCGGGAGATCCGCTTGAAGGATTTGTTGATCTCCGCAACCACGTCTTTTTCTTTGGCGAACGTCGAGTCCTCCTACGCCTGACCGGGGGCGAGGGAGGAACTCCGGTATGAAGATTGAGCGATCATGACGGCTGGAACTGGAAGCGGGTCAGGCGTTTGGAGTGACGTCTTGTTGGGCATTGGCTGCTTCTGCGATGACCTGACGATACTGAGCATCGGGAAAATGAAACGGACCAATATGTGAGTAGGTTCCGTAGTCGGGCATATCATCTCCGTATCCATTGTCGTATGCAAAGTCACTCCACGTGAATCCATCTGATGATCTTCCGATGGTGCAGATGATCGCACCACAACCAAGGTCTGCACATTCAGGACAGACAAAAATCATGAAATTCCCAACAGAAAGCCCCTCATCTGAATCACCTTCTAGCAGAAAGGTCTTCAAGCCGCGGCGATTCCAGTCAGGAGTATCAACGGAAAAACGACCGCACATGTCATGCTTCTTCGCGCCAGTCATTTCAAACAACGATCTGCCGTTGACCACAAAGTCAAAGGATCTTCGCTCATGCCAGTTCGAGCCACCGGGACGATGGAGAGGAGCGATTGCGATAGTGTCCATATTCTTCACCGAACAGTGTTGATCGTCCATCCGCACATCGCTTTTCACGCGATGGGCGGCATTCAAATCGGCTCAAGAGTGCCGCTGGAGCGCCCTTGTGTCAATGGATCTGAGTTTTCGTTCCTCGTTGGCGAATGACCTGCCCTTCCTAACGTTTCCGGGATCCAAGGCAACGAATATGCCGTTGGCATATTGAGGTGGGGACGATCTCGGAGAATTCGGGCGGGCTGATGCCCTCCGTTTTCGACGGTCTCCATCCATTCTCCGCACTCAGTTCGACAAACCATGAAACGGGTTCATCTGGAGTCGTAGTCGCGTAGACCATTATCGAGCCTCGTCCGTTGATTGCTGAGCGCCCGCAAAACCAGACGCAAATCGAAGCAGGGCACTCTTGGTCGAGAAACCGGCGAAGATTCTCCTCACTCGAGATATTCTTGTGCAGCGGGGAAAATTCATCCAGTCGCCTGTAGGAGTCACCCTCTCGGGTCCAAAGCTCCTCAGCTTCGACTCTTGAAGGAACGAAGGGAGGAACGGTTAGGCGCTGCTTCGCAATTCCGACGGCACCAAAGGCTTTGCCTGAAAAACCGTGCCACTTCGGCCCGAACCAGTTGTCGATTCGGATGATCCGAAAATGCTCCGGCTCGAAGCGCTCTCGCAGGCGAGTGATGACGCTTGCCGTCATCGCGAGATAGGTGCGGTCGTCACCCTCTTTAGCAAAACGTCCCAGATCAAGCGACGGCGAGCGGGATTCGAGGATGATTTCACCGATGCCAGCATCCGGTTTGTTGTTCGGCTGTTGGTTCATGGTTCCCATGATTTCTTTCTCTTGCTCCAGGTCTTGAGGCGCGTGAAATAATCCTCGGCTGACGCAAATACGACATACTCCTGAACACGATCCCAAGCTAAAGCCTCGTCTAGTCCAGCCATCCAGTCTCGTCTAGAAGCGCCCGGCGGACTCGTGCCAATTAAAAAAAGACGACCGCCCTGCAACTCAAAACGGGGATCAACAACAATGCGGCTATCCTCTTCACCGATGAGAACGACAGAAAGAGCTTTGCCGGCAAAATTGGGAAGTTTGTCTCTCATGGTGCCGGTGTGAATGCCGAAAGTTCAAGCGATGGCAACCCGACTAGCGGAGGCCAGCGCTGTTCGCAGGGTTGAGGGTGCATGAAGGTGGGGGACAAAAACAGAAGCGCAGTTGCCTGGCAACTTCCAACTTCCGCCACGCGTGATGGCTCCCTCCAAACGCCGCCTCAATTCCGCCGCAGCGCCAGGATCAGCTCGTTGATCTTGTTGCCCACGGTTTCCATGTC
>CAXBNA010000347.1:0-3869 GCA_963976915.1 uncultured Verrucomicrobiales bacterium
TCCCTGACGGTCTCCACTGCGGAAGCTTCCTCCACATCGCCAGTGATCACCACGAAGGTGTTCTCGGGCACGTAGTGGCGCGCCATGAAGCCGGCGACCTCGTCCCGTCCAATCTGATCAAAGATCTCCCGGTGGCCGATGATGGGGTGCTTGAGCGGATGGCGGCGAAAGGCGGTGTCCAGCATCAGGTGCTGGAGGGTTGAGTCGGGATCGTCGTGGTCCATGGCCATTTCCCGACGGATCACGTCTTTCTCCCGAGTCAGTTCATCGGCATCGATGAGGGAGTTTCGCACCATGTCGCCGAGTACATCGAGGTAGCCCCGCAAGTTCTCCGCCAGCCCGTCGATCCAATAGACGGTGCGATTGAAGGAGGTGTAGGCATTGACGTAGCCGCCGAGTTCCTGGATCTCCTGGCTGATGCGTTGCGGATTGCGCGTCGGAGTGCCCTTGAAAAGCATGTGCTCCAAGCAATGGGCGAGGCCGGCTCCCGACCAGGCTTCCTCATGAAGGCTGCCGGCTTTGATCCAGATCTGGACGCTGACGAGAGGGTGCGCCGAATCGGGGTGGATCAGGACTTGGAGACCGTTGGGGAGGGTGTGCGAAACGGCGGTCATCGAAATGCCGGAGTGGTTCGCAGGGGTGGGGGCGTCGCCGGATTGAAGGGCGGCGGGGACGGGCGTCATTGAGTCTTGGACTTGCGTTGTTGTTGCACGGCATTGGGCTGAAACGGAAGGACAAACGCTTCCTCGAAGTCATAGCCACCGGAGAAATCTTCGATGCTGTCGCCGTCATTGCGGCCGAAGTAGCCGACGTCGATCAAGTTGTAGACGATGAAGCCCACGTCTTCGCCGCGATGAATGCCCCAAAGGGACAGGGTTGTGTGCGCCATGGGACCAAACTCATTGAGCGCGTGAAGCCGGACTCCTTCAAGGAGTTGCTGGCCGGTGACGTGCTGGTCTTCGTTGCTACTCTGAAAATGACCCACGGCAACACCCAGCGCTTCCCGGACAAAGTCATAGGCGGCCGGTGCGTATCGACCGTCCTTTGCAATGACTTGTGAGATGGCTTCTGTGAAATCGAGGGAATTCATTCGTAGGGGGAGGAACGCCCTGATTGTGCCGCCAGACGCGACGGAGTGCAGGAGGGCGTCCCGTGCCGCTCGAATGTGTCGCGTTCAAGACGGAGGTCAACTTTTCCCCGAGGGAGTGGCGTTCTGGGCTTCGCGGTCCATCTGCTCCAGGCGGTGGCAACGCGCGATCCAACCGATGCTGACGAGAACGAGAATCAAGAGGGCGGTCCGAGTGGTGGAGCTAAACAACATGGCGGGTGCTGCGACTTGCGGGTGAGAAGGTCGGAGGTCAACGATCTTGCATGGAATCGTCGCTGCACCGTCCTTCAGCGACCGTCTTTGGCGTCCTGAAATTCGCGGCAGGCCCGGTCGAGAATCCGGCGTTCTTCGGCGCTGAGGCTTTGAATCCCGAAATCGTTGATCTTGTCGAGGATCGGATCGACATCCTCCATGAGATTCGATTTGGGAGTGCGCCTTTCATTCTCGCGGGCGGCGGCCTCAACATCGATCTCCAGATCGATGACCGGCGCGCTCTTGCGGGTGCGAGCCATGACTTTCGGGCGCTGAATGCGCTGCGGTTGGCGCATTTCTGCCAGCCGTTTGGCCACTGGCGAGCCATCGTAGCCAAGGGCGCGGGTGTAGTACCAGCCCGCGAGAGCGCCACCGACGTGCGCGAAGTAGGCAATCTGGAGTCCGCTCATCAGCGAGGGGAAGAACAAGCCGCCGAGACCCAGAAGCACGTTCAGCGCCACCAAGCCCAGGGTCAGGGAGGAGAGTCGCATGCGGACCGGAATGACAAAGTAGATCAGGGCCGTAACTTCCTCGTCGGGCAGGGCCACGGCCAGCGCCGTGAGGAGCCCGAAAACCGAGGCCGAAGCCCCGACCAGTGGCGTGAAGGTGTCGCCCCGGCTGTAGGCATTGATGGCCAACTCAATGGCGGCACCCAGCAGGCCGGAGACGAAGTAAATCTGGACAAAATGGCGTCCACCAAAAAGCTGCTGAATCTTGCGTCCTGCAAACCAGAGCAGGACCATGTTCATCAAGATGTGTCCGACGCTTCCATGCACGAACATGTAGGTGAACAGCGTCCAGAAATGGCCCCGGGAGAGCTCATCGAGGCTCACACCTCCCCAGAGGGTCCGGTAGTTGGTGTTTGGGACGTCGACCAAGCCGAAGCCGAAGACTTGCTGAACCACGAACATGGCAATGTTCAGTCCAAAGATGATCTGGAAGGCTGAAAAGCGTGGCCATCCTGGAGACGATGCTCCGGGTGGTCGCTGCATGTAGCCTCGGTCTTCCAATGACATGGCGGGATTCTAATGGGTAACGACGAAATTTCCAGCCCGGTCCTCAGCCATCACCTCCGTTTTCCGGGAGGAGGTCGGGTCGCATGTGGCGGGTTTTTTCCAGGGCTTGCTCGGCCCGCCACTCGGTGATTTTTCCGTGGTGCCCACTGAGCAGGACGTCTGGAACCTGCATGTCTCGAAAGGTTGCGGGCTTCGTGTATTGCGGGGCTTCAAGGAGCCCCGATGCTCCAAAGCTCTCTGCGACCGAGCTTTGATCATCCCCGAGCACACCGGGCAGCAAGCGGACGATGGCGTCGATCACGACGGCGGCAGCGATGGTGCCGTTGGTGAGCACGTAGTCACCGAGACTGAGTTCTTCATCCACCCAATGATCGATCACGCGCTGATCGACGCCTTCATAGTGCCCTGAAAGAAAGATGAGGTGCTCCTCTGTGCTGAGTCTGCGCGCGGAGGCTTGGTCAAAACGCCGTCCCGCAGGGCTCAGGTAAATCACCCGGCAACCCGGCCGATGGATCGTCTCAAACGCCGTGAAAAGTGGCTCGGGTCGAAGCAGCATTCCCGGTCCGCCGCCGCAGGGGGTGTCGTCCACTTGGGCGTGGCGCCCGAGACCGTACTCGCGAAGGTCGTGTGCCTTGCAGGTGACGAAACCCTTCTCCACCGCTCGCCCCATGATGCTCGTGCGCATCGGGACGTCAATGAGTTCGGGGAAGAGCGTGATGACGTCGATCTGCATTCGATTCGACTCAGTAGATCATCGCGTCTTCCGGTTCTGGCGCTTCCTGAATCGAGGTGGCCTCAATGAGAGGGACGACTTGGCCGCCTTCGGTCGGGTAGCTGATCTTGCCGACGATTTTGACCCAGGACATCTCCTTGAAGTCGGGTGCCTCCTTCCCGAAATCCACCGGGACGGAGTACGGACGGGCGTCCGCTGCGCAGCACTGAACGAGGAGGCGGAACACACGGAGCCGGTGGCCGTCGTCATTGTTCACCTTCTCAGGCATGACTTGAGCGATGGTCTCGACGGATTGCCCGGTGAGGACCTTCTGCACTTCGAGGTCACCGGCGGTGTAGTAGATCTCAGGGACTTCGAGAATGAAGTTGCCGGCCTTGCTTCTTGGGACCTGGGCTTCGAGATCGGCGAGCGTGAAGGTGCCGTAGCTTTGAGGGTCGGCCGGCTGGCCTGCCTCGTCCACTTTCGGGACGACTTCGGTCTTCGGCGCCGTGCTCGCAGTCTTCGCCGGGGGAAGATCCGTCGGCGCTGCGGCGACACCCGGGACGGCTTGGGGTTCCTCCCAGGGGATCTCGTCTGCGGGGGCGGCCTTCTTCTTTGGAGTCGATTCGCCCCGGAGCGTGAATTCGTCGGCGCGGGTCGTGTCCGCGTAGTTTGGATTGTAGAGCCCCTTGTTCGCGATCGCGTTGGGACTGTAGCGATCCGGAGACAGCAGCGTGGCGTAGCAGATGGGGGCCGCGAGAATCAGAATGGCGACGAGACG
>CAXBNA010000348.1:0-3857 GCA_963976915.1 uncultured Verrucomicrobiales bacterium
TCGAACGAGCCATTGCCACTGCACTGGAAACCGTCACCCCAAATGATGCCAAAAGCTGGTTTCACTCTTGCGGCTATAGTTTTATATAAAATGCTCTAGCGAGCAAGACCAACAGTTTTTCGAACGAGGGTTCCATCGTTTTGAGGGGGGATCCACTGGCCGCCACGAAGCATGCATGCGTTTCGCAGGAGCATGGCCAAACGCTTCAGAGTGGGAATACGGGACAGGCTTCCGCCTACGCGCTTTTTGAGGACTTCGCCAGAGTTCGCCATCATTTTCAAACCTTTAGACGGGGATGAAGAAATGGCAACTGCTGCTCGGGCTCCGAGGCCGGTTGTTCTCTGGAGAGATTTTGACCCGCTTGATGAATGGATCAGATCTTCATCGTGGTCCTCACTATCGTCTCAATCTCAATTGGTAGCGAAGGCAGAAAATAGGACGATGATGAGGACTGGGATTGGGAGGCGTGGTTTTGGTGGAAGGGGGACTTGGCGTGCAACGACGGCGCTTGGGGACCGTGCCCTACTGAACGACGGGAGCGCTTTGATCCGGTGTGGTGATGCCGGGTGGAAGTTCCATGATCTGGATGCTTCTGAAATGGATTTCGGCCCCTTCCGATTCCAGGCAGAGGTAGCCCTTTTTCACGGATGACTGGCTGATGCCGTTGACGAACTTGCCGTTGATGCAGTGTTTGATCGTACCATCGACGCAGACCACATCGTAGGTGTTCCATTCGCCCTTGCCCTTGCAGCGGAACTCTTTGGACATGCTACGACTGCCGCGTGGATTGTCAGGAATGGCCTCGACGCCGTTCGCACCGAAGAGTTCGCCGGAGACATAGCCGGGGTGTTTGGGGTTTCCATCCTTGTCGGGATGAAGCGCGGGATACTGGAGTTCGAGCATCTGCACTTCCATGCCCTTGGGTAACTCCTTGCCGGGTGCGGGGGTGCCCTCACTCCACACAAAGACGCCGGAATTTCCCCCGGCTTCCATGTGGCGCCACTCGATGTGGAGGATGAAGTTTTCGTACTGCCGGTCGGACCGCATCACGCCGATGGGGAGTCCGCTGCAAACCAGCAGCCCGTCCTTCACACGCCATGTCTCAGGACTCGTGTTCACATTGACCCAGCCAGTGAGGTCCTTGCCATTGAAGAGATCGCGGAAGGCGAAGGGTTCCCCGGCGTGGACTGTTGGGAGGACCACGGAGATCGAAAGAATGGCGGCGAACAGGGCGGTTGGTGGGATTGACATGGTGAGGGAACGCTCGTCCGTTCGACATTCATCCCGGGGTGTGCGTGGATTTTGATCGAATGACGAAAGAAATCAGAGGGTAGCAAGCAGCAGCGCCATCGTGAGCATGCCTCCGCCAATCGTGATCCAGCCCCAGCGACGGGAAACACGAATCTTCCACCAGAGGTAGAGGCCGGTGAGGATCCAGATCAGCATGGTGACGCAGAAGACATCGACGATCACGGGCCAGACGTTTGCGAGCAGGCTGCTGCCGTTGTAGCCGGCACGGAAGTGGAGACGCTGGAGCACTTCCACCCAGGCGAACTTCTTCTTCTCGGCCCGCAGTTGCTTTGTGTTCAGATTGTAGGTCAACTTGGTGGGCTCGAGGAAGTTTTGCAGGGTGATGTTGAGGACATTGCCCTGCTGGCGTGCGCCGAAGGCACCTCGCAGGCCGTTGTCGGCGAGGAGTTGCGCCGCGACCTCGCGCAGGTTCGTGTCTGTGATCGGGCGGGGCAGCGTGTAGCCTTTTTCCCAGAGCGGCACGAACTGTGGGTCTGCGGGCCGCAGTGGGTGGAAGGAGTCGCCGTGATTGAACATGAACGTCGAGAGGCCGAAGACCAACAGCCAGGGGATGAGCAGCATGCCGAGATAGAGATGCGTGCGACGGAGGATGAGGTGGGTGCTTTTCATGGTGCGTTTCCTCAAATGGTGGCGAGAAGGATTCCAAAGATGCCCAGTCCGATCAGTCCAAAGACGCCGCCCCAGAGCCGCGCAGGTTTGATCTCCCACCACATCCACACGCCCGAAATCACCCAGAACAGCAGCGCCACGACGACAAGGTCCACGATCACGGCCCAGACCTTCGTCGAGACAAAATCTTGCTCATAGCCGTGCCGGAAGTGCGTGCGATTTAGGAAAGTCGGCGTGCGGAGTGGCTGTTTTTCCACCAGCAGTCGACCCTGCTCTCGAAAGTAGGTGATGCGATGAATGGCGAAGGCACCGTTGCGATTGATGACCAGCTTGGGCTGATGGGGGTTTCCCTGCGTATTGAAGGTGCCCGAGAGTCCGAGGTTCTCCAGCACCTGAGTGCCGATCATCCGCGCATCGGCATCGGCGGAAAACACGGTTTTGTAGTCGCGCATCTCCACCTTCTCGAAGGGCATGGCGAGCTGTCCATCCGGCCGCAGGAAGAGCTTGGCGTGATTCAGCACCAGTCCGCTTAGCGCGTAGATGATGAGCCAGGGCGTCAAGAAGAGCGCCAGATACATGTGCGTGCGGCGGATGAGTTTGGAGAGTTTCATGGTCGTGCGGGTGCCGTGGCGACGCTGCCTCTATTCCGAGCCGCGATCAAATCCAGTCGAATGGCAAATGCGACCCCATGGAAGTACGATGATGGCAGCGGGCGATGGGGCACGTTGGTTGAGGGCATGATTGACCCATTGGCTTCCCTTCAAACCGTCGCGCAGCGGCTTGGTTTTCTCTGTTCTGTCGTTTTGACGTGGACGTTTGGCTCGGCGGTTTTCGGTCACGATGAGGCTCACTTCGGCAAGGCCTTGCCCTATCAAAAGGTGGACGGCATCGCTGCTTGTTCGGCAGTGGAGGTGGTGGGTGATCGCCTCTATGCGATCGGGCAGGGGACGCTGTGGGTGCTTGATATCGCGGTTCCGGAGAAGCCTCGCATACTGGGCAATGTTGGCGGGCTGGGAAACACGAGGCAGCTGGTGATTCGAGGTACGACAGCCTTCATCACAGCTCGGCAGGACGGCCTTTGGATGGTGGATGTGTCGGATGCGGCCAAGCCGGTGCTGATCAGTCACTACGACACCGTCGAGATGGCCACGGGCATCTGGGTGTCAGGTGACGTGGGATTCATCGCGACACGTTGCTATGGCGTGGAGATCGTCGATGTCTCCGATCCGCAGAAGGTGCGGAACTTGAGCACGCTCAAGACCGGCGAGGCACAGTCGTGTTGGGCGCGGGACGGACTGCTTTACATTGGTGACTGGGCGCCCAAGAAGCTGTTGGTGGCGGATGTGCATGATCCGCGAGCGCCGAAGATCATCGGCGAAGGCGAACTCGACGGCTACGGCGACGGCGGCTGCCTGCGCGGAACCTATTGTTTCGCAGCGACGGGGCATTTCGCGCGTTCGGAAGACCGAGCGAAGGAGGAAGGGCATGGGCACGGGCTGGAGATCTTCGATGTCTCGACGCCGACCGCGCCGAAGCGGGTTTCGGGTGTGAAGCTCCCGGCGAGCTATCACTTGCAAAACGACATGTGGACGGCGCGCGTGGCGGGCGAACATTGTGTCGTCGCGGACACTTACAACGGTCTCTTTGTTGTGAATGTGAGTGATGTGACCAAGCCGGTCATCGTTGCGCATGCCCAATTGCCGGTGGTGGAGAGCCGGAAGGATTTCGATCCGGTCGGAGGTGTCGCGCTGGCGAAGGATGTGATCTACGCGGCGGGCATCTACTCGGGCCTCTACGTCGTGCCTGCGAAGGGACTCTCGGAGCCGGTGGTGATCGAGAAGGACACGCCGCCAGTTTTGACAGAGACCCAGTCCAGCGCGGCGACCGATCCCCATTTTCTCGTGTATCAGCCCGAGGGCCAGGTGCGCTCGGTGACG
>CAXBNA010000349.1:0-3824 GCA_963976915.1 uncultured Verrucomicrobiales bacterium
TCCTTGGGGTCACTGCTGCGGACGGGCCGCAACCTGGCGCCCTCACGATTTACCTGCGCACTGAGACTCGCTCGCACTGGGATGCGGAGAATGGCAGTACCGTCCTGCTGCACTCACCCCACCGTCAGTTGGTGTGGCTCGATACCGGGAATCTTGCCGTTCTGGGAACCCGCTCCACAGATACGGGCTTGGTGCGTCGTCAGATCGAGCTAACATGGGACCATGTGACCCATCATGCGGACGGCGAGGTAGCCGAGGAGGATGTATCGAAGCTGCACCTCATCTTTTTGCGGAGCCGTTATTTGGGACGCAGTCCATATCTTTGGAAATCTCCGGAGATTCGGTTGGCGGAATTTCCCCCTTCGATGGGATACGATCAGCTCAACTGGTCTGACTCTGCGGACTCCGAAGCGCTGTATCGGGGGCGGGAGCTGATAAGCTATCAGGAGCGCATGGCGACCATTCCACCTCCGATGGCGGAAAGCACGGAGCAAGAAGCTCGACGCTATGTCTATGACTTCTTTTCCATCGCAGCGGCCACGAGTGCAGTTTACACCTATCAGGCCCATCCGCTAATTGCTCAAGCCTTTGAGCCGCTGGGTCGCGACCATCTGCCGTTGATGCTCGACCTCCGTTCGGAGGTCTGGCCCGGATGGTCCAATCGACCGCCGAACAACCAGTTGGTACGCTACGTGACAGAAAGGCAGCGCGAGGCACTCATCGACCGTGCCACACAAAGTGTCGGTCTGGCCCAGCTCGTGATCTCCAAAGGCTGGGCAGAGGCCGCGAAGCGGTTGAAATCCCAGGTGATGCGAATGCGCAGCCTTTCGCCCGCTGCAATCGACTTGCTCATGGCATGGGGAGACGAAGAATCGAACGAACGACTCCTGCGTGAGATGCCTTACGACATGAACGACGAGATTGCGGAGCATCTCGACAAGACACCGAAATTTCGCTCTCAACTGGAGACAATTCTCCAGCGGGAATTCGATGCGGTGCTCCCGTTGGCCGGGGCAAATGGTAACCTCGCGATCCGTAAGATCGCGGTCGCCGCCGAGTTTGGATCGACGGAAGCTTTTGAACTCTGTTTGAGGTGGCTTGGAGCTTCGAGTGATTTTACTCCACAAACCTACGGCAGCCCCCACCCCCGATTTCTTGAAGCCGACGGCAGCCCGTTCTGGAAGAGGCGAATGCCCGAGTACGAAATCGGGCCGTTCTTTCGCAAGCTTACCGTCAGCGATTTTGAGTACGTCCCTGAACAACGAGCCTGGAGATTTCTCAAGCCATGAATGCCACTCCCTATTTCGCACGGGTCTTTCATCAATGCCGCACCGAGTGGAGGCATCAATGGGGCATGGTGGGGCTTTGGGTCCTGCTAATGCTGCTCCGGCAGTGCTATCGCTCCTATGTAGCCAAGTCCGTGTTTTCCATGGCATCGATTGCGGGTCTCGATCTGTGGCTGGAAGTTGCGGCGCTGTTGACGGTGGGGCTGATGACATGGCGCTGCGTCAGTGCAGACGCACCTTCGAATACGGATAGCTTTAGTCTCACTAGGCCGGTGGGTCAGGGGGGACTGTGGTGCGGAAAGCTCGTCTTCGCGCTTGGCGGGGTGTTCCTGCCCGCGGTGATTGTGTCGGGCTCCTGTTGGCGTGGTTTTGGCCTCGGGTGGGGCCATTGGCTGGCGCTTGTGGCGGCGGTGATGGTAGCTGCCGGGTTGGTGTGCGTGCTGGCTGGTGCTTTGACCGCCTTGGCGGTGAGCTCGCGCCAGGCGATGGCATTTGCTCTTCTCGCTTTGCTTGGTGGTGGAGTGTGCCTGGCTGTGTGGGAGCAATGGATGGAACGCGATGCATTGACGCTGGAGCAGCGGAACGTGCAGCAGTGCGGCAGCGCAATGGCGGCGCTGTTTTGTCTCGGCGGGCTGCTCCTGTCTTGGTGGCTTTCGTCGGTACCCAGACGCCGTTGGATGGCGACGGGTGTAATGTTTGGGACGCTGGTGATCTCGCCAATGATTGGCCGCACCTGGCGGATGGACTGGATCACGCAGCCCTATCAAAATTACGCCAACGAGGAGAGGCTGGTGGTGAAAGTCGGAAAGGCTGATCCGACGGACAAACCTTATGGACGTGCCCTGTGGCCGACGCTGAGGATCGAGGGGCTGGGCAGGGACGAGGTGGCCAGCATCATCGAATTCGCCCCGCTCGATGAAAACCTGCTCCGGCCGCCGCAGGGGAGTTACAGTGACTTCGCCTTCGATGCAGGAGGGTTGGATTCTTGGCTGCACAGCGGTCACACGCGAGCGCTCTTCAAGTACAGTGATTCCACGACGCTGTGGCGGCAGTCGATTGAGAATAGTGCCCTCTACAGCGGGAGAAAGTCGCTCAACGAGGTGTTGCAAACGCTGCGTTTGAAACACGAAGACGCCATCATGCGACCCTGGCGGCTGCAATTGGCGGTGCATGAGATGAAACGCATCGTGACGGTGCCCTACCGCCAGTTCTGGACGCAGGAAAATTGCTTCCTCATTCGTTCGGGCCTGCGACTGGAGTTCAATGCCTACGGCTGGACTCGCGATGTTTGGGAGATGTACGGTCGTGCGCACCGCGTCTCATCGGCATTGCTGCCAACGGCTTCTTATCGCTCCGTGCACGCACGTGGTCGTGACCTATGCGATGACTTCTTTCTTGTGCTCGAAGACCGGGAGCTGCGAGAGAATCGGGCGCTCAGTCTCGGCCTAGTGCAGCGAAGGGGAAGTTTCGGCCTCTATCGGGACATGGCTCTCCCCTGGCAAAACGACGAGAATCAGGGATTCGAACTTCGGACATGGATCCCAAGGGAGCAGAGTGTGATTCTTGGGACGACGCTCGACGAGTGGATCGATAATCAAGACGCCACCCTTTGGTACGCTGAAGACCACGGCACGGTGGAGATCGATCTCATGCCCGATCAAGTGGCTCAGATTTTCGGGGAGACGAAGAATGGGCGGACGAAACCGTAGGGAAGTCGGTTTGGTCGAAGAAGGAATTCAACAAGATAGAGCTTACTGGATGGGGAAGTTGAAGTGGCGCAGCCCATCCAAGATTCCAGCCGCGCAAGGAGCCTCGGAAAAATAGACGCGCTTGCTGTCACGAAGGACCTCCATGTCTGGCGAGTGATTGCCCACGACGACGCCTCGAGTGGCGCTGGTGAACATGTCCAGATCATTGCCAGCATCCCCAAACACGACCGTCTCTTTGAGCGGGATGTGCCATTTGTTTCCGATGAATCTCACGGCCCGTCCCTTCGACGCACGTTTGGGAAGTATGTCCACATAGGCATCGTGGGTGATGATGATGGTGGCATTGCGGGCATGCCGACCGAGTGACTCGCGAATGATGGCCTCAGCGACGCCCTCAGGAGCAGCCTCCCGATCGACGTAGAAGGAGATTTTGTGAGGCGTTTGTACCGACGGTTCTTGAAGCTCCAAACCGGTAACGCCGGCCAGTGCTTCGAGGATCGCATCCCGATTCCAGCGGTAGTCGATGTGTTCCATCCAAGCCTTGTCGGAGTCACTTTGCTTGAAGCCGTAACAGATGCGGGTTCCCACGTTGCAAATGACAATGTCTGGAGTCGGCAATTGGTGCTTCGTGAAAAGCTCCTCAAGGCTCTTGAGTGAGCGACCGCTGGCGACACCGAAGGCAAAGTCATTCCCCCTGTTTGTCAGGAGTTGCTTGAGTTCCTCAAGGCCTTGAAAGTCGCCGGTTTCACTCACGAGTGTTCCATCGACATCGGCGATGATCATCCTGTTGGCCTTCTTGAGCCGTTCGAAGATGCGGGGGTTTTGGATG
>CAXBNA010000350.1:0-3616 GCA_963976915.1 uncultured Verrucomicrobiales bacterium
CAGCATGTCGCCAAGTGCCATGCGGCTCCAGCCGAGGTTGGGCGCATGGATCAGGATGCCCTTGTCCGTATTGACGAGTCCGGGGCAGGCCATGCCGATGCCCATGAGTTGGGAGGGTTCCACGTTGGCATCCGCAATGGCTTCGTTCAGGACCGCGAGGATGCGCTTTCGGCCCTTCGCTTGTCCGTCGGATCCGTTCGTGGCTTTTCTAGCGGTGCCCAGGATCTGGTAGTTCTCGTCAAAGACGCTCGCCAGCATCTTGGTGCCACCCAGGTCAAACCCGATCCAGTAGGGAACCGGATTCTTGGGTTTCGGCGCTGTGTCGGCAGCCGCCTTGTCGTCGGGCTTTTTGGATTTCTTTGGAGCCATGGGAGAGGGGGAAACGTCCCCTCACTGAAACAGCCGGATGCCTTTCAGGGCAAGCAACATTCGGGCAGGGGCTCCGCTGGCGGTGGTCGGGATCAAAATCGCAGACGTGCGACAGAAGGTGGTTAGTGATGAGCAAGAATCGCGGATCAAGTCGGCCCATTCGACGCATAATTGTCTATGTGAAACCCAACCCATACTCCCGTTGTGGGTTGCGCATCTTGGGTCTGAGCACCTGCGCAACTCTTCTCCTTGCTCTCACTTCTGGAACGGCTTCCGCCCAGAAAAACGCCGTGCCGACCCTTGCCGACGCGGTGGATTGGAAGGTCAATACGATCTCACCGGTCGCCAATCCGCTGCACTTCGAGGATCCGATCATTCGAACGGAGCTCCGCCCGGTGTTCGTGTATCACAACCTTCACAATGGCTTCATCACCGGTGGTGGACAGGCTCAGCTCTATGCGCTGCAGATCCGTTACGCGATCACGGATCGGCTGGCCTTCATTGCCACGCAGGATGGCTATTTGGATATCAATTCCGGGGTTCTGGGGAATCCTGACGGTTGGATGGATCTCGCGGCTGGTTTCAAGTACGCCCTCATTGATGATCTGGAGAACCAGTTCATCCTAACGCCTGGATTCACCTACCTGATCCCCAGTGGAGATCGCCGGGTGTTCCAAGGTCGTGGCGGCGGCGAGTTTGATCTCTTCGTGTCCGCGATGAAGGGCTTTGGTGACTTTCACCTGACTGGAAACGTGGGTTTCCGAATCCCGGTGGTCTCCGCTGAGAACAGCAGCATCTTCCACACAAACCTGATGGCTGACTACTACGTGAGCCGCTGGTTCATCCCCTTCGTTCAGATGAGCACCTGGACGGTGGTCAATGCGGGCAACAACATCCCCGGCCTCACGAGTGAAGGTTACGACATCATCAACTTTGGTGCCGGTTCTTCTCAAGGGCTGACTCAAGTCACCTTGGGCGCAGGCTTCCGGGTTCGTCTGACCGACCATGTCGATGTCGGTCTGGCCTATGAAAAGGCCGTGGCGACTCCACAAGGTCTCTTTGATGATCGCTACACCTTCGACCTTTCGATCCGCTTCTAACGGAGGCAATCCGGTCTGAGGACCGATCTCTCATGGCGCACATCTGCTTCGGCGGGTGTGCGCTTTTTGATGGGTGATTCAGGCCCCTTGGCTGGACCTTTGGCCAATGGCGTTCAGCCAGGCAACCGCGTCCGTCAGGGTGGTGTGTGGGCGCTCCAGCGGCGGCAGCGCCTTCGTGATCGCAGGCGGGATCGTCGCCGATGTGAAAGCACTCGTTTGCCGGGGACCGAGCCGCTCTGATGGCGGCTTGGAAGATGCGGGGGTGTGGCTTCGAGGCCCCAACCTCGCTGGAGAGGATGAATCCCTCGAAAAAAGAAGACAGGCCGTGACCGGACAGGATGCTGAGCAGTCGCCGGTCGAAATTGGACAACACCCAGAGGGGTTGAAGGGCGGCCATGGACTCCAGGGCACTGGGCACCTCCTCGTACGCGGTCCATACCTCGGGCTGCGCGAAGTGGTTGTAGAGTTCGGCGAACATCGGGACGAGCGTTTCCTCAGGAAGAGGCTGGCCCAAGACGGCGTGGAAGGTCTTTTCGACGACTCCCTGCCACCAGCTGCGATCATCGTCGGGTGAGCCTTGCCCTTCAGGATGGAGGGGCGATTGCGATTGCTTCCAAGCAAGACGGAAGGCCCGGTCCACGGCCTCGGCCGAGGTCTTGACGCCGTGCCGCCGCGCAATGTCGGCGTAGGACTGGCCGACAGGGATCTTCGGGTGAATCAACGTACCGGCAGCGTCGAGGAAGATGGGCATCGTCGGTGGGAATGGAAACCCAACAAAAAAAGGGCACCCTGCGGTAACAGGGTGCCCTCGAGAAAGAGATGGGGATTACTTGCCGGAGCTGAGCACAGGGCCGCCGTCGCCGAAGTCCTGAGGCTGCTGGGAATAATCGATGTCACCGGAGCGCTTCCAGCCTTCGCCTGGCTTCTTCTTACGAAGCGGGAACTGTTCTTGCACGCTGCCGACCATCCAAGGGAGAGTGGTGCAGGAGGAGAGAAGGGAGACGGTGATGAGAGGGAGAAGCCATTTCATAGAGAAGTGCTGATGATTGCGGGTTTCGGCCCGCTTTGTCAAAACAAAAACCATTCGTGTTGCCGGGTGGATCGCGCCTTGTGGCGATGGTTCGGTGAGTTTCAGCCGTTTCGTTGGCAAGAATGGCCTGCGTCTCCGCTTGCAGGGTGTCCGGGATTGACGCTACTCACCGCCCTGCTCGTAGTCTTCGGGTTCGCGTTCGACGAAGCGCATGGCGTGGTCGATGAATTTGAGAGGGACATCGTCGGTGGGGCCGTTCCGGTTTTTGGCCATGATGAGCAGGGCTTGGCCCTTCTTTTTGGCTTCGGTTTCTTCGTCTTCGACTTCCATCTTGGCTCCGGCGTAGTCGGAACGCGTGAGGAGGCCGACCATGTCAGCGTCCTGCTCGATGGAGCCGGACTCCCGAAGGTCGGAGAGGACGGGGCGCTGGCCTTTGCGGCTTTCGACCGAGCGGTTGAGCTGGGCGAGGACCATGATGGGCACGTCGAGCTCTTTGGAGAGGCCTTTGAGTCCGGCTGAAATTTCGGCGATTTCGATCTGGCGGTTGTCCTTGGCCCGGCGTGAGCTGGAAGTCATGAGCTGAAGGTAGTCGATGGCGATCATCTTGATGCCCTTGCTCTTCTTGAGTCGGCGGGCCTTGGCGCGCAGCTCGAGGACATCGAGGCCGGGGGTGTCGTCGATATAAATCTGCGCGTGCTGGAGCTCGCGGATGGCTCGAGACAAGGCTTCCTGCTGAGCCCGGGCGAGGAGGCCCTTGCTCAGATCGCTCATGCTGAGTTGGGCGCGGGACACGAGAAGACGGCGCACGAGCTGGGAGGCGCTCATTTCAAGGCTGAACACGGCGACGGGAAACTGCTGATCGACGGCGATGTGCTCGACGATGTTCATGGCGAGCGAGGTCTTCCCCATGGAGGGCCGGGCGGCGATGACGAACATTTCTCCGCCTTGGAGGCCGTTGGAGATGGCGTCGAGCTTGCTGTAGCCGGAGGAGAGGCCTCGGAGCTGGCCGGGGTGCTCCAGCATGTGCTGGATGGAGTCGATGGCTTCGGCGACGTGGACGCTGAGGTCGCGGATGTTTTCTTCTTTGCCGGAGGCTTCGCGGACGGCGAGGACGCGC
>CAXBNA010000351.1:0-3614 GCA_963976915.1 uncultured Verrucomicrobiales bacterium
ACCCCGTCACCCCGTCACCCCGTCACCCCGTCATCCTTTTGAGATTTCTGCGCCTTTTGCGGCTATCCTTCCCTCCTCGTGTCCCCGACCCGCCATCTCTACGTCCACATCCCCTTCTGCCACCGGATCTGTCCGTACTGCAGCTTCTACAAGCACACCCCGGGCGCGACGGACATGACGCGCTTCGTCGATGCCGTCCTTATGGAACTGGACACCTCGCAGAAAACGATCCCACTGGACCTCACCACGATCTACTTCGGCGGCGGCACGCCCACCGCCCTGAGCGAGACCCATCTGGACCGACTCCTCGCCGGGCTTCAGGACCGGCTCGATCTCTCCCATTTGACCGAGTTTGGCATGGAGACGAACCCCCGCACGGTCACGCCCTCGAAAGCGGCGATGATGCGCAGGCGCGGCGTCTCGCGGGTCAGCCTCGGCATCCAGTCCTGGGATCCCGCCACGCTGAAGACGCTCGGCCGCGATCACGCCCCGGCCGATGCGGAGGAGACCTGGCGCGCGCTCCAGAGCGCCGGCTTCGACAGCCTGAACATCGACCTCATGTTCTCCATCCCCGGTCAGTCGATGGAAACCTGGCGTGCCACCTTGGAACACACCCTTTCGTTAAACCCCGACCACATCTCCGCCTACAACCTCAACTACGAGGAGGACACGGACTTCTTCCACCGCCTTCAGTCCGGCGAGTTCCGTGAGGACAACGACCGCGACGCGGAGCAGTTTTACCTGGCGCTGGATCTCCTCGAGTCCGCCGGGTTCGAGCACTACGAGATCTCCAACTACGCCAAGCCCGGCAAGCGCTCCCACCACAACGAAAGCTACTGGCTGGGCGAGGACTACCTCGGCATCGGACCCGGAGCCTTCTCCACGATCGACAGCCAGCGCTGGCGCAATGTCGAAGACACCACCGCCTGGATCGAGCGCACCCTTGCCGGCCAAGACCAGTCCACCACCGAGTCCCACGAATCCCTCACGCCCGAGCAGCGCCGCATCGAGCGCTTCGGCCTCGAACTCCGCACCCGCACCGGCCTCCCCCGCGACCTGATCCACGCCGAGCAACTCAAGATGCTCGACATCCTCGCCGCCGAAGGGCTCCTCGAGCTCACCCCCACTCACCTCCGCCTCACCAGAGCCGGAAAACCCCTCGTCGATTCCGTCGCCATCGCCCTCATGGGTGAGTAGGGCGGAGCCTGCACAACAAGGAGAGGCACTTGCCAAGTGCCGGCTGGGATGACGGGACTTGGCAGGTCCCGCTCCTTGGGTTCGCCAACGGCGCATCAAAAAAAAGGTCCGCACAGGGGACTGTGCGGACCACCCGAGGTGTCGTTTTCCGTGTGCTCAGCGGGATGAGTCCACGCGGATGCCTTCGAGCATCTCAAGCTTCTCGCGGAACTGCGGAGGAATGGACGCACGCGCCTCCTTGCTGCTCAGGTCCCAGCTCTGCTCGTGGCCATCCTTGGGGCGGACCGTGAAGACGGATCCACGGCCGTGTTTCACGAGCAGGTACTCGCCCGAGTCATCCCGACGGGAGACCGTGGCGTTGGTCGTCGTGGTGCCCGTCGATTCCGAGCGCGCGTCGGACGAGGTTTTGCGCTGGCTTCCCTGGTCGCCCTCGCGACGTGCCGGTGGAGACTCCATCGGTGGTCGGCGAAACTCACCGGGGCGATCTCCATCCCGCCGCTCCGGCTGGTGCATCCGATCCCGGTCACCCTGCCCCGGTCCCTGTGGCCTGCCTTCGCCCATGGGGTGCCCTTGGAACATCGGAGGTGTTGGCATGGGCTTGCTGCGGTCACCCTGATGCCAGTCGCGGATCGCTTCCTGATACTCGCGCATCCGATCTTGAAAGTGCTCCATCATCCCACGCCAGGCCTGCATCTGCGGCCCTTCCGCATTTCCATGCCCATCGGGTCTGCGCCAGTCGTGCTCGCCGTTCATGGGGCGGCCACCGTGACCCTCGCGCCGGATCGACTCATGGGCGGCGACGGGCATCACCCGCTCATCCAAGGTCACATCCACGGTCTTTTCCTGCCCCTTGCTGATGATGGTGAGTTTGACGGAGTCGCCCTTTTTCCCGCTGCTGATGAGCGCCTTCACCTGCTCCATGTTGACCACCCGCTGGTCATCGACTTTCAAAACCAGGTCATGCGCCTTGATGCCCGCCTTCGCGGCGGGAGAGTTGTCCATCACCATGGCCACCATGACGCCAAAGCCTTCGTCGATGTCGAAGTGCCAACGGAGTGGCGGAGGAACAGGCTCCATGGCGATGCCGATGAAGGGCGTGGGGTTTCCCTCACGATGATCGGGTTTGGAGGCAGGTTTCGACGGAGGTGCGGAGCGGCCCTTCGGCTCTTCCTTGCGTTCCGGACGTTTCTTTGTCTCCGCCTCAAAGCCCCGCCCTTGCGGCTTGGGAGCGCCCCGGGCAGGCTCGGCCTCCTTCTTCGCTTCGACGGGCGCGCGGGGCTCGGCGTTCTTCTTGGGCTTGGGCTCTTGCTGCCCGTGCGAGGTCATCACCGCCAGCGCGGTGGCCAGCAGAATATTGAGGGTGGTTGTCTTCATGGTGGGTTGGGTTGAGGTCGGTTGGTAATGGCTTGATCGGAACTGGACTACTGAAAGCTCACCGGCAACAGCACGGTCTCACGACGTGGCTGCTCCACGATGATCTCGGCTCCGTCGCTGGGGTCGATCCAGGAGTGGCGCTCCATCGTCGTCAGACGGACACGCCGCTCTGGAGCCTGCTCGGCGTTCCACTGGATGCCCTGATCCTCCGCATTCACCCACTCGCGAATGGTGGAGACGGGCACCAGTTTCACTTCCGACTTGGCCACTTCCGGCGCGGGGCTCGAGGGTTCCTGAATCGCGAATCGAGCATAGATGGACATCACCAGCACGGCGGCTGCCGCGCCCATGGCCGTCCAGCCCACCGAGGTGAACCAGCGCACCCTGGACGGGGATTTGGCAGTGCCCGAGCCGCGCATCCACGCGGCGTCCGATTCCAGATCGTCGTCAATGCGTTGCACCAGTGCATCGCTGGGTCGTGAGGGCCGCAGCGATTCCAACAATCGTTCGGTTTCGGTCTCAGTCATGACAAGGGTTCGGCGTTGAGGGGTTGTGAGAAAAAGGGAATCGCCGCATCTCCGGTGGGCATCACCTCGTCCTTCATCGGAGCCAGCACCTTTTGAAGCGCGGCCAGCGCGTAGCGGTATCGGCTCGCCACGGTATTGGGAGAGGCATCCACCGCCTCGGCGATTTCTGCAAACGTCAGGCCCGCCCAGAGTTTCAGGGTCAC
This sequence comes from uncultured Verrucomicrobiales bacterium, assembly GCA_963976915.1. GTDB lineage: Bacteria > Verrucomicrobiota > Verrucomicrobiia > Verrucomicrobiales > Verrucomicrobiaceae > CAXBNA01. The sequence continues at coordinate 3,302 of CAXBNA010000351.1, forward strand.
CACCTCGCGTTGTTCCTCGGGGAGTTGGTGCAGGGCTTTGGCAATGATGAGCGCGGTTTCTTTTTGTTCCGGCCCCACATCAAAGACGGGCGCATCCTCACTCAGGACGGCGCACTCGCTGGCGGCCTCGCGTTTCACACGCCGGGACTGACTCCGCCGCTGATCCAGCGCAATGGTCCGCACCGCCGCATACAAAAGGGGCACGTTCTCGTCCGTGCCGTCTGGATAGCGCCTCCACCATCGCACAAAAGCCATCTGCACCACGTCCTCCGCATCTGTTGTTGTCGCCGTCAACTGGCGCGCATAAAGCAAG
>CAXBNA010000352.1:0-3612 GCA_963976915.1 uncultured Verrucomicrobiales bacterium
CAACGATAGGGGGAATTCACAAACTCTGGCGACGCTGGGTATGTCCACCATGTCAGCTGGGTGCTTGGGTCCTTATTGAGTCGAGGCCGTCTTTCGTGCCGTAGGTTCTCCTGCCAGTCTGCGGGCGATGGCTTCCCGGCCTTTCCACGTCGAGCGGCACCAATGATCTCCGAGGCCGTTCATGGCGAGGCGGGCGGAGGCCTGCTGGCCGAGGAGCGTGGCGATGAGGCCGAGGTCGTTGCGCAGTTCGATGCTGGCGGGCCAGTCTTTCAGGGCGCTTTCGATGGAGCTGTTCACCAGGTCCATGTCCAGCCAGATCCCGGTCTTGGCGGCGCATCCGACGTTGCACAGGGCGCAGAGGACTTGGGCCGCTTGGGTGGGGTTTTCGGTGGCGAGATGCGTCACGATGTCCGCTGCCGTGGAGACGCCTTTTTCGCCGGATTTGGCAAACCAGGTGGCCAGCATCCCGACCGAGTCTTGATAGTCGGGGTAGGTCCGGGAGCCTTCGCGGAAGATGTCCGCCAGATCGACAAAGCGTTTTCCGTTGAGAGCCATCAGGCCGAGTGCTGTGGAATACCAGCCAGGACACTCTGGGGGAACCGACATGATGAGTTCCAAACCCCGCTCCGTTCGAGCGCGAAAATCGGAGTAGACCTCGTCGGAGTGGTTGTACGCGCTCAGGCCATAGTAGAGGTGGAACCTCGCTTCGGCGATCTTTGCAGTGATCGAGTCGGGCATGGCGGCTCGCCAGAGTTGGATCGCCTTGTCGATCTCTTTCCATGGGTTTTCCGACCGGTCTTCCCACCAATGGGGATTCATCCCATCGTAGAACAGCTCGATCATCCACTGGCCGCTGGGCAGACGAATCTCGTGCTTTCGTGCTGCGTTGGCGTAGTTTTCGAGGGCCTTGAAGTTCCCTTCTTTAAGCCTGAGCTTGGCTTGGTCTCGGCAGGCCATCGAGAGCATGGGGCCATCGTATTCGTCGCGTTCCGGCTCGAAGGTCACCTCACCGATTTTGTCGGTGATGATGGCTCCGTAGAGCATGCAGGCGTGCTCATGGTATCGCATTCGACGCCTCACGGAGTCGGTATCCCGATTCGGAGGCAAGAGGAGGGAATAGGGCAGCTTCGTGTTCACGAAATTGACCCATTCACGGGCCGCTTTGACGTTGCCGTAATAGAGGTGGGTGTAGCACAGGGCCAGAATGACGGCACCGGCATCGTGATACTCCTTCCAGCGGTGAGCTTCCTCCCAATCTTGGAAACTCGTGATGTGGGCGGATTGATCCAGTGCCTTTCTCAGGATGGGGACGATGGCTTCCTCCATGTCGGGGACCAGCTTGGGATTCCTCGACGAGTACCAAAAATCCGCCGCCTTCTGAAGATCGTCGTACTTCGGTCGCTGATCGGCAGGCGTCGTTTCCCGCTCGATCATTTGCTTCACGTGCGTGGGCAGCTCGCCAACAGGGAGCTGGGCGTCCGAGGGGGTCACCAACCATCCGGCCAGGGGCACCCAGAGGAAGGGGAGACGAAGCAGGAGGGAGAAAGGGCGGGGGATCATATTTTATGGAAATTATAATCCACCTTGAATCCTCGTCAATGGACCGTGCGTCACAGAGTTTTGGGAATTTGACAGATTGCTGTCCGATTCCTTGCCCTTGTCTTTGCCTTTCATCGAAAGGGATTGAGGCAAGGATGAAGGGCGGTGCGATTTCACAGCGGGGGATGACGGGGAGTCTCGACGGCCCACGGTGCTGAGGTCCTATTCCACTTTGAGTTCTGGGTCCCGATTCGCGATTGCATGAACCCCGGCATCGTCCATGCTCGCTATGCTTGAAGATGTCCCCCGCTTGACATGGCCACCCTCGTTTTTGAGATCGATGACGACCAGCGCATTGAGGTGCCGCTGGAGGGGGAGATGACGCTGGGAAGCGGCGATGGAAATGACATCCTCGTGGAGTCGAGTGACATCGGGGCGACGCACGCGCGGTTTGTGCCCGGGCCTCATGGCTGCCTGTTCGAGCATTTGGCTGGGGTCGCTCATTCCAGCAAGGTGAACGGACGCTCCATCGTCTGGCATGTGTTGAAGGATGGCGATGAGCTGACCATCGGGGTCCTCAATGGAAGATACCTCGACCCCTCGTCGTCGTCCGGCGGAGAACGTGCGGAGTCCAAAGTCAAAGCTGAGAAGGAATCGAAGGAGGCCGAGCTGGCATCTCTTCAGTCCGCCATTGCCGCTGCGACAGCAACCCTCGCACAGCTGAAGTCGGATCACTCCAGCCGGACCGAACAACTGAAGACCGAAGTCCGTGAGATCGAGGGTCAGGCAAAGTCGGCGAAATCGGAACTCGACAAACTCGAGGCAGATCGCGATGCGGCACGTGCCGAGCTGTCGAAGGTTGAGGCGGACTGCGAGAAGGCCAAGGAGACCCAAACCGATCTCGAAACAGAGATGAATCGTCTCAAGGTTTCCGAAAAAGAAGTCTCCGCCAAGATTCAAGCGGGAAAAACGGCCCTTGTGGAGCTCGACGCAGAGGTGGCGAGTCGGCGGGAAACTCTGGTCGAGCTTGAATCCAAACGCGAGACCGAGGGGCAAGCGTTGGCAGTCCTGAAAGGCGAACTGGAGACGACGGAGCGTGCCGTTGATACTCACAAGGGGACACTCAAAGAAGTCGAAACTCAGATCGACCAACGCAACGGTGAGTTGGCCAAGGTCCGTGAATCCATTCCAGCACTCGAAGCCACCCTGAAGCAACTGAAGGCCGAAGAGGCAAGTCTCGCTGAGGCGGTGAAAGACCGCCGCGAGGAGGAGTCCGCACTGCGGTCGCAGATCGCCGATCAGCAGAAGCAGCAGGTCGATGCGGAAGCTCAAGCAACGGCCGCCAAGGCGGACATCGCCAAGCTTGAGGGGGAGAAGGCGGATCAACAAGAGGCACTCGAAGCCATTCGCAGTGAGCGTCAAAAACTCGAAAGCGCCGTCAAAAAGTTGTCCGCAGAACATGAACAACGTTCCGACGATCTGACCGCCATCGAGGCGCGTCTCGCATCGTTGGAGGGCGCTGTTCAAACCCTGAAAAAAGAGGAGAAAGAGTGGCGCTCGCGTGTCACCGCCTCTCAGGCCGAGGAGTCCCGTCTTCAACTCGCTCTGACATCGCTCAAGCAATCGGAGTCGGAAGCGACAGCGACCCTCAGTGCGGAACACACCCGTCTCAGGGAGGAAATTGAAGAACTGCGCCAAACGCGTGATGCGCTGGCCAACGGAACCCAAGACCTAACGACTGAACAGGGTGCCCTTCTCGAAGCGAAGAAGCAGTTGGAAGCGGCGGTCGAACATAACCGGAAGAGTTTGACTTCGCTCCGGGGCGAGTGCGATGCGACGGATGATCGGCTGATCGAACTCCAGGCCAAATTGGAAGAGACCGAACTCAAGAGTGCGAAAGCCATGGGGAGACTCTCTGAGCTGGAATCCGAGCAGTCGTCGGCAGAAAAAGCGGCCGAGGTGAAGTTGGAGGAAATGGAGCGTCAGCTTGCTGAGTCCGATGCGCTGCATCAGAAACGAGTGGGCGAGATCCAGGCGCTGGACGTCAAGGTCGGCGACCGCATCCTGTTCGGC
>CAXBNA010000353.1:0-3597 GCA_963976915.1 uncultured Verrucomicrobiales bacterium
TGCGAGGGTAATGCCCCAGTTGTGGAGCGTATCGTGATCATCCGGCTTGATGGCGAGGGCCTGTTGATACTTTTCGGCGGCTTGGGCAAACAATGTCTCTGCTTCCGTTCCCTCTTTGAGTTCGGCCCAATCTGCGAGGGTAATGCCCCAGTTGATGAGCGCATAGTAATCGTCCGGCTTGATGGTGAGGGACTGTTGATACTTTTCGGCGGCCCGGGCAAGCAATGCCGCTGCTTCGGTTCCCTCTTTGTCTTTGGCCCATTCCCAGAGGGCGATGCCCCAGTGGTTGAACGCTTCCAGAAATTTTGGGTTCAGCGCGACTGACTTCTGGAATCTGGCATCCATCTCTTGGAAGACCACAAGATCGCCCGCTTTCCGGTTTTCGGGAGTGTCCAACGCATCGGCCCAATCGAGCCACAGTTGGGCGGCGGCTGAATCCGTGAGGGCAAGGTTGATTTGCACCCTTCGTATCCGGTCTTGGATCTCTGCGGGCAACTCCAAAGAATGGACAAGGCGCGAGGAGAATCCGAAGTTGGTCTGACCGGAGGCCAGGATGCTGTGGGCCAAGCGCCGTGGAATATCGAGCGTCTCGGCTTTGGATTTTCCTTTGTCACGCCCGGCTCTGAGAGCACGGCCCATCGGGGCCGCTAATTGATGCTCCGTATCTCCCACCATGCTCATCAGCCGCTCTGCCAAGGCGGCGTACTCTAAAGCGAGGTATTCATCCTCGTGGTCGCGGACAAAGAGGGTCTCCATGAGGGCCATCTGCGGGTGGTAGGAGAGTTTGGCGGGCAGCATGCCCATCTTCTCCTCCAGCACCTTCATGCGCTCCTTTTTATACGTCATCTCCCCGCCGGGTACGGGAGAGGCCACGAGCAGAGTGGGCTTAGGGCCCAGTGTGGTGGGGCGCAGGCCACCTTCCGCAGGTGGATCGGCATCGTCCCAAGGCTCGGCATCTGCAGGGCGTGGCGTCGGCTCCAGACCGACAGTCTCCAGGAATTGTCTGGTTCCGTTGATGTTCTGGTCGTTCAGCCCGCACAGGACGACGAGGCGATCTGACAGGGGGCCCACGCAGAGGCCGCCGATTTCACTGAGCCCGGTGCGGCTGTCCACGAGGATGTAGTCGTAGTGGGTGTCCTCTGGTAGTGCGCCATCCACTTGCCATGGCTGCTGAAAAGGGAAGGAGTGGTTGAACACCACGCCACGCAATAGCTCGCTGGCCTGAAAAATCTGATCGGAGTTGAGGCTGGGGAGTTCCAGTGAACTGAGCCGCTCGGTGTAGTTCCGTTCTTGATCTGCCGCCAGCACATCCAGCCGGGCGCGGGGTGCCTTGGGATGAACGGCCGCTGCGTGCTTCTTTGGATCAACAGATCTCAGGAAGGCCTCCAGTCGGAGCGCAGGCAGTGGCGGCTCGGAACCTGCGGGCGCTTCCTTGACGGACTTCACGACTGCCGCCAGCACGTCAACGACATCTCCGGTACCTGGCTTCGGCAGGAGCTCATCCGTGCGGTGGAGGAAGCCGCTGGCACCCGGAGCATCAAGATCCAGATCGACAATCAGTACGTGACGGCCCCGGGCCTGAAGGTAGTAGGCCATGTTCAGCAAGGCCATGCTCCGCCCCACGCCACCTTTGTAGCTGTAGAAGGTGAAGATGCGTGGCTGAAAACTCATTTTGCGGAGAGAAAGCGGCTGGGTTTTCGCGTGGCGATGCCGCGCATCACTGCCGAGCCGCGCGTCTCAGAGGCGGACTTGCTTCCCAGTCGATTCTGAATCAGCTTGTCGAACTCAAGAGGAGCGACGATATCCTCGGCAATGTGCCGGGTGAAGGCGAGTCGGGAGGTCTCACCAAGCAAAATCTCGGCGGTGGCGCGAATGATGAGTGGGTCGAGGTGAGCAGGTTTGAGTGCACGAGCAATGGCAGCGTGCCGACAGGCGGCGTCATTGTCCCCAGCTGCCAGCTTTTCTTCCGCCAAATTGAGGTGCTCTGTGAACAAACGGTTGAATGTCCTTTTCACCTCAGCCTTGGGTTGATAGGCCGTCTGACCGTCTGGATTGACCCAGAGATCGTGATTGACCTTGGCCGGTATCGCGGGCGCGAGGGGCGTGAGCTTTTCCTGTGCGCACAGGGCGTCGAATTCTGCCCTGTTCGACACCGTGACGTTGAAGACCTCATCTCCGTTCACGGTGAAGGGAGGGAGAAGCACTGTGTCTTGTTGAGTCCTGACTTGAAACACCGGAGCCAGCACTCGTGGGAGTGTGAGTGTCTCGATGATGCTGGCGAAGCCGATGATATCCAAGTCTGTGAGCGTGAAGGATGTCATGAGAGGAGGTTTTCTTGAATAAAGCTAACACATGCTTGCCGCAGTGCATGAAAAGAGTCAGCGTCGTTGTCGGCTTCATATCGCTCAATGGTGATGCCCAAGGCGAACAAGACACTCAAACCCGGCAACTCGTATCCTTTACGAACAAAGACAGCACGTAGATGTGGGGGACGAAGCGGCACGCGTTGAGGGATGCGTACTTCGAAGGTAGCCCCACGCCTGTCACCACCTGAAAGGCCAAAAGGATGGCATCTCGCCTCTCCACAGGCACACGTGAAGTCGGCGGGATCGAAGAGGTGGTGATCGACCGAACGGGAATAGTCTGCCATGAGCGCTCCGAGAAGCGTTCGGTAGTCTGCAACGGGCAATTCGTGATCACGTACAAAAGAGATGCCGTCTGTGTAGGGCGCTGGAGGTGTGACAAACTTCATGCAGGCCAAGGCACCAGAGTCGAACGGCGTGGCAACTGCGTCGTCCGCGTGATCGGTTTCCACCGATGGGATGAAGAGAAATCCGCATTCGGTGTCGGGATAAGCAAAGGCCCCGAGGTAGAGAAAGACATCGTCGGCGGTTTCGAGCAGCATTTCAGCTTCCCCCAAAGGCGTCCTCCTTGTTTGCACCTGCGAGAGCAGGGCCCCGGAGGAGAGAATTGCATCCAGCTTGTCCAATGCTGCTGCATGACTCAGCGGCATTTTCTGTGCCGCTCTTTGTGCAGCGGTGGTTCTCGCCGCGTCAGACCCGCAGTGAGCAGAAAGTGAGTTCTGCAAGCGAGTCAGATTTTCTCGACGCGAGCTGAGGGAAGCGGCAGGCATAATATGAGGATGACCTTGTGAAGGTTCTGAATGTACAAGTGCATCGTCAAACCATTTGTGCCTCCGTTGTTACATCTTCACCCCCTCACCGCCGATCCCGAAACCCGCCGTGCGGAGGCGGAGGAGGAAAAACGCTGCGGCCCATGCCGGGTGGGAGTGGAAGATCGCGAGCATTTCATTTTCCCGCCGACAGCCGTGGAGGGTAAAGTTTACGGGCGGGGCGAAAAGTGATAGGTTGGAGTGCCTGAGAACGCTGGAGGCGGACATTGAGATTGCGGAGGATGGGAGCCTGAAGCTGCTCTCGCCGCTTCCGGCATGGCTGAAGCCCGGGCGTTCGCATGTGCTGCTGGCGATGGCTGATGCCACGGTGCCATTGATTCGCAAATCCGTTCCAAAGGCTACGCCGGAGATGTTGGCCGCGCGCTCGGAGGCGTTGGCCCAACTCCGGTCCATGGGGGGATTGA
>CAXBNA010000354.1:0-3588 GCA_963976915.1 uncultured Verrucomicrobiales bacterium
ACCACTCTACCCCACACCACCAAAAAGGCTATAGAAATAATTAAAATGCTCTAGCATCGGACTCAGTGCGGGAGCGGCGAAAGGCACGGATCGTCAGAAGGAGTGCACCCCCATCGAGCGCCGCACTCAGAAAGAAGGCAATCCCTGGCAAGTGTGCCGGTGCGCGATCACTGATGAAGTAGCCAAACATGCTGGCCATCAGTGGCATGCCAATGATGCCGGCAATACTGGCCAGGCTATTGAGGGAGCCTTGAACCGCACCCTGCTCGTCCGCCGCCACAGTTTTGGAGATGAGTCCCTGCGCGGCCGGATTCGCAAGACCAGCGAAGCATCCGCCGACAATGATCAGGTAGATCAACCAGCCCGCAGTCACCGATCCAAAGAGGGTGTGTTCGACAATTCCCACGGCAATGGCGAATACCACCGTCTTCTTCTCGCCAAATTTCGGGATGATCACGCGCGTCAGCCCTCCCTGCACCGCAGCGGCCATGATTCCCACCAGCGCCAGCGAGAGTCCGGTCTCTCGTACGGTCCAGTCGAAGCGGTAGGTCGTGTAGAGGACCCATGTCGCGGGATACACCTGATGCGCCAGGGTGAGAAGAAACCAAACTCCCGCGAGGTCGAAGACCATCGGATACCGTCTGAGGGCGATCAAGGCACCCAGAGGATTGGCGCGTTTCCAACTGAAGGGGCGCCGGTTCTCCGGCTTGAGTGATTCAGGCAGAACAAACGCGCCGTAGAGCCAGTTCAAAAAGGTCACACCTGCCGCTGCATAAAACGGAACTCGAAGTCCATGGTGCCCGAGCATTCCTCCGATCGCGGGTCCCGCAATGAATCCAAGCCCGAAGGCCGCACCCACGAGCCCAAAACTCGCCGCACGCTTCTCGGGTGGCGTCACGTCGGCAATGTAGGCCGTCGCGGCACTGTAGTTCGCCCCGGTGAGCCCGGCCACAAGTCGCCCCACCACAAACCACCCGAGGTTCGGGGCGATCGCCAACAGCAGGTAGTCCAAGCCGCTCCCCAGCAGGGAAACCAAGATCACCGGTCGACGCCCAACTCGGTCCGACAGGCTGCCGAGCAACGGAGCGAAAACGAACTGCATCGCTGAATAGAGGGCCGCCAAAAACCCGTACGTTCGGGCCGCATTCTCCACATCCCCACCTTCGAACTCCTCGATCAGCTTGGGCAGGATTGGCACAATCAGCCCGATGCCCAAGATGTCCAGGAACAGCGTGATGAAGATGAAGACAACGGCCGGTTTCCTGGGACTCATGGGGCGAGGGGCCAGCTTTCGCACAGACGAGAAACAAGTGCGAGGGTCAATCCGTCGCGTGTCAGAAAGTTTCTAGACCAACCTTCGCGCTGGAACGTCCGCTGAGCGGCGTATGTTATAGCCCCAACCATGTTCCGCCTGATCTGCCTTTTTGCCGCTCTTCCCACTCTGGTCGCCCTGGGCGAGTCGGAAGCCACGTTCCTTTCCAATATCCGTCAGTTGACCTTTGAAGGTCGTCGGGCGGGCGAGGGCTACTTCAGTGCGGATGGCTCACAGATGGTGTTTCAGAGCGAGCGGGAACCGGGGAATCCGTTCTACCAGATCTACCTGATGGATCTTGAAACCGGCGACACGGAGCGCATTTCTCCCGGCATGGGGAAGACGACCTGTGCGTGGATTCACCCGGATAAGAAGCGGGTCATTTTTGCCTCCACGCATACCGACCCAAAATCGGAAGACTTGCAGAAAGCCGAGTACGAGGAGCGGGCGACTTCGCGAGTGCGGAAGTATTCCTGGGACTACGATGAGCACTTTGACATTTTTGCCCATGACTTGGAGTCGGGGAAAAACACCAACCTCACAAACACGCTCGGCTACGATGCGGAGGGTGCGTACTCGCCGGACGGAACGAAGATCGTCTTTGCTTCAAACCGTCAGGCGTATGAGCGCGAGTTGACGAAGGAGGAGAAGGAGCGCCTGAAGATCGACAAGCAGTTCTTCATGGAGATCTACACGGCGGATGCGGATGGCTCCAATGTGAAGCGCCTGACGACAGCCGACGGCTACGATGGCGGCCCGTTCTTCAGCGCCGATGGTCAGAAGATCTGCTGGCGACGATTCACGCCGAAAGGCGATCAGGCGGAGATTTGGACGATGAATGTGGATGGCAGTGCCCAGCAGCAGTTGACTCGACTCGGTGCCATGAGCTGGGCTCCTTATTTCCACCCGAGTGGCAAGTACCTCATCTTCACCACCAACCTGCAGGGCTTCGCCAATTTTGAACTCTACATTGTCGATGCAGGGGGGCTCAGGGAACCCGTTCGGGTCAGCTTCACCGACGGCTTCGATGGTCTCCCTGTTTTCTCGCCCGACGGAAACCAATTGTCGTGGACTTCGGGTCGCGCTTCGGGTGGACAGTCTCAGATTTTCATTGGTGATTGGTCCCACGAGCATGCTCTGGAGCTCTTGGGAATGAGCGGAGCCTTGGTCGAGGAGTCGCCACTCCCAGTGCCCGAGCCGCCGGATCTCAAAGCCACCGAACCAGCCATCCAACCCAGCGATATTCGCCAACACATCACCTACCTCGCCAGTGACGCCCTTGAGGGGCGGTTGACTGGCACGCGTGGCGAGCAACTGGCCACTCAGTATGTCGCGGATGTATTCGGCGATCTGGGATTGAAGCCCTATGGCGAAGAAGCGTGGTTTGATCCATTCGATTTCACGGCTGGAGTGGCTCTGGGAGACAACAACGTTCTCGTCATTCCGGGGCCGAATGGAGAGTTCTTCAAGCCCACCCGCGATTGGCAGCCGCTGTCATTTTCGCAGACGGGCAAGATCGATCCGATGGACATCGTCTTTGCCGGATACGGCATCGAGACGCCGGATGAAGCCACGGGTGCGGAAGGGCAGACAATTGAGCCCTACAGCAGCTACGCGCACCTCGAGGTGGATGGGAAATGGGTGATGGTGCTTCGCTATCTTCCCGAAGGAATTGACGCGGATCGAAGAAACGAACTCATTCGGTATTCGAGCCTGCGATTCAAGGCGCTGACCGCCCGGCAGAAGGGGGCCAAGGGCCTGATTGTCGTCAGCGGACCCAACAGCAAAGTCACCAACCAACTCGTGCCACTGGCTTTTGATGCTTCAATGGCGTCTTCCGGAATCGCAGCCATCAGTGTGACGGACGCTCTGGGTGACAAGATCCTCAAGCCCACTGGAAAGACCCTCAAGGAACTGCAGGACAAACTCGACACGGGCGACCTAATGGGAGGCCTTGTCTGTGAGGGCATCAAACTCGCGGGAGAAATCGACATCAAGCAGGAGCGCAAAGTCGGGCGGAATGTGTTGGGTGTTCTGCCAGCCAAGGAAGAGCCTGACGGCCACATTGCTCCGCTTGTCATCGGTGCCCACATCGATCATCTGGGAAACAAGGGCGGCTCCAACTCGCGTGCGAAAGGCGATGACTTGGATCGCATCCATCACGGCGCGGATGACAATGCTTCCGGTGTGGCGGGATTGATCGAGATCGCCCAGTGGCTGTCGGATTTGAAGAAGCAGGGCAAGCTGGACATGAAGCGGGACGTGATCTTCGCTGC
>CAXBNA010000355.1:0-3423 GCA_963976915.1 uncultured Verrucomicrobiales bacterium
CGGTTTCCAGCGGCGGCGATGCCACGGCGTTCGTCGTAGCCAATGTGATGAATGACGTAGTCGCAGCCGAGGTCTTCGAGGAACTTCGCGCCGTCGATCATGGACTCGCAGACCATGTTGTCGCCCATGACCTTGCAGCCGAAGTCTTTGCCGGCTTGAACGACGCACTTGATCGTTTCCGCGTGGGCGCGGGCCATGACGACGACGTGGGTGGCACCCGCCTTGGCCATCATCTCGGCTTCGAGGTAGCCACCGTCCATCGTCTTCAAGTCAGCGACGATGGGCGTGTCCGGAAACGCTTCCCGCAGGGCGCGGACACCGTGCAGTCCTTCGGCGAGGATGAGTGGCGTGCCGGCCTCCAGCCAATCGACCCCGGCACGCATGGCCAGCGCCGCGGTTTCGAGGGCTTCGTCGATGTTGGTGAGGTCGAGGGAGATTTGGACAATGGGTTTCATGGTGGGCTGGAGGTTGCATTGTATCGCAGGTCTCCTCATCATGGTCACGACAAAGATCATGCGAAATACGACGGCACTGAAACCACGTGATCGTCCCCGGCGCGACGCGGGCGAGATCGTGCGCTGGAGGCGAAAGCGGGAGCGGTGGATGGCATCGCTCGAACCGACGGGGATGTTTCAGCGGTTGTTTGATCACATTCCCGGCGTGTATTTCTTTGCCAAGGATGGCGAGGGGAATCTGATGTTCGCCAATGAGGGGTTGCTGCGCCGCTATCAAATGCCGGATGACTCGGAGTTCATTGGGCAGACGGATTTTGACCTGAACCCGGACAGCATGGCGCAGGCCTATGTGGATGACGACAAGCGAATCCTTTCCGGCGAGGCAAAGTGTGTCGAACGAATCGAGTTGTGGTGGGACTCGCAGGGGATGCCGGATTGGTTTCTCGTGACGAAGCTGCCCCTGGCGGACAAGTGCGGCCGGATCCAGGGGGTGATGGGTCTGCTGCGGAGGCCGGACGAGGCGGAGCGGAAGCTGCCGGTGTTTCAAACGGTGGCGCGTGCCGTGGAGATCATTCGAGGGAACTTTGCGGAGCCTCTGAAACTGGATGCGGTGGCCATTGCCTGTGGTCAGTCTCTGCGACAACTCCAGCGTCATTTTCAATCGGCCTTCGGGATTTCTCCCCAGGACTTTTTGATCAAGACGCGGCTGCTTGCGGCGATCAAGCTGCTGGAGTCAACCACCCTTCCATTGTCCGAGATCGCGCGTCGTTGTGGGTTTGTGGATCAGAGTGCCTTTGCCCAGCATTTCCGGCGGCGGATGGGTGTGACGCCGGGCGTTTATCGAAAACGAGCTGCGGGAGGCGCTTAGTTTTTGGGACTCTCCGGCAGGGCGGGGATGGGTGTGGTGTCGATCGTGGAATCGATGCCTCGCAGCACTTGGTCGACAAACTGCATGCCGCGCACTTTGACCTCCGGGTGATTGACGGAGCCGTGTCCGCCGCCGGTAATGGGAACGAGGAGGGAAGTGACCCCGGCGTTCTGGAGGGCGGCGTGAATCGCCTCGGCATGGAGAAACGCCACGCGTTTGTCCGCAGTTCCTTGGAACGTGATGAACGGAGCGTCGTCGGCACTGACATGCGTCACGGGGGAGGCGGCTATTGCTTCGGTCGGCTTTTCCTCATAGCTCCCGCCGAGCAGGCCCTTGACGGCCGCGTCGTCGACGATGGGTTTCCCGTCCTCGTCGAACATCAGGGCCTGGGTGAAGTCTTCGGGTCCGCAGAGGTTGACCACGCATTGGACCCGGCTGCTGAACGCGTCATTGGGACCGAGATCCCCTTCGAGCTCCGCGACGTCGCCGCTGGTGCCCATCAGCGAGGACAGATGCCCGCCTGCCGAACTGCCCCAGACGGCGATGCGGTCGCTGTCCAGATTCAGTTCCTTCGCGTGGGCTCGAATCCATCGGATGGCGGCTTTGCAATCGTGGATCTGCGACGGCCAATGGGCTTCGTTGGTGAGTCGGTAGCCGACAGCCACGGCAGCGTAGTCACCCGTGCGTGCGATCTGAATTGCTTGTGCCGCGTAACCCAAACGGTCGCCATTGATCCATCCACCACCGTGGATCAGTGCGATGACGGGCAGGGGGGCTGTGCCGTTTCTTTTCTTTGGCAGATAGACGTCCACTGCCTGCTTGGGGTTCTCATGGTCGGCGTAGGGTTGGTCGAGTCGCAACTCGACGCCGCTCTTTCCCGCAGCATTCAGCAGGGTTTGCTTTTTGGCGTCCAGTTCCTGACTGGACGCCGTGGTGACGATCAGGAGTGCGAGCAGGGCATGTCTCATGAAGAGAGAAAACGTTGGATCCGGCTGCTTCCTGCAACGGCTCGAACGCCATCAAATGTCGCTGTCCCTCAGCACGCCAAACTGAAGGAGTTCTGCTGAAGGAGGTGGTGCTCCATCTTGCGATAGTTCGGATCGGTGGCGTCGCAAAAGACTTCTTGGCGGAGAAGCGTGATGGCACCAAAGGAGGTGCAGATGGAGCAGTCGGAGGCATCGCGACCGGAGCCGATGCGCACGAGGCCATCGGGCGAGGAGAGACCGGTGGGGTCCCACAGCAGCCAGCGTCCACCGATCCACGTCTCGAAGCAGGCGTGGAAGTCGGGCGGTTGAATGTAGTGGGCGTAGCCGGTGAAGTAGCGTGCGGGAATGTTCATGGCACGGCAGAAGGCGATGCCGAGGTGGGCGTAGTCGCGGCAGACGCCGATGCGATCCACCATGGAGTCGACCGCCGAGGTGCCAACGTTGGTGGAGCCGCTGACGTAGGTGAGATGGGTGCAAAGCCAGTCCACGACGGCGCGGACTCTCGACTCGGCATCGGTCGCGTAGCCGAAGAGGTCGAGGACGAGGTGCTCGAATCGATCCGACTGGCAATAGCGGCTCGGGTAGAGGTAGGGGAAGACGGAGGTGTCAAACACCTCGGGTCCCGCATCGTAGAGACCCCCGACCGCAAAGCGGTGGAGTGAGACTTCGACCTCGGCTGAATAGCGGAACTGATAGTTGCCCGGAGTGTAGGCGTGGAGGCGATCAAATCGAGTGCCGGTGGCGGCGCAGGTCTGCATGCGATGATCCAAACCCGGCGGGAGGTCGAGATTTTCCGAGAGGCAGCGCTGGCCATAGCCTTCGTGAGCGCGGACGTTCACGAGGAAGGTCAAGGGAGCAGGAACGTAGTATTCCAGCAGGCAGGAGACGGAGAACTTCATGAGAACGATGGGGGAACTGAGCCTCAGGTTCGCACTTGAGGCTGGGTTAGCGAGCAGGGAATGCGAGGTGAGGAGAATTCAGTGGGCGAGCGCGGTTGCAAAGCATGGCGGTGTCTGGTTTCCTGTGGGCATGAGAACCCGATGGATTCCCTTCTTCCTGCTGCTGGGCGTGTGTGCGCTGACGGTGGGGTTTAGCCGCAAGCCAAAGCTGATGA
>CAXBNA010000356.1:0-3418 GCA_963976915.1 uncultured Verrucomicrobiales bacterium
CCCTTCAGTCACTCAGCGCCGTGTCAGGTCTATCCTGCACGGCGCTTTCGTTTTCCGATTCCGGCGCAAACTCCCCTGCACAGCACGAGCCCGCTGCCGAGTAGCACTCCACACACAACCACCGCTCCCCCACCTTCACCGCATCCGCACGGCCACACTCAGCGCAGCCCGACCCGGAGGGCGCACCACCATCCGCACTCATTCGTCCCTCATCCAATTTCATCCCAACACCCTACCGCCTCACCCCACCAGCGCAAACCCAGGGGCGCCTCCCCCTTCAGCAATCAACAATCTCAACTCCGCAACAGGCATTCCCCTCACCCCCTCACCCCCCGGCCTGAAAGACTCCCCACCCTCCCTCGTTCACCTTTCCCAACCATGTTCCATCACCTCCGCCTCCTTCTCGCCGCCACGACTCTCTCGGCTGCCGCTTCCATTCAGGCCGCCGAAACACCCAACATCGTCATCATCTTCATGGACGACATGGGCTACGCCGACGTCAGTTGCTTCGGAGCCGAGGGTTACGAAACACCGAACATCGACAAGCTCGCGGCCGAAGGAAGGAAGTTCACCAACTTCCACGTCAGCCAACCCGTGTGCTCGGCCTCGCGCTGCGGACTGCTCACCGGCTGCTACTCGAATCGCGTCGGCATCCACGGCGCTCTCGGGCCCGGCGCTCCCGTCGCCCTTCATCCCGACGAGATGACCATCGCCGAGCTGCTCAAACAAAAAGGCTACGCCACCGGCATGGCAGGAAAATGGCACCTTGGAGATGTCCCCGGCTTTCTCCCCACCAACCAGGGCTTCGACGAGTACTACGGCCTCCCTTACTCGAACGACATGTGGCCCTACCACCCCGAGGTGAAGAAGTTCCCGAAGCTCCCGCTGATCGAGGGCACCCAGACCATCGACGACGACGTTACCGCCGAAGATCAAACCCACCTCACCACCGACTACACCACCCGCGCTGTCGACTTCATCGACCGGAACAAAGACAAACCCTTCTTCTTCTACCTCGCCCACTCCATGGTCCACGTGCCCCTCTACGTCAGCGACAAGTTTGCAGGCAAGAGCGGCAAAGGTCTCTTCGCCGATGTGATGATGGAAGTCGACTGGTCCGTCGGCCAGGTCATGGACGCGCTGGAGCGCAACGGCATCGCCGACAACACCTGGATCCTTTTCACCAGCGACAACGGCCCCTGGCTCTCCTACGGCGACCATGCCGGTTCCTCCGGTCCCTATCGCGAAGGCAAGGGCACCGCCTGGGAAGGCGGCACCCGCGTCACCAGCATCATGCGCTGGCCCGCCAAGATCCCCGCAGGCACCACGTCGAACGACATGGCCATGACCATTGACATCCTGCCGACCATCGCTGCCCTCACGGAGGCCCCCCTTCCCGAGAAGAAGATCGATGGCCTCAACCTCTGGCCCATCATCTCAGGTCAGGAGAATGCCACCAATCCGCACGACGGCTACGCCTTCTACTACAAGGCCAACGAACTCCAGGCCGTCAGCAGTGCCGATGGCCACTGGAAACTCGTCTTCCCCCACACCTACCGCACCCTCAACGGCGGCCCCGGCGGCAAGGATGGCATCCCCGTGAAGTATGAGAACATCAAGATGGAGAACGCCGAACTCTACGACCTCTACAACGACCCCTCCGAGTCCAAGAACGTCATCGACCAATTCCCCGAGGAAAAAGCCAAGCTCATGGCCTACGCCGACCAAGTCCGCGCAGACCTCGGCGACAGCCTGCAAAAGATGAAGACGGGTACCGGAACCCGCGAAGCTGGAAAGACCAAGTAGCACAGGCATTCCGCCCATGCCCGGTCCAGCGAGCATTCTGCTCGGCCCCCACCCAAAGGCGGGTAGGGACGCGCCATGCGTGCCCCAAACTTTCCTCGTCGACCTCCCACCCCAACACCCTCCCCTTCCCCGTCGCCTCCGCCCACCAACAAATGGGTCAGGCACAGCCAGAGTTGCCTGGCAACATTGCGAGCAGGGTATTCATCGCGTCTTTTGCTACCGAGATGATCTCGTTGAAATCCAGCTCAACGACTTGGAATGTCTCGGCTAGTCCCTTTCGTGAAGCATCGCGCCAAAATGAATACACAAAAAAGGATCTCTCGGCCTCACGAAAAAGAAATGCACTCAGATTATCTGTCGTGGGTCCAAGATCCAAAAACCTATAAAACGGATAAATCGAGTCGCCTTCAATGTCGTAATTCGGCGAGTTTTTTTCTCGGGTGCTACAAACAAAAGTTGCCATCTCTACAGGTGTGAGGCGTCCGAGATACAGGGCAAAGTCATTGATGCAGTAGCTGCGCTTGATCTCGTCGGCTAAATCGTTTGTAAACTGATCTAGATAAACGCTATTGTCGTCGATACACAACCTTACGCCGCCAGCCCAGATGTCCACATGCCTCAGGGAGTGATTCGGACATTGGTAATCGCCAATCTCGAACGCGAATCGATTAGGGTCTCCGATGAATCTCATTTCTTGCCGAACGTCTAAGCTTTGGCGACGGCGAGCGCAAGACTCCGCTCAAGTGACCGACTGCTGCGAGCCGTTACCACCAGCGTTTTGTTCGGCCTCGTTGAGTCTAGCAGCATTGCAGAGTCATGATTACGTTGCTGAAGTTCTTGGCGGCAAGGTCAGACCTCGTCATCCAGAAGTATAGCATACCTGAGTCCCCCCAGGACATGCCAACTGAATCGTCGGACGCAAGCTGCAGCAATAGGACCCACTCGGGATCATGAGCGCGCATCTCGTCCTGAATGTTCTCTGGATGGCCAAACATGCGATGTGGGCCTCCGTCAGGGCTCTCGGAACCATGCTGGGCAACATCTGCGCAGAAGGAGCCATAAGCGTCCGCACAGTCATTGATATCGTCCTCGCTAACGCCACTCGATGAAGTGCTGCGGATCAACTGTTCGAAATCACCCAGAGCAGTGGAGCCAAAATATGGAAGTGAAGCTCCGCGACGGAAGCGAATGGCACACTCAGGCAAGTGACTCGAACCTCCTAGAGAACAAACTGGCTCCGTAACTGCAACTGAAGGTGAATACAGAACCCGAAATGCACCACCTACCTCCGGATCCCAAGGGCACTCCTCTAAATCGTAGAAGAAGCTGAGGATACCGTCCGCAGGCAGACCGAAATCCGTAGCAAAGCCAATCTCAGAAAGCACAAGCTGCAATAGAAAGCCAAGCGGCTCGCCCTCGTGGGTCGGCCAATCAACACCCGCTGGTAGGTCGGCGTCACCACCTAGCTTGCTGGTTCGAGGATGCGTAGGAACGTCGCAGGACATTGACAACGCAATGCAAGGCAAAGCGCTTTGATGAATGAACTCCTTCAGAGAGGTGATCTCGCTAGGAAGAGGTGGAAGATTCATGAAATCACACAGTGGGCTTTGTC
>CAXBNA010000357.1:0-3355 GCA_963976915.1 uncultured Verrucomicrobiales bacterium
ATGGTGACGCCGTAAGCGCGGGCTCCGTCGGAATGAATCACCTCCCTCCGGCCACCTCCATCCACAGGAGGCGGCGGAGCAACCACAGCTTTTGCTGAAACATGATGATTCGGGTCCGGATCCCAATACTCGACCAATCTCGGTGCAGAGTAGGCGTCGAGGTGATCGAGCAGGGCTTTTTCGACGACCTTGACGTCTTCCTTATCGATGACGGTGGGGACAGGGATGACGAGCGCAAACTCCTTGAGATCCCCCTGATAGTCACTGGCCATGGTGATGGAGGTGGAGCGGCCATCGCGGACGAGCGCGACTTGGGAGGATTGGTTGTAGAGCTTGCTGTCGGCGCGGGCGACATAGAAGCCGCAGAAAGCGGAGGCGGTGAGCGGCGCGAAGCCGAGGGCTGCGAGGAGGAGAGAGCGTGTGAGTTTCATGTGACGGAGGTGGTGAGGGGTGAGACGGATTCCAATCGGGCGGGGCGGAGGGGCCAGTGGTGGCGTTTCGCTGGGAGAAGGAGATCGATCAACGGCGTGAGCAGAGAGCAGGTCACGAGCGCCCAAAGAGGTCCGTTGGTGCCGAACATGAGAAACTGCCACCACCATCCGCCAAGGGCGACCAACACCGCGAAAACGAGGCGTCCCGCACGGGAATCCGGCGTGGTGCGTGGATCGGAAATCATGAAGAAGGTGAAGAGAAGGAGAGCGCCGCTTTGCAGTCGGTGAATGGGAATGGTCATCGGTTCGTGAAGCCAAAGCGAGCGCCCGAAGATCAGTGCGATCCATGCGGCGAGGAAGGCGAGAGTGACATCTGCCCGTGCTGCCCGCATCACGACCAATCCACCGAGACAAGCGAGGAGAAAGGCGAAGAAGGCGACATTTCCCCATTGGCCGGGACTCACCCACACGCGGCCATCCGTGACCAGCATGAGAACAACGAGCGCGAATGCGGTGGGATTGAAGAGGTGCTTGTTTCTGACACGAAGGAGAAACTTCGAGGCAATGGCAATGAAGGTAGCGAGGGGGGCAAGCCACCAGGTGCTCGCTCTGCAGAGGAGGCACAATGAGAGGCCAGAGATCATGGCACTGCGCCACTCCAAGGGGAGGTCGATGATGCATGAACCGAGCCATTGCGCGGCCAAGGCGGCAGACAGAACGGCGGCGACCGATCCGGGGGTGATGTCGAAATTCAACGCGAAGATCCCGTAGCCGAGAAGGGCGGCCAGGATGGTGATTTGATAGTGGCGGGGATCGAGGGACATGCCGTAGGTGATCTCAGCAGACGGGCGGGATTTTGTAAATGGGAGAGATGGATGGTTCAAGAAGCGGCGTGCTTCCAGCCGCCGGGGCGGCAGCTGAAGTGCGGAGCGGTTTGGTAGTAAAGGGGGGGTGGAGCTCGGGGAGGTAGGCGGCATGTCCTGGTTGGCGGTTCGTTGGGACAACCTGCACGGACTGCCCGGCGGTCGGTCCTCACTTTGTGCCATTGGGGGCTGCACATTCCGGTTGATTGGGGGCTTGGTTTGGTGAGGGATGGGGGCATGGACGAAACGGTGGATCTTTCGGCGGAACTGAAGCGGAGCTTCGGGCATGGGACCTTTCGTCCGGGGCAGGAGGTGGTGATGCGGGCGCTCTTGGAGGGTCGTTCGGCTTTGGCGTTGTTTCCGACCGGCGCGGGGAAATCGCTTTGCTATCAGCTTCCGGCACTCTTGATGGACGGCGTGGCGCTGGTGGTATCGCCACTGATCGCGCTGATGAAGGATCAGGTGGAGGTGCTGCGGAGCCGGGGGATTGAGGCGGCTCGATTGGACTCATCGATTTCCTCGGAGGAGTACGCGTCGGTCATGACGGGGCTGGTGAGCGGTCGGTTGAAGCTGCTTTATGTGGCCCCGGAGCGTCTGACGAGTGAGGTGTTTGTGACGCAGCTCAAGCGAGCGAAGATCTCAATGATGGCGGTGGATGAGGCGCACTGCATCTCGGAGTGGGGGCACAATTTCAGGCCGGAGTACCTCCGGTTGGCAAAGGTGGCTCGGCAACTGCGGATCAAGACGGTGCTGGCGTTGACAGCGACGGCAACGAGAGACGTGGCCAAGCAGATTCGTTCGGCATTCAAGATCCGGAAAGAAGATCATGTGCAGACCTCGTTTCGGCGACCGAACCTGAAGTATGTGGTCACGCCGTGTTCGGATCGGGAACGGATTGGCTTGCTGACCGAGCGGCTGCGGGAGAGGTCGGGGGCGTCGATCATCTATGTCACGCTGCAGCAGACGGCTGAGATGGTGGCGACGGCACTTCAACGGCAGGGCGTGAAGGCTCGGGCGTATCACGCCGGTTTGCCGAGCGAGGTGCGGCACGAGGCACAGGATGCTTTCATGAGCGGAGAGACGGATGTGATCGTGGCGACGATTGCCTTTGGGATGGGGATCGACAAGGCGGATATTCGCGCGGTGTATCACTACAACCTGCCGAAGTCGCTGGAGAACTACATGCAGGAGACGGGGCGTGCGGGACGCGATGGAGAACCGTCCGTTTGTGAGATGCTGGCCTGTGGCGATGACCGCATCGTATTGGAAAACTTTGTGTATGGCGACACGCCGACGCCGGGAGCGATTCGGCAGTTGGTGGACCATCTGCTGCGCCAGGGGAACGAATTCGACATTTCGGTGTATGATCTCTCGATTGCGACGGACATCCGGCCCCTGGTGATCGAGACGGTGATGACGCATCTGGAACTGGAGGGGCTGCTGAAGCCGCTGGGGTCGATGTATGCTGGATACCGGTTCAAGCTGCTGCACTCGGAAGAACAGATCTTGAAAGGGCACAAGCCGGACCGGCAGCGATTTTTGTCGAGACTGTTTCGTGCGGGAAAAAAGGGGCGCGAGTGGGTGACGTTGATGGTCGATGAGGCGGCCATGGATCTGGGAGAATCACGAGAGCGCCTCGTGAAGGCACTGTGCTGGCTGGAGGAGGCGGGCGAGATCGTGATGAAGCCCTCGGGGGTGCGGCAGCGGTTTCGTTTGTCAGACAAGGCGAGCGAGATCGAGCCGCGTGCGGTGGCGGATCAGTTGTCGGCGGTATTTTTGGAGCGCGAAGCACGGGATGTGGCACGGCTGGATCAGGTGCAGAAGCTGGTGGAATCGAGGAAGTGCCTGGTCCGGGAACTATTGGACTACTTCGGCGAGGCGATGGAGGTGGATTGTGGCGAGTGCACGAGTTGCGTGAACGATGAGCGACGGAGGCTGCCGTTCGCAGAAGCACCCGAGATTGCCGTCGAAGACGTGGAAGTGATTCGGAATGTCATCGATGAAGGCCATGCATCCCTGCGAAGTGCGCGGGCCTTGGCGCGGTTTTTGTGCGGCTTGCGG
>CAXBNA010000358.1:0-3327 GCA_963976915.1 uncultured Verrucomicrobiales bacterium
GAGGAAGAGGCCGAAGCTGGCCGTCGAGTAGGCGAGCATGCCCCACACGCCTTTTTCGAGCGCAAACACCGGCGCGAGCATGGTGGTGTTCGACGTGACCCAAGTGGCCATGGCGGTGGCCGCACCCAGCGCCATGCCGACGTTGCGCCCGGCGAGCATGAAGCCCTCCGAGTCTTTGGCTTTCTTTCCCCAAAGGATGCCAAGGCCGATCCAGATCGCTCCGAAAATTCCGAGCAACACCCAGCCAGTGCCGGGGTCGAGCACATGGGTTTCCTCGGCGATCACGATGCCACCTCCTGTTTGTAGTGCCCCCGAAGGATCGCCGTCACCGTGGCCCCGAACATGAACACACCCACGCCCATCAGCGCCCAGACCAGCCCCATGTCCATGTAGCGAACCTCCACTTTGACTGGCGCCGACCACGTTTCGGAGCCTTCAGCCCGGACCCGGAAGAAGTACGTGCCTTCGCCAAGCCCGGTGATCACACTGCCACGGTCCGGACCGTGGTAACGGACCTTCGCGTCGGAAAAGTCTTCGACCGTGGCCTGCTGAAGCTCGAAATCCGTCGTCTCGGCGGGTTTCTCCCAAGCAAAACCGACCACGCCGTCCTCCGAGACGGTTTCGGCGGCGGGGGACGCAAACTCCACAGCCTCAAGGGGTAACCCCGAAAGCATCCATATCCCCAAGCATACATTTCTCCCCCACCGACTGACACGGCTTGCCGAAAATCCGGAATTGGGGAGTGAAAAAAGGATGACTCTCGATGGCTGGGGATTCGGTCCCGGCAGCGGGACGAAGACAGAGCGATGTCATTGGGGGTAACACAGGTTCATCGCGATGCCCAGCAACGATTGAAAAAAATCCCATGAGAGGGTTCCGAAAACCGCGCTCGCCCTTCCCGCCTTGACCCGAGCGCGTTCCTCCCCCTCTTGAGAGGAATTCGAATGGTGCGATCTGTTTCCGCCATGCTGCCCCTGAAGTGATCATGGAAGTCCTTGAAACCCCTCTCGAGATCGATCTGGAACGTCTGAAGTCCGAGCTGAAGCGGCTCGCCCAGATTGGTCTGGATCCTGAAACGGGTGGGCTTTATCGGATGGCCTTCACGGACGCCGACATGGAGGCGCGGGTGTGGTTGGTGCAGCGCATGGAGGAGGCTGGCCTGGAGGTTTCCACCGATGGAGCCGGGAATATTTCGGGGGTGATCGTGGGCAAGGATCCGGATGCCCCGCGCATTTTGGTGGGGTCCCACATTGATACGGTGCCCTGCGCTGGGGCGCTCGACGGCTCGCTCGGCGTGATGGTGGGCTTGGAGTGCCTGCGGACGATGAAGGAGGCGGGGATCGTGCCTGAGCGCACGGTCGAGTTGATCGCGTTCTCCGACGAAGAGGGGCGGTTCGGGGGGATGTTTGGTTCCCAATCCCTCATCGGGGAGGTCAATCCCGACACGCTGCACAACGCCCGGGACATGAACGGCGTGAAGCTGTCCGACGTGATGAACCGCCACGGTATGGATCCTTGGGAGGCGCTGGACGCCCGCCGCGATCCGGCGACGATCGCTTGTTTTCTGGAACTCCACATTGAGCAGGGGCCGGTGCTGGATCGGGCGGCGGAGCAGATCGGGCTCGTGGAGGACATCACGGGACTGTTTAAGTGGACGGTCCGGCTCAAGGGGGAGCCGAATCACGCCGGGACCACGCCCATGGAGATGCGGAAAGATGCCTTTCTTGGGTTGGCGGCCTTCGCCTCCGAGATCCACCGCATCCTCGAAGAAAATGGATCGGATCGCTCTCGTGCCACCATCGGGAAAATCGAACTCCATCCCGGCGCGCCGAACACGGTTCCAGGGGAAGCGATCTGTTCGCTCGATGTTCGCGACACGAACCCCGATGTGCTCAAGGAACTGGCGACCGCCTTTCGCAAAGCGCTGTCCGCCATCGCCCGACGCATGAACCTCATGTTCGAGTTCACCGTCGAGAGCGAGATTTCACCGGTGGCCTGCCATCACGTGCTTCTCGATGTTTTGGAGCGGCACGCCCGTGAGAAGACCCTGGCCTACCGACGGATGCCCTCGGGCGCGGCGCACGATTCCCAGATCATCGGTCGGGTGGCACCGGTGGCGATGGTCTTTGTCCCGTCGAGGGATGGGAAAAGCCACTCACCGGCCGAATGGACCCCGTGGGATGACATTGCTGCCGGGGCGCAGTTGATGCTCGATTCCATTGCCGATCTGGCCACCAACCCGCTTCCTGCCGCCTTGATTGAGCAGCGGATCACCGTTCGCTGATGCCACCTTTTTCTCCCATGAACAAAGAGGCTGCCGAGCACACGAACGACTACCGGGCCGCGTTCATCCATCATCCGGGCCGCGCCGACGCGCTGAAAAAACGCCGGGCCGCGCTGCTGTGCATCGACATGCAGTACCTGGATGCCGCGAGGGGGTACGGGCTGTTCGCGACGCCCGAGTCATCCCCGGTGTCGCAGGAGGGCCAGGACTACTACTTTGATCGCCTTGAGAAAACGGTGCTGCCCAATGTGCGGCGGCTTCAGAACACCTTTCGCGATCTGGGCATGGAGGTCATTCACTGCCGCATTTGCGCCATGACGCAGGATGGCCGGGACCGGTCCTCCGGGCACAAGCGGCTTGGGCTTCTCGCCGCGCCGGGAACGAAGGAGGCGGAGATCCTGCAGGAGGTGGCTCCGATCGGCGATGAGATCGTCATGGACAAGACCGCCAGTGGTGTCTTTCCCGCCACGAACATGCACTACGTCCTCCAAAACATGGACATCGAGGTGCTCTACCTCGTGGGTGTGTACACGAATGAGTGTGTGGAAACGACGGCCCGCGAAGCCTGTGACCGGGGTTACTTTGTGACCATCGTCGATGACGCTTGCGCCACGATTTCACCAGAGCTTCAAAACGCGTCGATCTCGACGCTGAAGGACCGGTACGCCGCAGTGATCTCCACCGACGAAGCCGTTCAGGAGACCCGCCGCGCCGCCGCGCCCACGTCGACCGCCTTCTGGCGGCATTGATTTCAGGCAGGGATGGCTGTCCCCAGTCAGCCGGGTTGGGCCGAGAGATTCGCAAAATCCACTGGGCGATGCCGGAGTCCACCGGCCTACAACGACGGCTCCGTGGGGACAGGCAGCCCGATCCAGCCGCCCCTCGCTCATCCACGCGGAATAATCTGCCCCACCGCCGCTCCTACCGATGACCGTCTGCTTGGGCCGTCCCTCTGCCATGTCCTCCATCGCTCTCTCTCCATCGCCTTTCGCCTGTGTGGATCGCCCTCGGGTGGGTCATGTCTCGCCTCGTGCTTCCATGGG
>CAXBNA010000359.1:0-3326 GCA_963976915.1 uncultured Verrucomicrobiales bacterium
CGAAGTCCATTCTCCACCGGAAGTAGAAATCCGGGCCAGAGCGCGCCACATCCTCGAAGACCACCTCAATGCTGTTCACCGTTTCGGCAGTCTTCAACAAGTACTCCTCAATCGCTTCGGCTCCGTGGAGCGTTTTGAGTGTGTCATTGAAGTAAGCGTCTTCTGCGTAAACCAAGGAAGTCTTGGTCTTCACAGACTCAGGAGACAGCGTGCTGAGGAAGTCCTTTACCCGTGCGATGGCTTCCTTCTCGGCCTGCGATCCTGGAGCCGGCCCTGAGCCACCTGCACGTCTTTGAGCTTCCTCGAATTCCGCCACACGTTCACGCGACAGGTTGGGATACTGGCAGGAGACAAGAAACGCCCCCACAAGGAGTAGCACGGCTAGAAGGGTCAGGATTGAGGTGAACGCCATGGGACGGAATGGAGAGGAATTGCGGGACATGCAGGAGGGAGTTACGCCTCCCGTGACTGCGGGGGTTCGTT
Source organism: uncultured Verrucomicrobiales bacterium (assembly GCA_963976915.1). Lineage (GTDB taxonomy): Bacteria > Verrucomicrobiota > Verrucomicrobiia > Verrucomicrobiales > Verrucomicrobiaceae > CAXBNA01. The sequence goes on from CAXBNA010000359.1 coordinate 484, forward strand.
CGTCCCCTGTAAATGGAGGGATGGCGGAAAAATGAATCCAAAAGGGGCCGTGCGGCGCATGGGCCTGTGAAATGAGCGGTTTGTCGTTGGTGTTCCCAAGGGTTTTCGAGGAAGACTTCCTTTTCCGGGGGAATTCTTCCCCAAACTCTCGGCAGATCCGTATTTACTCCATCTTCATGTCCAGCCGCTCAGAATCCCAGCCCATCGAAAGCGATGAAGCCCTGCTCCTGCGAGTGGGTCGGGGAGATGAGACCGCCTTCGGCGCACTCTATGACCGATTTTCTGGACGCGTGTACGGGATGATCCGGCAGATGCTGCGGGACGAAAAGGAGGCGGAGGATGTGCTTCAGGATGGTTTTGTTTCGGTCTGGGAGAAGGCGGCAGCCTTTGATCCAGATCGAGGGAAGGCGTTCCCGTGGGTCGTCATGCACCTGAGGCACAAGGCCATTGACCGGCTCAGGGCCCGAGGGCGCCGGGCTCAAACCTTGGAGAACGCCAGGGTGGAGTGGCAAACCACGGCAGGCGAGGCCGTGGCGAGCACCGACGAACAGGTGGAATGCAATGATCGGGCCCGCCGATTGACGAAGGCCGTGAACGAACTTCCAGAGGCTCAGCGGGAACTTATCGAAATGGCCTTCCTCAGTGGTTTGACCCACCACGACATCTCGGTCCAAACCGGAATTCCGCTCGGGACGGTGAAAACGAACATTCGCCGAGGCTTGCTGAAGCTGAGGGACGGGTTGAAAGGGGGGCGCGCCTGATGAACGAAGAACTCCAGGACAAAGCCGCACTCTATGCGCTGGGAGCCCTTGAGCCCATCGAAGCTTCAGCGTTTGAGGAGCAGATGTTTGGTGACCCAGAGTTGAGCGCTTTGGTGGGAGATCTCTGTGAAACCACGGCCGCCATGGCCTCGACCGTCTCTCGGGTAGAGCCGTCATCTGAGATTCGAGCCCGAATAATGGCCTCCATTCAACCTTCGCAAACCCAGAAGCCGCTCCAATCGACACCAGCGACCCAGTCGACCGGTTGGAGAGGCATGGTTGGCTGGGGCATCGCCGCTGGATTGTCAGCGTGCTGCGTCTTCCTATGGAACGAGAGGTCGCAGCTCGAAATGCAAGTTTCCGTGCTTAGCGGCAACGAAGCCGACGCCATGCAACTGGCCGAGGACCGGCGCTTGGACTCCCAGCGAATCGGCAAGGAGCTCGCTCAGGTTCGAGGAGTGCTGCAGGGCGTCCAGGCGGACCTGTCATCCGCCAACGCCGAAGTCGCCCAGTGGCGGGAAAAGGATGCGATGGCGCAGATGCGGATCGCCACCCTCCAGAGCACGGTGGATGAGTATCAGCAGGGGGTGGCCGTCGTCGTTTGGGACAGCGAGAAGCATGAGGGGATGCTGAAACTCGAGCGCATGCCCGCCATCGATCCCGGCAAGGACTACCAGCTTTGGGTCGTGGATCCGAAGAACCCAAAACCCGTCAACGCCGGGGTGGTGCGCGTGGATGAAGAGGGCTTTGCGAACATTCAATTCAAGCCGGTCGATGCGGTCAGCGACGCTGCAAAATTTGCCCTGAGCGTCGAGAGAGAAGGTGGCGTCCCCGAAAACGAAGGTCCCATCGTGCTGATCGGACCTTAGACTTCCATCTCGCCTGAAATGCTCTCCTGGACACGCTTTCTTTTCGCGATGGTCTGTGCCGCGATTGTGCTTCCTGGCGTGATTACGTTTCAGTCGATCCCCTTGTGGAAAGCGACCCTCGCCGTGTCCGAGTATGGCCACCGACTCGCGCTTGTCCCTCTGGTTCTGGCTCTGGGGTGCCTCCGCGACTCGAGCTGGCGTGGCCGATTCGGCATGCTAGCTTGCTCAGCCTCCCTGACGGTGTTGCTCCTTCCACTGGTCTTGGCGACTTTTGAAGCGCGAAAGCTGCAGGCCAGTCTGGACGCCAGTTTCCCCACCTCGTCCAAAACGACTCCAAGCCCGCTTTCCCTCACATCGCTGTTTCTGGGTTCTGCGCCGAGTGTCATCGAGCCACTGGAGTTGCAGGTCCCACGTTTGGGGGAGGATCTTCCCATTCTCTTCTTTCCCGGAAAGGGGAGCGGTCCATCGCCCTGCATCCTCGTGTTGCACTCCGGTGGATGGGAGCACGGGCGGGCGGATGAGTTTCCACAGTGGAGTCACTACTGGGCAGGGGAGGGATATTCGGTGGCCTCGATCGCCTACCGGCTCGCGCCTGAATGGCCGTGGCCAGCCCAGCTGGATGATGTCAGGGACGCCTTAGCCTATTTGAAGAGCCGCGCCGATGAACTCAGAATCGATCCCTCGCGTTTTGTGCTGCTGGGGCGCTCCGCAGGCGGACAAATTGCCACCGCGGCGGCGCATTCCCTCCGAGATCCTGCGATTCGGGGATGCATTTCCCTCTACGCCCCCGCAGACATGGTCTTTGCCTGGCAGTTTGCAGATCCCGAAGACGTTCTCGATTCGCCAAGGCTCCTCCGCCAGTATCTGGGCGGCTCTTCGGCGGACCTGCCCGACCTTTACCGGTCCTCTTCGGCAACGCTGATCGCCGATTCGGATGGCCCACCGACCCTGCTGGTACACGGACGCCGGGATGTGCTCGTCTGGTATCTCCAAAGCGAGCGCCTTTCTGCCCGCCTCAAGCAGGTTGGAGTGCCGCACTACTTCCTGAGTTTGCCTTGCGCCACTCATGCGTTCGACTACCCTTTCAATGGTCCTGGATCCCAGCTGACCCGCTATGCGGTGGACCAGTTTTTGGCATCGGTTTTGGTGCCTTGAGGTGGATTCAGAGTGGCGAGTCCGCTGGAGACCGTGAGAAATTCGCGTTCACGAACGG
>CAXBNA010000360.1:0-3311 GCA_963976915.1 uncultured Verrucomicrobiales bacterium
CCACGGCTCATTCCTGCCCGAGATCCGCTCCGGTGCCTGGCAGGGCTCCGTCCTGAAGACCGCCCTCTTCGCGCTCAACCTCAAGCTCCTCCACCGCAGCGGCTGGCTGAAAAGCGTCAAACGCTGGGTGGCCATCTCCGATTTCATGCGCGATCGCCTCGTCGAAAGCGGCTCCGTCGATCCGGCGAAGATCGTCACCCTCCGCCACGCCTGGGACGCCATGACCAAGCTCCCCGTCTTTGACGACTGCGGCTACTACCTCTTCCTCGGGCGCCTCGTCGACGTCAAAGGCATCCCCACCCTGCTCGACGCCTGGGACATCCTGCGCACGCAGCTCGGCAACGATACCCCGCCGCTCCACATCGCCGGTCAGGGGCCACTGTCCAAACTCGTGGAAGAGCGCTCCCGCCACAATCCCTACATTTGTTCCCTCGGCCCCATCAGTGGCGAGGTGAAGTACGACCAGCTCCGACAATCCCGCGCCCTCATCACCCCCTCCGTCTGGTGGGAGCCCCTCGGGCTGGTCGCCTACGAAGCCTTTGACCACGCCAAACCCGTCCTCGCCGCCCGCTCCGGTGGCCTCGGCGAGATCATCACCCACGAGCGCAACGGTCTCCTCCACACCCCCGGCTCCGCCGACGAACTCGTCCGCGACGTCCTCGCCGTCGAGCGCATGTCCCTCGCGGAGAAGAAGGCCATGGGTGCCGCCGGTCGCTCCTGGCTCCGGCGGGAGGCTGACCCCAAGGCCTGGCTCGACCGCTTCGACTGGATTCTGGAAGAAACGTTTGCCGAGGGGTGAAACGCAGGGATTCCCCCTGGAATGGGCTCTGCGCTGCAGCGTTTCTTGAGCGACGGCGGTACTGACGGCGTTCACCAGGTGGACGGCACCCGCAGCCAATGATCCGGCACGTCATCCGGGCTTCCCGACAAGGAGGATGAGAGACTGGGCAGAGACATCCTCTGGCGGGGCAATCGTCCTGAGCTGCCTTTCTGCGACATCTTGTCACTATTGGCACTTGCCCAGACGCTCTTGGCACTTGCCCAGCGGCTCGTGGCACACGCCCAGACACTATTGGCGCTTGCCCAGCAGCTCGTGGCACTTGCCCAGCGACTCTTCGCCCACGCCCAGCGGCTCGTGGTGCTTGCCCAGAAGCTCACTGCACATGCCCAGCCGCCCTATGTCCCGGAATGCCTACCTTATCAGAACGCACGCATTTGAACCCTCCCAAAAACCCGCCACGGTGCCCCCATGCTTCATGTGGTCCTTTACCAGCCCGAAATCCCCCACAACACAGGGGCCATCGGTCGTCTCTGCCTGGCCACGGGGGCACGGCTTCATCTCATCAAACCGCTGGGCTTCAGCCTGGATGACCGGCAGGTCCGCCGTGTCGGGCTGGACTACTGGCCGGAGGTGGATCTCCGGGTGTGGGACCGCTGGGAAGATCTGGCCGCCGCCGCTCAGGGCACCTTTTTCTTCGTCGAGTGCCAGGGCCGCAAGAACTACTGGGAAGCGGACTACACGGATGAGGAGGTCTACCTCGTCCTCGGCCCGGAGACGCGCGGAATCCCCCCCTCGATCATGGACGCGCACCCGGATCACACCCTGCGCATCCCCATGCACGGCACCCGCAGCCTCAATCTGGCCACCGCCGCCGGCATCACCATGTACGAAGCCCTGCGACAGCGCGCCGCCACCGGTCGGACGGACTTCGGCATCCCGGCTTGACGCGACGCGGTGCTCGCGGACTGTGCGCCACTGATTCTCATGAGTTCCGCCGCAGCCCCGCTCAACGCCCAGGACGTTCACCGCACCTACACCATCGGCGGGCACGAATTGAAGGTCCTTCGCGGCGTCAATCTCTCCGTCGCTGCCGGTGAGAAAGTCTTCCTCTGCGGCCAATCCGGCGCAGGCAAGACCACACTCCTCTACGTTCTCGGTGGCCTCGAGAAGCCAACGGAGGGCGACGTGAAGATTCACGGCCAGTCGCTCTATCACGACTCCGAGAAAACCCGCGCCAAGCTGCGCAACGAACACATGGGCTTCGTTTTCCAGCACTACTTCCTCCTGCCAGAGCTGACAGCCCTCGAAAACGTCACCCTCCCCGCCCTCATCGGTGGTCGCGGAGCCGATGAACGCGCGCGGCACCTGCTTGACCGTGTGGGCCTGAAGGATCGAATGGATCACCTGCCGACCGAACTCTCCGGCGGCGAGCAGCAGCGCGTCGCCATTGCCCGAGCCCTCATCAATGATCCCGGCATCCTCTACGCCGACGAGCCCACCGGCAACCTCGACGCCAAGACTGGCGGCGGCGTGATGGACATGCTTTTGGAGGTCGTCGATGAATCCAAGAAAACGCTCGTCGTCGTCACCCACGATCAATCGCTCACCAAGCGGGGAGATCGCACCCTCTTGATCCGAGACGGCAAGTTGGCCGAGGGCTGATCCCTCTGCGGCTCAGGAAAAGACGACCGTCTTGTTGCGGTAGACCAGCACCTTGTCGCGCACGTGCCACCACAGCGCCTTGGCCAGGACGGACTTCTCCAAATCCCGCCCCAGTCGGATCAGATCCTGCACGGAATCTTCGTGAGTCACCCGCATCACGTCCTGATGAACGATCGGCCCCTGATCGAGATCCGCCGTCACGTAGTGACTGGTGGCCCCGATGATCTTCACGCCGCGCTCATGCGCCTGATGGTAGGGTTTGGCCCCCACAAAGGCAGGAAGGAAGCTGTGGTGAATGTTGAGGATCTGATTCGGAAACGCCTCGATCATCGCCGGGCTGATGATCTGCATGTACCGCGCCAGCACCACGGTGTCGATCCGCTGCTCCCGCAGCAGTTCGATCTGAGCCGCTTCCTGGGCCACCTTGTTCTCCTTCGTGATCGGGAAGTGGTGAAACGGGATCCCAAACCGTTCCGCCGCGGGCTTCAAGGTCTCATGATTGGAGACCAGAAGCGGAATATCGACCGGTAAATCCCCCGCCTCGTGACGTGCCAGCAGATCGTAGAGGCAATGATTTTCCTTGGTCACAAACAGCGCCACGCGCTTCCGGGGCTCAGAGAAGTGCAGCCGCCACTCCATTCGATGACGCTTCGTCAGCGGGGCCAAACGGGCTGCTATTTCCTCCCGCTCCAGTTGAAACCCGCTCAAGCTCCACTCCATCCGCATGAAGAAGGCGTTCTCCGCCGCATCAATGTGCTGCTGCAGATCCACAATGTTGCCGCCGTGAGCCAGGATGAATCCGGTCACGTCGTGGACGAGCCCCGGTTGGTCAGGGCAGTGGATCAGAAGCGTCGCTGTTTCGGTGGAA
>CAXBNA010000361.1:0-3215 GCA_963976915.1 uncultured Verrucomicrobiales bacterium
GCAAGGCGGGCGGAACCCAAGGAGCGGCGGTTGCCAACCGCCGAGGCGGGAGCTGGCGGGCGGAGGGGCTGCGGAGCAAAGCGAAGCTTCCTATTCCTTGGCCTCATCCTTGTCTTCATTTCCGTGGGAGAAGGACTGGCAGTGGAGGGCGAGGGTGCAGTCAATACATAGGTGACACTTTGGGTTCAGTACATGGGTAACAGGATTGGGTTCGTGGGTTACAGGTGTGTTGGGTTTTTCTGAGGTTGGTGTTGGGTGGAGGACGTGGCATCAGGCTTGCCCCGGCCCGAACCTCGTCTACAACTCGCCCATGGAAGCGTGCGTCGTCGTCTGCCGCATGCAGAAGCCCAAGGCCCGGCGCGGGAAAATCCTTTTCATCAACGCGGTGAACGAGGTCACCCGCGAGCGCGCCCAGAGCTTCCTCACCGACGAGCACCTCCAGCGCATCGTCCACGCCTATCAGGACTTCAAAGACGAGCCCGGCTTCACCCGCGTGGTGCCCATCGAGGAAATCCGGGCGAAGGAGGGCAGCTTGAAAATCACACTCTACATTGGTGCGGAAACACAGGCGCAAACGGATGCGGCGGCCGAGTCGGCCACCACGCCGTTGCCGGATGCGCTGGCCGGTTGGCTCCGTAGTTCTGCCACCGTCCGGCAGTCGCTCCAAGCGCTCCTGTCAGCCAAATGAAAGCGCGAGTTTCAAATTAAACTGCAACTTTAATGTTCACTTGCAGGTTTAACATTAAACCTGCAAGTTAATGCTGTGAAAGGCCGCTCTTCCAAAGCACTCCGAATTCAGCGCCACGACGACGTGGATGCTGAGGTCGGTGATGCCCTCGTCGAAGTGAAAATCGGCCTCGATTCACGACGGAGCTTGAGTGGTGCCCTCATGAAACTGGCGTATCTGCTCGGTGAAAAACCCGGTTTCCGGGGCTTTTTGGTGTTGGTGGACTCGGCGATCACGCTGCCCCGACTGCGCGAAGAATGGGCTCGCGCCTCTCTTGTGCTTCGTCCCGAGATCCAACATCGACTCCACATTTGCCTGTGTCAGACGGACACCATCCATGGAGTGCCGACCGATCCCGATTCCGAGATGCAGCGCATCATCCGTGAAGTGGTATCCAGGGAGTGTGGAGTCGCTTCGTCCCTGCACCATCCCCGGAGTGCCAAGCCGTTCTACGACATCCTGCGCATCCTCATCAACCAATGGATCAAGCGTGCGGGACCGCTCACCTCGCGCTGGCTCGGGGAAGCGGCTGGCTGCACCTATCCCACCGTGGCCTCGGCTCTGGAGAAGCTCGAAAAATACCTCATCCGCCATTCTGACCGCCGGGTAGAGCTGAAAGCGTTTCCCAAAGACGAATGGTTCCGCCTCGTGGCCAACGCCGACAAAGTGCGCCAGACGCTCCGGTTTGCCGACCACTCGGGCCAGCCGCGATCCGTGGAATCATTGGTTTCCCGACTCCAGAAGCTCCATCTGGAAGGCGTCGCCATCGCCGGAGTTCTTGGAGCACGGCGACTGCATCCGGGACTCGATTTGATTGGCACGCCGAGGCTCGATTTGACCCTCCACAGTCGCGCCCGCCAGCCGGACATCGGGTTCCTCCGTCAGCTCGATCCCGCACTGAAGCCTGCCGGAAGCGGGGAGCCGGCCCGTCTGGTGATTCATTTGCTGCGTTATCCCCACCGCTTTTCCGAAACCGATGCCGACGGTGTCCGGTGGGCCGACCCTGTCGAGTGCCTGCTCGATCTGCATGAAATGAGGCTCGAATCCCAGGCCTTGGAGTTCCTCCAGGCGCTCACCCCGAAAGCAGGCACACCATGAGCCAATCCAACCAGCTCATCTCACCTCGCGCAGTTCTGGCACAGGTCGCCGCAGCCATCCCGGAGGATTGCCGGGAGAATCTGGTCGTCATCGGCAGTCTCGCCGCAGGCTGCTACTTCTTTGGGGACAATCCTTCTCTTCAAGTCCGCACCAAGGACGCGGACTGCCTGCTCTCACCGCGCATCCGGGCCATTCCAGCAGGCATCGCCGTCACCGAGCGCCTGTTCGCTGCCGATTGGACCTTCCATCCCACCGAGGAATTTCCCGCTCCCGGCACCGCAGACACGCCCGACAAAGACCTGCCTGTGGCTCGTCTTCAGCCGCCCGGCTCGCAGGACTGGTTCATCGAACTTCTCACGGTGCCGGAATCCCCGGAGGATCTCGGCCAGTGCTACATCCGCCTGCCCACGGCCAACGGTCACTTCAGCCTGTGCAGCTTTGGATTTCTCTCACTGGCCGACTACCAGCCCGTCACCACCGAGTTTGGCATCGGCGTCGCTCGGCCGGAAATGATGGCGCTTGCCAATCTGCTGCACCATCCCGCCATCGGCCCGCAGACAATGAGCGGCCTGATCGGCGAACGCCGCATCAAGCGCAGCAACAAGGACCTCGGGCGCGTTCTCGCACTGGCGTTGCTGGCCGAACGGAAAAACGAAGACGCCCTGCTGACTTGGGGGCCGCTGTGGGCGGATGCCTTGCAGGCACGCTTCCCCGCCCGCTGGCAGGAACTTGCCCTTCAAGCCGGGCCGGGCGTTCGCCAGCTTCTGAAACAAGACCACGAGGAAGACTTCGACGAAGCCCTCCACACCTGCGCCTACGGCCTTCTAGCATCGCAACCGCCCACTCCCGCGCTGCTCCGCGCCGTGGGCGAACGACTGCTCGCTGACGCCATCGAGCCGCTGGAGAAACTCGCCCAAGCATGACCGCCACTCTTCCATCCGTGTCATCCGTGGTTCCCAACCCCGCACGGGCCTCGCTCCCGCTCTTCGACCGCACGGGCTGGAAGCGCATGGCGTTTGGGGAGTTTGCGGAGAGCATCGGGGAGCGGGCGGAGCCGAAGGATGCGCAGGAGGAGATTTATGTGGGGCTGGACCATTTGGACCCGCAGTGCCTGCACATCCGGCGCTGGGGGAAGGGCAGCGATGTCATCGGCGGCAAGCTGCGCTCTCGGAAGGGCGACATCATCTTCGGCAAACGCCGGGCCTATCAGCGGAAGCTGGCCGTGGCGGAGTTCGGGATGAGGGATGAGGGATGCTGTCGCCGAGGGCGGTGACCTCGGGGGGAGGGGACGGCGGAGGGGAGATCGGGAGGGTGAAAGATGGCGGGTGAGGGGGCGAGCTGTAGCCGCGTTCGTGAGAACGTGGTGGGTGCGGAGCGGTAGGGCCGAGCT
>CAXBNA010000362.1:0-3201 GCA_963976915.1 uncultured Verrucomicrobiales bacterium
AAGGCGGAAAGGCCAAGGGTGACCTCCGGCTTGACGAACTCGCTGCCGCTCTCGAGGGCGGCGAATCCGATGGCGCAGCCATCACGCCCGGCAAGCCCGGCCACAGCGCCATCCTTGCCCGCGTCACCACAAAGGACGAGGACGACTTCATGCCCCCGAAGGGCGATCCCCTGACCGAAGACGAGGTCGCAGTCCTCACGACCTGGATCAGCGAGGGGGCCCACTGGCCGGAACTCCGCGTGGATCGGACCGAAGTCACGCCGCTCACCGACGACCTCACTTTCCTCCGCCGTGTCTTCCTCGACACCGTCGGCGTTCCACCGACGCTGGATGAGATCGCCAAATTCCAAGCCAATCCGGACCGCTCCGCAACCATCGACACACTGCTGAACGATCCGCGCTGGGCCGACCATTGGATGGGTTACTGGCAGGACGTGCTCGCCGAAAATCCCAACATCCTCAACCCCACCCTCAACAACAGCGGCCCCTTCCGCTGGTGGATCCACGAGTCCCTGCTCGACAACAAGCCCATGGACCTCTTCGTCACCGAGCTCCTGCGCATGGAAGGCAGCGAGCGATTTGGTGGCCCGGCAGGCTTCGGTGTTGCGAGCCAAAACGACGTCCCCATGGCCGCCAAGGGCATCATCGTCAGCACGGCGTTCCTCGGCGTCGAGATGAAGTGCGCCCGCTGCCACGACTCGCCGTCCAACAAATCGACGCAGGAAGACCTCTTCCAACTCGCGGCCATGCTCGGCACCAAGGCGATCAAGGTGCCCACCACCAGCAGCGTGCCCATGGACCGCTTTCACGAACTGGATCGCGAACCGCTCATTCAGGTAACCCTCCAACCCGGAACCACCGTCGAACCTGTGTGGCCCTTCTCCGAGTTCTGTGACGAAGCCGCGGCGGCCCTTGCCGAGCACGACGACAATCCTCGCGATGTCCTCGCAGCCCTCATCACCGCCCCACAGAACGAGCGCTTTGCGCAAGTCATCGCCAACCGTGTCTGGGCCCGCCTCATGGGCCGGGGCATCGTCGCCAACCTCTCCGATTGGGAAAAGGCCAAGCCCACTCATCCAGACTTGCTCCAGTGGTTGGGTCGGGAACTCGTCCGCTCAGGCTACGATCTCAAGCACCTCGCCAAGCTCACTCTCAACTCCCACGCCTATCAACGCGCCACCGATCCTGAGTTGAAAACACCCAGCCCCCTCTTCACGGCGCCAGCTCCGCGCCGCCTTCAGGCCGAACAGATCGTGGACTCTCTATTCGCAACCACCGGCAAGCCCTTCCGCACCGAGGAAGTCAGCCTCGACATCGACTGCGCCCGCGACATCAAAAACTCCCTCACCCTCGGCCAACCCACTCGCTCGTGGATGCTCACCAGCACCTCCAATGAACGCGACCGGCCCAGCTTGGCCCTGCCACGCATCCAAGCAGTCACCGACGTCCTTCAGGCCTTCGGCTGGCGTGGGGCACGGCAGGATCCGATCAGCGTCCGCGACGCGGATCCGAACACCCTCCAGCCCGCCATCCTTTCCAATGGCACCATGGCCAAATGGCTCACCGTCCTCAGTGACGACCATGGCGTGACCGCGCTCGCCATCAGTTCCCCATCGCCCGAAGCCCTCATCGACCAACTGTTCCTGAAGCTCCTCACCCGCCACCCCACGGCAGAAGAACGCACGCTCTACACGGAAGCGATCACCGCCGGGTTCAACGAACGAATCATTCCGGACTCCGAAATCGAGAGCCGCGAGCCCGAGACGCGCCAGCGTCCAAAATACGTCACTTGGTCCAACCACCTCGACCCGGAAGCCACCCGCGTCCGCCAGCAGCAGGAAGCCGACGCACGTCGCGGAGATCCACCCAGCCAGCACCTCACCGAAGACTGGCGACTCCGGATGGAGGACGTTCTTTGGTCCCTCCTCAACGCCCCCGAGTGCGTCTTTGCTCCCTGATCTGCCCAACTTGAAAGTTTGAATCCGAAACTCGTTACTTCTTCCATCATGAATCGCCGCCATTTCCTCAAATCCGCCGCCCTCGCGCCGTTCGCGTCTCAGCTGGCCAGTGCGAACTCCATTGCCCACTTGCCGAAGGGAAAGGCGGAACACTGCATCTTCATTTGGCTCGGCGGAGGCATGGGTCAGATCGATACCTTTGACCCGAAGAAACTCGGGAACAACAAGGCGGCGAAGAAGGTCGCCGGGTCCCTCTACAAGGCCATCGACACGTCGGTGCCGGGGGTTCAGGTCTGCGAACATCTCTCGAAGACGGCCAAGGTGATGGAGCACGTCACCGCGATGCGGACCGTGAACCACCACGTCATCGACGAACACGCCTTTGCCACCAATCTCGTCCACACCGGACGTCTCACGAGCGGCAGCGTCACCTATCCGTCGATCGGCTCCATCATCGCCCACGAATGCGGTGCGGCCGATCCTTCCGTTCCCGCCTACATGCTCATCGGCTATCCGAACGTCAGCCGCGGTCCCGGCTTCCTCGGTTCCAAGTCGGGCTTTGTCTACCTCACCGATACCGATACTGGCCCCGCAGGGTTTTCCCGCCCCAATCATGTGAACGAAGCACGCGCCAAACGTCGCAATGATCTGCTCCAGCCGCTGATGAATCGCGCTGCCGACGGCTCGCTCATCGCGGACTACAAGGAAGCCCAACAGGAAGCCCTCCGTCTGGCTGGGCCCGGCTTCATGCGTCACTTCAACCTCAAGGAAGAGCCCGACAGCCTGCGCAATGAATATGGCGACGAATTCGGCCAGCGATGCCTTCTTTCCCGGCGCCTCGTTCAGGCAGGCGTTCGCTTCATCGAGGTCTCCCACAACCTCAACTTCATGAACGGCACCGGTTGGGACATCCACAACGAAGGCTACGCCAATCAGCACCTCCTCATTCAGGAACTGGACACCGCCGTCGCCGCGCTGATTCGCGATCTCAAGCAGAAGAAGCTCCTCGACAAAACCCTCATCGCCATCGGCACCGAATTCGGACGCCCGGCTGGCTTTGATGGCCGGGGCGGCCGCGGTCACCAGGGCACCGCCTTCTCCCTCGTTCTCGCCGGAGGTGGTCTCAACCATTGCGGTGCCTACGGCACCACGGACGAACTCGCCAAGTCACCCGTCGACAATCCGGTCCCCCTCGTTGACTTCCACGCCACAATCCACGCCGCCATGGGCATCGACCCAAGCA
>CAXBNA010000363.1:0-3124 GCA_963976915.1 uncultured Verrucomicrobiales bacterium
ACCACTCTACCCCACACCACCAAAAAGGCTATAGAAATAATTAAAATGCTCTAGTAGCCGCCTCCCCCAATCGAGGCAGTCGAAGGGGAGGATGTGCCTGATTCCGTGTTCTCGCGACGTTTGTAGTCGTCAAGGATGGCGGCGGTGGCGCTGGTACCGAGGCGGGTGCAGCCGAGATCACGGACGCGGATGAGGCCGTCGAGGTCGCGGACGCCGCCGGAGGCTTTGACTTGGACGTGGTCTGGGCTGTGCTTGCGCATGAGCTGAAGGTCGTGCTCGGTCGCTCCGATGTAGTTGTAGTCGCCGCTGGCGAGCTTGTTGAATCCAAAACCGGTGGAGGTCTTGACCCAATCGGTCCCGGTGCGCCCGCAGATCTCGCAGAGTCGAACCTTGATCGCGTCCTCCGAGAGGTAGTCGGTCTCAAAGATAGTCTTCACCTTGACGCCAAATGAATGCGCTTCGTCGCAGATGGCGCGGATCTCGTTTTCGACGTAGTCGAAGTCACCACTGAGAGCTTTGCCAATGTTGATGACCATGTCGATCTCGGCGACGCCCTGCTGGCAGGCGAGGCGGGCTTCGGCGACTTTGGTTTCGGTGGCGCTGTTGCCTGCGGGGAAGCCGATGACACAACTGACTTGGACGGCGGAGTTCTGAAGAATCTGGCAGGCGAGCGGGACGTGGTAGGGTTTGACGCAGACGGTGGCGACGCCGTACCGGTCGGCGAGCCGACAGCCTTCCTTGACCTCGGCGTCGGTCATCGTGGGATGGAGGAGCGCGTGGTCGATCATGCGCGCGAGTTCTTCGTATCGGTACTTCATTGGGAAAATCACGTTTAGCGGATGACGGCAGCTGCCGCGACGCCGATCTGCACGGTGGGCTCACCGGGATCGTTCATTTGGGGGTCGGTGATCATGCCATCTTCGTTGGTGAAGTTGTCGCCGATGGAGTGGATGAGACCCCGAAGCGGGTTGAAAATGAAGGCTTCGCCAGAAAAGGGGTCTGAGGGCAGGTCGGAGAGATAGGTGGGAACGAGTTCGAGCAGACTTCCCGGAAGACGTTTTGACGCGGCAAGGCTTCGCCGCGTGGCGAAGAGAATCTGGACAAGACCGTGCCTGGTTCGGGCAAGAGTGTGCTCGGATGGGAAGTTGAGATAGGTTTCCATGCGATCACAAAAGTACGTTTGACCTGCGGCGTTGGGTTGGTAGAAGACCATGGCGTCTTTCCGGGTGCGGCGCACCACCTCGGCTGCTTGCCCGGCACCAGAGAATGGAGCCTCGGCCGTTTCTGTTTTCAGGAGCCGCATGGCGTCGGCGAAAAGAGCCAGTGTTTCGTTGGTCTTGAAGAGAAGGCGCGTGGGACGTCGGTTGAGCATGCCTCCCGGCATCGTGTCCAAGGGTTCGCCGCTCGCGGCTCCCAGAAGAAGCTTCTTTTCATGGATGAAGAAGGCATTGCAGGCACGGACGAGCGTTTGGGTATCGGGCTTGCAGTCCTCGTATTGATCTTGAAACTGCGCCAGTGAGGCCTCGGGCAGGCGAGTCTTTCGGAGCAACTCGGCGAGCGTCTGCGCGGCGCGTTCGTGAAGTTCGAGCGATCGTTTGGCGAAGCTCGGCCATGCCCACATTTCCTCGAGACGGCGAGCGAGTTCAGCGAGATCGATGGCCGCGACGAATGCCGGCTCCTCCTGCTGCAATCGTGCATGGTAGGCGGCTTCGGCTTGTTTTAGGAGGGCTGCGTTGGTCCAGGAGCGGTGGCTTCCGAGATCGATATCGTGCCAGGCGGAGTGCCGTGGGTGCCAGTCGGGGTCTTCAAGGAGGTCCTTGAGATTGTCCAGTGCGGGACCGTTGGATTGCACGAACCGTGACAGGGATGGCGTGTCCCAATTGCTTGGAGGCATGCTCGCGAGGTTGCGGGACTGGATGGGTTCAATCGAGTTGAGGAAGACCTGGAGACGTTCGGGAGCGGTGATGATGGGGGTCACGTCGACGGGCATGTCGATGCGCAGATCTGCATCGTCCTCCGGCTTGATGTCGTGGAGGTAGAGCCACGTCACAAACGAGAAGCCGAGCAACCCGAGGGAGAGACTGATGAGGGTCCCCCAAGAGATGCCTGGGTGGGCGGGTTCGCCCCGGCGGATGCTGGCACGATCCCGATTCGGAGGCTCTTTGGCTTTGTCCGCTGGCTCGCTCGGATTCGATTCAGGTTCGGGCGGAATGGCTCTGTCTCTCGGCTCTTCGCTGGCGAACTGGTCCGGCTCCATCACCCGTATCTTGGGTGTGATGGCTTTGGCGGCACGTTCAAAGCTCTCCTGGCGAGCCGTTGGGAAGCTTGGTAGCGACCTCGCCTGAGTCTGGGTCGTTTTGGGCTTGGCCAGTGTTCGGCTGGTTGGAGGTGATTCCTGTGCCGAGTGTGTGTCGGGGCGCCTTTCCTCTACCGGGATTGGCAATGGAGAACTTCCGATTTCTGTCTCCAGATTCGGCTCGCTCCTCGGAAGATCGTTGGGCGGGAGTTCCGGCGAAACCGACGGGGAGCTTGGAGAAACGGGAACCTGCTGGATTGCCGGTGGATCGTCGCGCCGGATGGGATTGCCGGAATCAACGTCGGGAAGCGGTTCGATATGGAACTCCTTTGGTGCCACCGAAAGGCTGGGTGGAGGCATGGCGGGGGTGGAGCCTTTGGACGGATCGCTGTGCGAAAGAGCGACGGGACGGCGTTGGGGTGGCAAATCCGGATCCAAACTCCAAGGGGAAACCCAGTCTGACGTGCGCGGCACCTCTTCGACCCGGTCATTGACGGGGGCGGAGGGTCGTGGACGGCGTTGATTCATGTTGCGCTGATTCAGTATGCACCCCTTTGAGGGGGCGGCAATGAAGTTGCGATGCGATGCGAAGGGTTGGCGATCTACTGACGCTTCTGGAGGGAAATCCACAGCCCGCCTGCCAGTGTTGTTGTGAATCCAATTGCCTGGAAAGACCCCACGGTCTCGTCGAGAAGTACCCACGCGAGAAGAAGGGTCACGATTGGGCCGATGGAGCCCACGATGGCGAATTTTTGAGCACCCGCGCGTCGGAGTCCGATGCCAAGGAGGTAGGAGGGGATCACTGTGCCAACCATGGCGAGCAGCGCG
>CAXBNA010000364.1:0-3076 GCA_963976915.1 uncultured Verrucomicrobiales bacterium
CGGTGCTGACGGAGGAAAATGCGGCGCTGATTCAGAAGCTGGGCTCATCGGAATGGCAGGCGGAGCGAAGATGGAACCGCTGGAGCCATTGCCGGATGATGCGGCCCCGGACTTCGTGGGGCTCGGCATCGAGCTGATGCGGCTGCGGCAGATCCAGGCATTGCCCACCCCGACCGTTTCCGGAAAAGTGGAGGAGGTGGAGGCGCTCGTGCTGGCGTCCCTGAAGAAATGGCAGGACCCGGAGCAGGCGCAGCTTTTTACGGGGGCCTTGGCCGCCTTGGGCTGGATCCCCCAGCCGGTGGACGTGCAGCCGCTGCAGGCGGCGTTGCTGACGCGGATGATGGGAGCCTGGCTGGATGAGGAGTCCGGCACGGTGGTGACCGTGGAGCCTGCAAGCCTGCCGACGATGCAGGTGGACGCGTCGCTGGGGGTGGCGGTGGCGCACCTGATCCGGGAGTTCGGCGGGATTCTGCTTTCCGACGCGAAGGGGCTGACCACGGATGAGCGTTTGGCGCGATTGGGCCTCCTGTTTGGCGATGCGGCGTTGTCCCGCCTGCTCCATGAAATTCAGCAGCCCGCCCGGGCTTTGCCTCAGGGCAAGCTGTCTCCGAACGATCCCGATCATCCGCTGAATCAGGTGCTGCTGCCGAACTTCCTGCGGGAACTGACGACCTTTCCCATTCAATCCGGGATGGAGTTTGCCCAATCGCTGCACAATGCGGGCGGCTTCCCGCAGCTCGACAGCGCCTACAGTCGTCCACCGGCTTCAACGGCCGAGGTTCTGGAGACGGGAAAGTATCTGAGTGATCAGGAATTGCGGATCGAACTTGGGCCGGAGGAGGTCCGGGTTTTGGACACGGACCCCTACTGGGACGATGAGCTGGGCCAGTTCCTCTGCCTGACCGCGCTGCGGGCCCACAACGAGGACGACGCGGCCTATGAGGGATCGGCGGGCTGGATGGCGGATCGCGTATTGGTGTATCCGGTGGATGGACAGGGACGCGACCACGCCTGCTGGCAGACGCAGTGGCGGGACAAGGCATCCGCGTCGGCCTTTTTCAAAGGCATGGCCAAGGCCTTGGCGGAGCGCTACGGGGTTGAGGCGACGGAGTCCGAAATGACGTTTGAGAAAGACGGACGGTTTGTGCGCTTGATCCGCGGGGGACCGGGAGCGCGGGTGGTGTTGATTGATGCGGCGAGCGAAATCTGGGCGGAGGCGCTGGTGGAGCTTTGCCGTTGAGCTCATTTTCTTTTGTGATGATTGCCAAACAGATTGTTTTTACCGGCCGCGTTCAGGGCGTGGGATTTCGCTACAGCACGAAGCGCCTCGCCTCGGGGTTCGATGTGCTGGGTTCCGTTCGCAACCTCGACGACGGTCGGGTGGAGTTGAAGGTGATGGCGGAGGATCCCGATGAACTGGATGCGTTTTTGGAGGAGATCCTCCAGAGCGATCTCGGGTCGCTGATCAAGGAGCACGAGGTGACCAGCATTCCCCCCATGGTGGGCGTGCGTGGGTTTGTGATCGAGGCTTGAGGTCCGGCAAACTTGGGGATGGCTTTCCGCGTAAGCGCGATGCCCGCCCTGCGCCGTCGTTGTGGGCTTGGGTGACGTGACGGAGTTTCGCACCCGCGATCAATCACCCAACGCGGCGGACTGGAGGGCCTCCGCGAGGCGCTCGGCTTCGTTGACAAACATCGTGGCGAGAGGGTTGAGACGCCCGACCCAGAGCGCTCCAAACACCACATCGGGGAAACCCTCCAGCGGGAGCGGGCGAACGCCCTTCTTCCACTTGCGGGCGGGAGCGGTGAGGCTGAGCCCGATGCCGAAGCCTTCGGTGACGTAGCGACTCACGAGGTCGAGGCTGCTGAGCTCCAGCGAGGGGAACCAGTCGACTTTTCGTTTTTGCAGTTCGCCCTGGAACAGGCGGCAGACGGGCTCCACCGAGGGCAGGGTGATCAGCGGATGTTGGATTCGATCCAGCGAGAGAATTTGATCGGCCGAGGTGAGGCGGGATTTCTCTGGAACGAGCAGGACCATGGGAAGTCGGAGGAGCTCGCGGTGCTTGATGCCCTCCAGGCTCTTGCCCATGATGGAGGCGAGGCCGACATCGACCTTTTGGTCCAGGAGCTGGCTCTCGATGTCGCCGACGCGGGCGGTGGTGAGGGAAAACTGGAATCCCGGCATGCGGGTGCGGACCTGCTTGAGCAACAGCGGGAGGTAATCGCTCTGGACGATCTCTGGCGCGGCGATGCGCATCCGGTTTTCGTCTCCACCCCGGAGCTTGGTGCCCATGTTTCCGAGCCCACCGAAGAAGGGGGAGATGAACTCATACAGATCCTCGCCCTGCGGGGTGAGCTTGAAGGGGCGGCGCTGAAAAAGCGTGATCCCGAGGGAGTCCTCCAGTTGGAGGATCTGGGCGCTGATGGCGGGTTGCTGGATGCCGTAGGGCATGTGCCGCGCCGCCGCGCTGACGCCGCCGTGCTTGGCCACGTAGAAAAACAGTTCGAGGTGATGAACGTTCATGTGGGGAGATCATGGGCGCTCTTGGCGGCAATGGCACGTTGAATGTGGGGATCTGCTTGGGGTTTAGGCAGCCCTGCTGCCGGGTGAGTGTGCGGGGATGCGTCAGGGGAGCGGCTCTTTCCGCCGCCGACGGCCAGCGGGCTGGCCTCCTAAAGAGCGGCAGCAGGCTGCCGCAGTCCATGGGGGACGGGAGGGCTTTTTGGCGATTGTTTCGAGTGTGCCGGCTCCTCACGGACCCTGTGGAGGTGCCGTCGCCAGACCGAGGGGAAGGGGCGGATCGTCGGGGATGGATGCCTGCGGGCCGGGTCGGGGCGCCTGCGTGGACAGCCTGCCCAGCACCGAGTCGCCCTTGCATGCCGATCTGGCCACTGTCGACCCCCGTCAGGACAGTCTACACCATGCAAAGCGGCCCGACAGCCATGCAGAGTGGCCTTGGAGGCATGCAGAGTGGCTGGACAAGGGCGTCGAGTGGCTGGGCAAGGGCGTCGAGCGGCTGGGCAAGCACGTCGAGTGGCTGGGCAAGCGCGTCGAGCGGCTGGGCAAGCGCGTCGAG
>CAXBNA010000365.1:0-3064 GCA_963976915.1 uncultured Verrucomicrobiales bacterium
TCCCACGACGCGCGAACTCCAGCCCGATAACGTGGCCGCTGAGTTCGGGGACAATGACGAAGCGTTCCGGGTGGAGGAGTTGGAAAGGCTCCCGTTGCGGGGTGCCCTCCCGATGTGGAGCACCTTCGACGGCGCTTTCGATCAGATGATGCTGGGTCTGGGCTCCGAGAGCGTGGCCCGATCCGTCACCATGCACGAGATTCATCCAGGCGTGTGGGTCAGCACCCAAGCCAGCATCAGTTCGACGGCCAGTCTTCATGCACCGCTCTGGATTGGGCCGCGGGTGATCGTCAAGGACGATGCCACCGTGGGGCCGAGCACGATCCTGGAGCGCGGCAGCTACGTGGAGAGCGGGGCGGTGGTTCAAGAATCGTGGGTCGGACCGTCCACCTTTGTCGGGCCTGCCACGACGATCACAGGATCGCTGGCCTGGGGCAACGGCCTGTTGAACCATCGGAACGGTTCCTTCCTCGAGGTCCATGATCCCGTTCTGCTTCACGACATCCGTCGTCCCGCACCCGGTCGGCGGACAGCGAGTTGGGTGGACCGCGTGCTGGCGCTGATTCTGATGCTGGTGCTTGCACCCCTTGTGCTGCCGGTCGCCCTGGTCCGCTGGATGTTCTCGATGCAGGTCATCTCCGAGCGGCGGGTCATTCTTCCACCCTTCAGCCATCTGGGAAACTTCACGCGCACCTTTGCTCTGCAGACCCTGTGCGGACTCCCGCCTCTGCTGGCACGCTGGCCCCAGTTCATTCGCGTGATTCGCGGAGATCTCGACCTGATTGGCAACGCGCCATTGAGCCTCAGGAGCGCCACCGCGCTTCGCGGAGAAACGGGACGACTGTGGCTGGAGACACCCGCGGGCATGTTCAGTCTCGCCGACGCGGAAGGCATCTCGCCACACGATTTGGCGGCCGCTCTGCCCTGTGCTGCCCGCTTTTCCCTCCATCGCAGTGTCATGCTGCGCTTCAAAATCCTCGTCCGTTGCCTCGCCCGGCTCTTCTGCGCGGCGCCCTCAATTTCCAATGCATCCTCCATCCCGACATCCCATGAAGCCTAAATCACCCACGCTCGAAATCACCGCTCCCTCCGAACTTGACCGGCGCAGCGCCGGCCTGTGGAAGCGCTCGATCCCCAGTCGCTGCGCCGGCACGTGTCCGCACCTTCACGTGGACTTGTCCCGCACGCGCTTCATCGACAGCAGCGGCGTCGCGGCACTTCTCGATTTGAATGACGAGATCTCTTCTCGGGGTGGAGAGCTGTGGATCGTGGACCCGTCACCAGTGGTGGCTCAGTTCCTCAACCTTACCCGGGTGAATCGGTTGCTGCGTGTTCGAGTGGGAAGCCATGCCGCCACTCCGAACCGGACGGAAGAGAGATCCATCCTGGTCGTTGAAGACGAGCCCCACATCCGCGCCGTGGCCGAGCTCGTCATGCGTCCGCTCAAGCGCACGGTCCTCACGGCAGACAATGGCTTGACCGCTCTCGAGATCGCGCGACGTGAGAAGCCGGCGGTGATCGTGCTGGACTACATCATTCCCGTGATGGACGGCATGGAGACCCTGCGCGAGCTGAAGGCGGACCCCGCCACGCGTGACATTCCGGTGGTCATCATCAGTGCCAACCAAGGAATCGCCCGGGGCATGAGGGAGCGCTTTGAAGGGGCCTCCGTCCTGCTGACCAAGCCTTTCAGTCCCTCCGTCCTTCGTGGTGAGGTCGAGCGTCTTCTGGGTGCCCCCGGCACCGCCAACACCCAAGCCCTTGCCGCCTGACCACATGAAGAAAGAACTGTCCCTTTTCATCATGGTGGATGCCTGCGGCTGGGAGATCGTCAAGGACGAGCCCTTCCTCCGCGGAGTGGCCCCGCATCGTCACCGCCTGCGCTCCGTTTTCGGCTACAGCAGCACCTGCGTGCCGAGCATCCTGAGCGGCAACTGGCCGGACGAACACCGCAACTGGTGCTACTTCGTCCACGATCCCGAGAACTCGCCGTTCCGGTTCCTGCGCTGGCTTCGCTGGCTGCCCCGGGCGGTCACCAGCCGCCGGATCGTGCGGCGGATGCTGACCAAGCTCGTCAAAAAGCGGCTCGGTTACGAGGGCTACTTTGATCTCTACAACATTCCGTTTCAGAGGATCCACCATTACGACTTCACGGAGAAAAAGAGCCCCCTGAAGCCGGGCGGCATGAATCGCGGTAGAAACATCTTCGACCTTCTCGAAGACGAGAGGGTTCCCTACTTCGTCAGTGATCCGGACCAGAGTGAGGAGGCCAACCGCGACCGGCTCATCAACGGGATCGAGCGGGAGTCGATCGACTTTGCCTTTTGCTACTGGCCCGGGCTCGACGGCCTTCTGCATCGGGTGGGCAACGACTCTCCCGAGATCGCGGTGAAACTGCGGGAGTACGAGGCCTGGATTCAACAGGTGATGGACACTGCGGGCCGCCATTATCAGGACGTGAAACTGCACGTCTTCAGCGACCACGGCATGGCGAACTGCGACGAGCACCTCGACCTCCAGCGTGAGTTGAAGGACCTGCCACTGAAGGAGGGTCGCGACTACCACGTCGTTTATGACAGCACGATGGCGCGGTTTTGGTTTGCCCATCCTGGTGCGCAACAGTTGATCGCCGAACGTCTGGAGTCGATTCACCAGGGACGCATCGTCCCCGACTCGGAGCTCGCTGAATTGCGGACGCTTTTCGCGGACCGTGCTTTTGGAGAGCTGATCTTTCTCGTCCGCGAAGGGACGCTGATCGTCCCGAGCCACATGGGCGAGCGCCCGATCCGTGCCATGCACGGCTACCACCCGGATGATCCCCAGAGCTACGCGGCCTTGCTGACCAATCAGAAAGACTTGCCCGCTGAAGTCACCGCCATTCCGCACCTTCACCGCCTGATGGCCGCCGCCGTCCGTCGTCACGCCATCCGTGCCAAGGCTGAATCCGGCCAGGCGCTCGCTGCTTAACCACCAACCCACTGTCCCCATGATTACAAACGCTCTTCCTTCCCTTCTGCACTCCTTCTGCGTCCGCTGGCGCTTCAAGTATACTCTGCCTGCCGTC
>CAXBNA010000366.1:0-3057 GCA_963976915.1 uncultured Verrucomicrobiales bacterium
CGTCAAGCGCGGTGAGGTTTTGGACTTTGCCGTAGACTGCCGGGACAGCATGACCTCCGACGGCTTCCGCTGGTCGCCCACCATCAGCCTCAAGATTCGTGCGGAAGACGCCCCCACCGGAGTCCAAACCGTCTGGGATGCCCAGGCCGACTACAGCGCCCCACCCCCGCCTCCGCTCCAACCCATCGAGCAACTCGCCCACGCCATGCTCATGACGAACGAATTCCTCTTCATTGACTGACATGAACTCTTCCTGCAACTGCCATCCCCCGGGTGGAAAAGGCCTCCCGCTCACCCGCCGCCAGATCCTCTCTCAAGCGGGCTTCGGCATGGGCAGTCTCGCCCTGAGCGGTATCCTCACGGATATGGGCCTGACGAAAGCGAGCGCCCTCACGACGACCGCTGCCAGTGGCAACCTCTCGCCCCTAGCTCCCCGGCAGCCGCACTTCCCTGCAAAGGCCAAGCGCGTCATTCATCTTTTCATGAATGGAGGGCCGTCACAGATCGACACCTTCGACCCCAAGCCGCTGTTTGAGAAATCCCACGGCAAAACCACCCCCGCCATGAAGGGCCTGGCCAAAGATCGCCGACTTGGCGGAGCTGCCTTTGCCTCGCCCTTCAAATTTTCGAAACACGGTGAAAGCGGCCTCGAGATCAGCGAGCTGTTTCCCCAAGTGGCCAAGCACGCGGATGATCTCTGCGTCATTCGGTCGATGTTCAGCGACATTCCAAATCATGAGCAGGGCTTCATGATGATGAACTGTGGCAACATCGCCCTTCCTCGTCCCAGCGTCGGTGCGTGGACGCTCTATGGTCTTGGGACCGAAAACCAGAGCCTGCCAGGGTTCGTCGTCATGTGCCCCAATGGCATGCCCACGGCCCAGAGCGCCAACTGGCGCAGCGCCTTCCTCCCCGGCATCTACCAAGGCACCTACGTGAACACGAAGGAGACGAATCCCGAGGATCTCATCTCCAATCTGCAGAATGAGTTTCTCCTGCCCGACCAACAGCGCCGCCAGCTCACCTACATCCAGCAGCTCAACAATCTCCACATCAAGCAGCGGCCATCCGATCCACAGCTCGAAGCCCGGATCCAGTCCCTAGAGCTCGCCTTCCGCATGCAGACGGAAGCTACCGATGCCTTCGATGTCGCGCAGGAATCCGAAGCCACGCGGGAGATGTATGGCGACAACATTCAGGGACGTCAGATCCTTATCGCGCGTCGCCTCGCCGAACGCGGCGTCCGATACGTCCAAGTCTATCACGGAGCGGGTCAGCCTTGGGACAGCCACTCGAACTTGGAGTCGGGGCACAAACGCCTTGCCAGTGAGTGTGATCAGGCCATTGGCGCTCTCCTCACGGACCTCAAAGAGCGCGGGATGCTTGAAGACACCCTCGTCATCTGGGGGGGTGAAATGGGCCGCACGCCCACGGCGCAACTTCCTCTCACGCCAAAGATCGGCCGCGATCACCATACCGACGGATTCACGGTCTGGATGGCGGGCGGCGGCGTCAAAGGCGGCATGACCTACGGCAGCACCGACGAGATCGGTCTGTCCATCGCGGAGGACAAGGTCCACGTGCACGACCTCCACGCCACCATCATGCACCTTCTCGGCTTCGACCACGAAGCCCTGACCTATCGGTACGCGGGTCGGGATTTTCGTCTGACCGACATCTACGGCACCGTGGTGAAAGACATCTTGGCGTAGAGCCAGCACCAAGGAGGGATTCCGTTCCCGCGCTCTGGCATGGCTTTGGGTTTGCTCATCCAATTCGCACCATGGTCTCTGCCCAGTCGACGGTGAGTGGCGACCCTCTCAAGCCGTCTTTTCTCGAATCGGTTCAGGCGTCATTGCAGCCCTATTTTTCCACAACAAAACCTGATTGTTAGATCCTCCATGGAATTCAAATAGAATTTCCATGAATTATTAGATTGGGAAGAAATAAAGTTCCTTCTTCGCCGGAACCGTTGATTGGCGCTGGCACCGGTTCCGTTACACTCAGCGCTCTATGAGTTTGCGTGTCGATTCCCGTCCTCGTCGCCCGTCTTTCAGTCTCCGCCATGGAATGGTGATGCTTTTGAGCCTCGTCACCTTGTTGGCAGGATGCGAACTTCCGCCAGGTGGTGTGGCCTACCTTCGCGGCCTTGAGGGGCTCAACAAACTCTCCAGCGGCAGCGTCAAACGCGCGGAATCGGCCACCGGAAGCGACATCTATTCCGGTGCCCGCGCACTCGGCGTCCCTTCGCAGAATTCCTCGATCAACGACATGGCCCGCCTCCTTGCGGGGATGCCTGCCGCCTTTGGCCGTGATTCCTTTCCCCAAACCCGCTCCTCCAGCGCCTGGCAATCTCACCGGGCCAGCATGGACGCGCTTTGGGCCAATTTCAGCAATAGTCGGGAAGGCCCCATTTCTTCCTGGGCTGCTCGCGAGATCCCTGATCTCCGCCGCTCGAACGCCGTCTTTTATCCCTTCAGCGGTCCGGACATCCTCTTTGCCAAGACCTTCTTTCCCTCGGCTGAGTCCTACATCCTGGTCGGTCTCGAGGGAGCGGAGCCGTTGCCTCCCATCACCTCCCTCGGCACCAGTGAGATCAACAACGGGCTCTACGGTCTGCGCAATGCCATCACCAATCTGATGCAGTTCAGCTACTTCATCACCGCCGACATGAAGAGCGACCTCACCGCGACCCGCTTCCGGGGCGTCTTGCCCGTCATGATGGCCTTCCTCGCTCGCACGGGTCACACGATTGATTCGGTCGATACCATCCGCCTCGACGGTTCTGGAACGCCCGTCATGGTCCGAGGCAGCTCCGCCAATGGCCTTCAGATCCGCTGCCGCACCGGCATGGGTCGCAGCATCCGCGTCTTCTACTTCAAGCAGGACCTTTCCAATGGCAGCATGCGTCCCGGACACCCCCTGCTGAACTTCGTCTCCAGCTTTGGCCGTCCGCCTGCTTTCGTGAAAAGCGCCTCCTACCTCATGCATGAGGGTGGATTCTCCGCGATTCGCAGCTACCTGCTTTCCGGTTGTGGAGCTGTGGTTCAGGGTACA
>CAXBNA010000367.1:0-3054 GCA_963976915.1 uncultured Verrucomicrobiales bacterium
ACCTGCATCAACTAAATCAACATTCCGCTGGCAACTAAACCAAGACCACTTCACAGCTCTTGTTTGAGACTTCAACTTTCTGGCGCGCTTCAGCACCTCACTGTTAGGGCGCTCTAGTCCAGGAACGGTTAGATCAATTGATTGAGGTCCGAACTCAAGTTTGACCCCCCAATTCCAATCATCAACGTCCTCCATCTGAAGTTGAAACGTTCCTAGATCTGGCACTTCAACGTTCTTCAGCGGTTCGACAGAATTGACTTCAAACGTCGACGGTTTTCGTATCTCCAAGAAGATTCTTGTCGCCCCATAGACGAAGATACCAACAAAAACGATCGCAAATATTGTCTCTTGATTCATGATCGATTCCCACCTGGGTTATTCACGAAGGCAAAAACACATTTTAGTTGTGACCGACAATCTCCCTAACGTCAGTGGCGACTTTTGGGTGATAGATCAAGTCCATTGAATTTTGACTACCGTGCCACTGCCTTCATGAACTCATCGTGTGACAGGCCACAAACTGCACCTGACTCAAGTTCTCTGGTGCGTTCATCGACTTCACTATCGTCAATCTGACCGAGTGGCAGACCCAGCGAGTCGAGGAGAAAAACGGCCAACTCCGCTCTCTCTGCGGGTTCCAAGCGAGCCGCTGATTCTTGGATTTCTGCAATGCTGACCATGGGCTGACCTTAGTCGTTTCGTACGACGTTGCCACTCTGAAAATGAGGTCGATTCAGTCGCGCCTCCACCACATCGGAGCGAGTTGAATGAGCCAAGCAATCACGATCCCCGCCCACAGCAGGGCTGCATAGACGTGGTGGGAGATTAGCAGGGAGGCCTTCATGTCGGCACTGGCGCGGGTGGTGGCGGCAAGGAGGATGAGCCACACGATCCAGCGCCAGAAGATGGAGCGTGCTGGCGAGGAAGTTCCCGGTTCGGCGCAGTGTCCCATCGTGACCCGATCTGCGACCAACAGCAGGGCGAGACCAAAACCGCCGATGAGCAGCAGATGTTCGATGGCATAACCCGGGCCTGGCCAGAGGGTTCGAATGAGAAACGAAGCCGCGATCGAGCCCACTGCCATTCGCAGACCCCAGGCGCGGGTGGTGGTTGCCTTGGCCTTCCAAATGGCGGGTGTGGCCAAGGCCGCCCAGAAGAGCATGGCGACCAGGCGGATCGCATTTCCAAGGCGAATGTAACCGAGGCCCTCGAGCACGAGCGAGAGGGTGATTGTGGCACCCGTCAGCCAGACGCCAATGAACCGCAGTCTGGCCGATGGCATGAGCGGGCGTGTTCCGGGCATTTGGAAGAACCGGGGGAAGAGGTAGGAACCGATTCCGAGCAGGGGAAAGAGCAGCATGCCCTGCCAAACGAAGAGCTTGCTCATCGTCCACGCCGTGGGGCTCAGGTCCACCGGATGTGTGGCCCAGAACACCGACACGGCGAGTGCGATGACCACCGCGAAAAACGCCAGCGCAAATCCAGGTGGCGGAAGCTCCTTGCCCGGCCGCAACCGGCATGACAGGACGACGAGAAGGGCGAGCGCATGCGCGGCGAAAATGCTGTCTCCGGCTTGGAGATGGTTCGTCAGGTAGCAACCTTGCGCGGCCAGCCAAGTGCTGACCAGAAGCAAAACTTCGAACCGTCGCAGGGCTTCTGCTTCGAGAAATCGGGGCCATGCAGTGCCGAGGAATCCGTTCACAAAGGCAAAGCCGAACCCGAACATCATGATGCGTGGATGCTGGAGATGCGGTGCGTAGGTCCAGACGCCCCAGTAGAACAAGGGCCAAAGCATGGCCCCGAGCACAGCGGCAAGAATCCCGAGCGGAAAGAAAACGCGAAATGGCTCGGACGCCCACATGGGCGAATCGGTCGGTTGGGTCTGGTAGGTCGGTTGAGCCATGGAGTGACTATTCATTGAAACGCGACTGGAGACAGAACGCGATTGTCAAAGCTGCGTCGTATCTTGCGGATAAGACGATGCCGTTTGGTGGCTGTTGTTCGTTGGAAGGGTCGATGAAAGGCGAGGGAGTCGGGGAACGAACTTGTAGGATGTCTTTTTCCCGTCAATTCATCGCGCTCGTTGCCTGCTCATGGGTTCATCTCTCCGAGGGGGCGGTTGAGGATCTCAAGACGGACCTTCTCATTGTCGGGGGCACCGAGTCCGGTTGGGCAGCGGCGATTCAGGCGGCGAGAATGGATGTGGAATCCATCACGATTGTGCACGATGGCGAGTGGCTAGGCGGGCAATACACGGAGCAGGCGCTGGTGTGCGTGGATGAGAACAAGGGCGTGGGCAAAGTCGGCTGGGCACCGGACTGGCATCCGATGAAGCGGTCGTTTCATCGCAGCGGCTTGTTCAAAGAGCTGATGGACAAAATCGAGGCGCTCAACACGGAGAAGTATGGACATCCGATGCCGGGTTTTCCGATTCATGGACCGACCACGTTTCGTCCCGCCGAGGCGGAGGAGATTTTTCGGGAAATGCTCCAGCCCTACATTGAGTCTGGACAGGTGCGCTTCATTCCAAATCGCTATCCGGTGAAGGCGGATGTGGAAGGGACGACGCTGAAGGGGCTGTGGTTTGCCGAGATGGGAGAAAAGGAACCTGTGCTGCATGTGAAGGCGTCGATGACCATTGATGCGTCGGATTGGGGAGACGTGATTCAGGTGAGCGGCGCGGCCTACGAGTGCGGACCGGACCCGCGCGAGCGCTACGGCGAGCCGAGTGCCAGACCGGGCAACGAAGACAATCCCGCCAATGAGATGAATCCAATCACTTGGCCGATGATCGTGGCCGAGTCGGAGGGTGACACCCCGATTGCGAAGCCACCGCTCTTCGATGATCGCTACTTTCCACGTGTGTGCCGGATTAGCAGGGACGCCTTGGGCGACTTGAACTGGGATCGTCAGGTCAAGTTGGGAGGCATTCTCCACTGGCCGGATGCAGGCAAGGCTTCGCCCCGGCAATTGACGATCTTCACGGTGCGCCGGATCGTGGATGGCTTTCAGAGCAAGGACGGCAAGACGAGCATCCTGCTCAACTACATGAAC
>CAXBNA010000368.1:0-3003 GCA_963976915.1 uncultured Verrucomicrobiales bacterium
GTCAACCGCAAGCCGATGATGCAAAGCGGTGCTGGTGTGAAACTGCCTGCCCGGCGCGAGCTGAACCGGCGGTACGAGTCCCTCGTCGAAGTGCGGCGAGACCGAGTCACCGGCTACGTCGATGGCGAGAAACTCGTGGAGTGGCAGACCGACTACAGCGACTTCAGCATGGACCCCACCCACACCATTCCGAATCCCCGCGCCCTCGGCATCGGCATCTGGTGGAGCAAGACCGTGTTCCATGACATCTCCGTACGCGAAGTGACCGGGCAGGGGAAAGTGTTGAGCGAGCCTGAAGACGCGACGGGCACGACGGAGGTGACGGCGGCACCATCTCCTGCCGCCCCCGTCCAGGCGACGAAGGACAAGCCCTTCGTGAACTCTCTCGGCATGAAGTTTGTCCCCGTGCCGGACACTGACATCCTCATGTGCATTCATGAGACCAGAAAGGGAGACTATGCCGCCTACGCCGCGAAGAATGCCAACATCGATGAGTTGTGGAAGAATCCGAACTATCAGGGCATTCCGGTCAGTTCAGGCGACGATCATCCCGTCTGCAATGTGAGCTGGGACGATGCAAAATCGTTCTGTGCCTGGCTGAGCAAGGAGGAGGGACGCGTTTATCGTCTTCCCACAGACCGTGAATGGAGCATGGCGGTCGGTATCGGCGGAGGGGAGGACGCCAGACTCACTCCTGGATCACTGAATGAGAAGATCCCCGGCGAATACACCTGGGGAACCCAGTGGCCGCCGCCGAAAGGTGCGGGAAACTATGCCGACACTGCGACGAAGGAAGTGTTTCCGGAGCTGAAAACCCTTGAGGGCTACACGGACGGCTTCGCGACCAGCTCTCCGGTAATGAGCTTCTTGCCCAATACTCTTGGCATCTACGATCTCGCCGGCAACGTCTGGGAATTCTGCGGCGATTTCTTTGACAAAGCGCAGACGATGAGGGTCGTCCGCGGCGGGTGCTGGGGTGACGGCGGCGATTTCCCCAGACCGTTCCTTGCCACCGGGCGCAACGGTAACAAGCCCGAGGATCGCCATAATTCACGCGGCTTCCGCTGCGTGCTCGACCTGAAGGACAAACCGGGCACCGAGGATGAGGTGGTCGCGCCTCCCCCGTCACCGTCCCTGCCGGATGAAGAGGGGTTCACGCCGCTTCTCAACAGCATTCACCACGAAGGCTGGCAGACCGCAGCAGGCGGGGAGGTGGAGGGCCTGGACTTTTCTGACGGTGTGCTCACCATCAATCCGAGCAGCCAATGGCCCGACTACTATTGGTATCTGAAGCAGACTTATGCCGATTTCGTGCTTCGTCTGGAATACAAGCTCGTCACGCGAAATGGAAACTCGGGCATCCCCTTGCGGGTGCAAGTCCCCTCGAACCATCCCAGGAAACACAATTACGAGTGCGACGTGTCAAACTCTTCTGATCCACTGCAGGCTAGTGGGGCCTTCATGGGGGTGAAAGCACCGATCGCCAGGGCTCAGAAGGATGGCGGGTGGAATGAGCTGGAGATCACTGCGATTGGCCAAAAGTACCGGGTCACGCTCAACGGTGTTTTGGTCAATGACTTCACTGGGGACCGCTCCACCCGCGGCTACATCGGTCTTCAACTAAATGTCGCGACGGTTCAGTATCGAAATATTCGCATCAAAGACCTCGTCGCTTTGCCTGTGTCTAAGCCTGCCGTTCCGGTCACCTTGCCCACCGGTCCCACGACATGGACCGACACCAAGGGCCGGAGCCTCACCGCAACGTTCAAGGCCATCGCCAGCGGCAACGTGCTGCTGGACATCGCCGGCAAAATCACGCCTGTGCCGCTGAACACGCTTTCGGCGGAGAGCCAGAGGCTGGCGCAGCAAATGGATGCGGCGCGCCAGCGGGAGGAAGCCAGCGATCCCGCCAAGGCCACCAAGGAAAAGCCCTTCGTGAACTCCCTTGGCATGAAGTTTGTCCCCGTGCCCGGCACAGAACTGCTGATGTGCGTCCACGAAACGCGCCGACAGGACTATGCGGAGTACGCCCTTCAAGTCCCCGGTGTGCATGGTCAATGGAAACAGATGGGATACAAGGGCCTCCCGGCCGGCCATGAAGAAATGCACCCAGTGGTCGGCGTAAACTGGGATGATGGGAACGCTTTCTGCCAGTGGCTCTCTCAAAAAGACCACCTGAACTACCGCCTGCCGACGGATCGGGAATGGAGCATCGCCGCCGGTCTTCAGGAAAAGCAGTCAGCCCAGACCACGCCTGAAATGCTCGATGGCGTGATCTTGGATCAGTTCCCCTGGGGTGGGGGCAAGCCTCCCCGGGATGTCAGCATGGCGGGAAACTACGTCGACACCTCCTACATCGAGGCATTCAAGACTGACCCAAAGCGCCTCGATGGGATTTTTGTCCTGGGTCACACGGACGGCTTTCCCACCACCGCTCCCGTCATGAGCTTCCGCCCGAATGCGCTCGGGTTCTACGACTTGGGCGGCAATGTCCGCGAATGGTGCGCGGACTGGTACAATGCAGCCAAGCAGTGGCGTGTCCTACGCGGCAGCTCTTGGCAGGGATTCCGGCAGGAGGATCTGCTGACCAGCGGAAGGGCACACATCACGCCGCAGTCGCGGCTCGACGACTGCGGTTTCCGCATCGTGCTGGACCCGGCGTCCAAGTCAGCTACTGCTGATGCGGGCACCCCTGCCATCGCAGCATCAGTCCAGGCAAGCGACAAGCAAGATGCTGCGATGGCGGAGTTGCTGGCCTTTGAGAAGACGCTCCGGTCCCACACCTGGCTGATTCCAGACCGCAACTGGGAACTGCGCTTTGAGAACAACCACCGGGCTCCCATCGATGAGCGGGTTCACACCACGCGATGGCATTGGTGGGTCACCGGGCCCCGCAGCCTGCATGTCCAGTTTGCCGCGATGCCCGCCGCTTATGATCCGTACATCGGAGTCGAATACATCTTCGACGAGGACATGAAGACGATCACCACCGGCACAGGGAAG
>CAXBNA010000369.1:0-3002 GCA_963976915.1 uncultured Verrucomicrobiales bacterium
TGACGGTTTGGGGGCCGCCCGTTCCGCCGCTCCAAACACTTCCGCCTGAGCCTGCTCCGCGAGACGTGCGACGTCGTCAGTCACGACGTCAGATGCCTCTTGCGCCGACAAACCTGCGGCCAAAAACAAATTCAGGGCGAGAGTGAGGCGAAGGGAGAGCAGACGCATGCAGGAAGTCAGGGAGATGACAAACAAACGGGTGAAATTTAGCGCAGGCTGTCAATCAAGCCGGGATCCAACTGGGGCTCAGCAGGTGCTGCAGGCATCGGCGAAGCGGAAGGTGCTGGTGCAGGAGCAGCGGGCGCTGAAGGCGCGGGAGCCACTCCACCTGAAGGCAGATCCGATGCCGAGTAGCGAAAGGCGCGCTTTGGCGTTCCACGGGGTTTGCGGGCATCCAATCCCCACTGCTGATCCAGACGATCCAGTTCTCCCACGGTGGGATTAACCACGTCCGCATTCCCTCCCACCATGCATGAGGAAAGGCTGAAACTGACGATAGAGGTGGCGACCAAGGCGATGGCTCGATAGGACTTCATTGTTTAACAGATCAAGAAAATTGAGATGCAGCGCGGATACTAGCCATGCCGCCGCCGACAAGCAACTCTGAATCAAGGCGCGCCCCCTGCTTCACATATCCAAGGCCCACCTGAAGGCCTGAGACTGGATCCCGAGTCACGCTTGTCACCTCACCCACCGTCGCCTTTTCGACGGTGGCCATCTCTGCCCCCACGCTCACCGCCACAGCGGCCTCGGATAACGCCCAACGGACCAAGCATCGCGGCATTTTCCCGGTGGTCCGGATGCGGGAGAGGACCTCCTGCCCAATGTAGCAGCCCTTGGAAAAATCCATCGCCCGAGCTTCCAGACCCGCCTCCGGTGGAAACGTGCGCAGGTTCAACTCGTTCGGGTGCCGGGGAACCCCACGCACAATCCGAATCGTCTCGATCTCATCCGCCGTAAGTTCCACTCCAGAAAACGATGGTGTCTCACCTGAAGGCAACCAGACATCCACGCCAGGAACGCCATATCGCTCCGCCCGGCACCCCGAGATCCCTTCGCTCGCCCTTCCAAATGCATGCCAGAGGCCCCAATCGTCCGTGATCTCTGCCAATTCGACATCGTCTGCGATGATGTACCGCTCAAGCCGGATGCCCAGCTCCTCTGCCAAATGAGCCTCGGCATCCACCCAAAGAGCCTCTCCGTCGTCCGACACTCGAACAAACACATCGCCACAGATGCGCCCCTTCACATCGGTCACGCACGCATACACGGCCGCCTCTTGGCTCGCCTTCCGAACATCCTGAGTCACCTGGCCGTTGAGATAGCGAATGCGATCGCCACCCTTCAGTTGCCACTTTGCACGCCCGCTCAAATTCACCCAGCCACCTTGGCGCTCGATCTCTTGAAAGCGTTCCGCAGTCACGCCTTGGCCGCTCCCTTCTTTGCCGAGATCGCAGCACCAATCACCGAGAAATCCTGATCGCCCTTGCCTGCGTCCACGCCCTTTCTCATGATGGTGGCGGTCGCGTCAATCGTCGGCACATCCACCTTCAAGCGCTCGGCCATTGCCCGACCAAAATCCACGTCTTTCAACATGTTCCTCAGCGAAAAATGCGGCTCAAACTCCCCGGCAATCATCGCGGGCAGCTTCATTCCCGCCAACATCGAGTAGTTGGCGTTCAACTTGAGCGCCGCCAGCAGCTTCTCCGGCTCCACACCGTCTGCCTGAACAAGCGAAGCCGCTTCGGCCAAAACCTCTGCGGTCACCGCCGACACCAGATTGGTGGCGATCTTCAAGACCGTCGCCTCGCCAACCGCACCCACATGCAAAATCTCTGCCGAGGTCGCAGCCAGCACCGATCTCACCCGATCCAGCAAAAACTCCTCACCTCCCACATAGTAAACCAGCTTCCCATCGGCCGCCGCATTCTTGCTGCCCGTGAAGGGACAGTCCAAAAAGCCGGCACCCGCCTTCTCGCAAATTGAGGCGGCTTCGAGCGTCGCTTCCTTGGACACGGTCGCGTTGTTCACGATCACATGATGCCGCTCCAGCACCGGCTGCATGTCGCTGACGGCCTCCAAAAGCGCTTCACCATCGCGCACAAAAATCTGTACCACATTGGCCGTTTGAGCGACTTCACGAGGTGAGGCCAAAAAGTTGGGGACGGGGCGCGCAGATCGACTCCAGACGAACACGTCATGACCTGCCTTGCGCAGGTTGTCGGCCGCACGGGAACCGATGATGCCAAGGCCAAGGACACCGATGTTTTTCAAATGGGAAGCAGGTGACATAAATTCTTCCCCTGTTACTACGCTCACCGATCCAGATCAAGGCGCAGGCTCGATTCCCGCGATCACGTCCTCATGATATCGCACGAAGACCGTCGGCCGAAACGACCGGGTTCTAAGCTCCGACACCAGCGAACGAATCGCCGCCTCGCGCCGCTCGCTCAGCAAGCGAGCCCGAATCTCCGGCTGCACCTCCTCAAACTCCGGCACCCTCGCTTCTCGAACCTCGTCCAGCCGAATCAAGTGCCAGCCCAATGATGTCGCCACCGGTGCGCTCATCTCACCCGGCTTCAGCGCTTGAACGTGCCGAATGAAATCTTCCGGCATCCGATCCGCCGAAAACCACCCCAAATCGCCTCCCCGCAACTTCGTCCGCTCGTCCTCGGAAAACTCCGCCGCCGCCTGGGCAAAGTCCATCTCACCCGCGACCAGTCCATCCCGCACCACTCCCAACTCAGCCCCCCGATCCTCCACCTTCTCGGGATCATGCCTCGACAGGTAGATGTGCGCCGCCTTCCAGACTCTCGGAACCCGAAGCGACTCCGCATTCGCCGCGTACCACTCCCTTGCGCTTGCCTCGGTCACATCCACAAGCCGATGCGCAATCTTCTCCTCAATCCAAGCTTCATCATCCACCGCCGCCTGCACACGATCCCGCAGCGCGGCCTCCGACATCCCCTGCCCATCCCGCCTCGCTTCAAAGATTGCCTCCT
>CAXBNA010000370.1:0-2962 GCA_963976915.1 uncultured Verrucomicrobiales bacterium
GCTCGCGTCCGTCACCGAGATGACCAAAATCGTCCCGACTGCGGGCGGTGCCGAGAATCAGGAAACGGATCCCCCGGTCCAACTGACGGGCGAGGAAGTCGTCTCGATGAACTTCTTCGGCTTTGCCCCGGATGTCTTTGATCGCCTCCGGGAGTCCTTCCGGCGCTTCCTCAGCGAGCGCGGAACCGAACTGAAGTCGGAGTGCTACATGCCCCAGGAATTGGATGGCTACATCAAGGCAGGCAGCGCCGATGTGCGGGTACTCGAAACCACCGGAAAGTGGTTCGGCGTCACTTATCCCGAGGACAAGGCCGACGTGATCGCCTCGATCCAAGCCCTTGTCGATGCCGGAGACTACCCAACCTCGCTCTGGGGTTGAGCAAGTTGTCAGGCGTCGGATCTCCCGACCACTCCTCAAAATGCGGCCTTGGGACGTGTTGGAGGCGCGTTCTGGTCGATTTTACCTGTGTGAGCGGACTTTTGGCCATGGACAGAGAGCATTTCCCGCTCAATATCCTTGCCCAAGGCAGTCCGTTTGATAAGAAAAGCAGATTGTCCCAGCATTTATGAAGTTCACCATCAGCAAGGAATCCTTCCTGGAGGCCATCCAGCAAGTTCAGCACGTCGTCAGCGCCCGCACGACGCTCGCCATTCTGTCCAATGTTCTTCTCCGGGCCAAAGATGGCGTTTTGGAGCTGACCACGACCGATCTCGATGTGGGCGTCACCTGCACGGTCCCCGCTGAAGTCGAGGAAGAAGGTGCCACCACCCTTCCCGCGCGCCGACTGGCCACCATCGTTCGCGAACTCCCCGCCGAGGACATTGACATCAGTGTCGACGAAAAGAACACGGCGAGCATCCGCAGCGGCCCCAGTTTCTTCAAAGTCCTGGGCCTCAGCAGCGAGGACTTCCCCGCACTGCCCTCCTTTGATGGCGAGCGTGAGTTCAAAATGGAGCAGGCTGTTCTCAAGGATTGCCTCCGCAAGACGTCCTACGCCATCTCGACGGACGAAACTCGCTACGTGCTCAACGGCATATTGTTCTCCTTCAAAGGAGATCGTCTCACCATGGTGGCCACCGACGGTCGCCGTCTCGCGATGGTCGAACAGGAGTTGGAGTTCCCGCAGAGCCATGAGACCGACGTCATCGTCCCCACCAAGGCCGTGAACGAACTCTCTCGACTGCTGGGCGACTCGGGTGAGGTCACCATCCGCGTCTCGGGTTCCCAGATTGGCTTTGAATTGGCCGACGGCCTCCTGGTCAGCAAGCTCATCGACGGAAACTATCCGAACTATCGTCAGGTCATCCCCGGTGAGACCAAGGAGCGGATCGCTCTCGAACGGGAGACCTTCCACAAGGCCATTTCACGCGTGTCCCTGCTCGCCAGCGAGAAGTCCAACAACGTTAAATTTCGCTTCAGCGAGGACAATGTGGAGATCGTGGCTTCCTCCCCGGACATTGGTGAGGCACGCGAGTCTTTGGCCATTCAGTACAAGGGTGCGGACATGACCATCGCCTTCAATCCCGAGTTTACGATGGCGCCTCTCCGCAATCTGACGGCCGATGAGATCCACCTGCACCTGATCGATGAGATCAGCCCCGGTGTCATTCGCAGCGGCCCCAATTTCCTCTACGTCTTGATGCCCATGCGGGTCAATTCCTGACCTTCCCCGAACTACACATCTCGCTCGCCATGACCTCCCTGTGGAAATCTCTAATGCTCGTGAGCCTCGCGGCCCTGCTGACCAGTTGCTTTGGTCCTCCCGCCCCCTATGGCGGTAGGCGGCCTCCCGGCCAGCGCTACTCACTCGACAATCCTCCTCCAGGGGGCAACCCGAATCTGGCAGCCGACAGTCGTTACGTGCAAAACGTGCCGGGCCAACCACCCATCCCCGGTGGCGACATTGCCACACCTCAGCTCGACCCAGGCTTGGCGCTCGATCCTAACGCATCGACGGCCCCGAATCCCAACGATCCAGCCGCTCCGGGAGTCGCCACAACGACGGATCCTGCGGCCCCGACCGAGACGCCAGCCACTCCCCCTGAGCCTCCCAAGCCTCAGCCTCCCGCCGAGTTGCCTTATGGCAAGCCCGTCCCCGGAAAACGAGGTTTCGTCTACAGCCCCTACGATTCGTCCGCTGGGTTTGTGGATGTTCAGGGCATTGCCCCAGGCACCAAAGTCCGCTGCCCTTACACCGGCAAGGTTTTCCGGGTTCCGTAACTATGGCTGAGCGCTGCGTGGCCATCCTTGGGCCCGGCCTGCTCGGTGGATCACTGGCGCTGGCGTGCCAGGAATCCTTTTCGGGACAGCAGTTGCGCATCTGGGCCCGACGCCCGGAGGCCTTGGAGCGACTTCCCAATTTCGGCATCCAGGCCGAAACAAGCACATCTGTGGCGGACTGCGTACGCGGCGCTTCGATCATCGTCCTCGCAACCCCCGTTGACAGGATGGCGTCACTGGCTCAGGAAATCGCCGATTCCACACTGGAGCCGGACGCCATCGTGACAGACGTCGGCAGTGTGAAGAGCCCTCTCGTGCAATCCTTGACGCCGCTTTTCGCGGAGACAAATGGTCCCTGCTTTCTCGGAAGCCACCCCATGGCTGGATCCGAAAAGGCAGGCATCGACGCCGCAAAGGCGCATCTCTTCCGCGACGCCGTTTGCGTCCTCACTCCCACTCAGTCCACCCAGGATTCAGCCAAGACGCGGCTCGAAAACTTTTGGCGTGGGGTCGGTGCGCGGGTCATCTTGATGTCGGCAGAGCAGCATGACCGACACGTGGCACGCATCTCCCATCTTCCGCACCTGATGGCCGCCGTCACCACTCTGGCTGCGCTGCAGGCCGACCCCAGCGCCGCGTCCTGCATCGGTTCGGGGTTTCGCGATACGACCCGCGTCGCCTCGGGCGATCCGGATCTGTGGACGGGCATCGTTCAACAGAACCGCGAGCCCATCCTATCGA
>CAXBNA010000371.1:0-2889 GCA_963976915.1 uncultured Verrucomicrobiales bacterium
ACTTCGGCTGCGGCTTCCTCCCAACCGTCTATCAGGGTGTCCCCTTCCGCAGCAGTGGCGATCCCGTCCTCTACCTCTCCAATCCAGAAGGCATCGACGACGCCACCCAGCGCGACACACTCAACGTCCTCAAACAACTCAACGAAGAGCGCCTCAACATCGTCGGCGACCCCGAGATCGCCACCCGCATCAACAGCTTCGAGCTCGCCTACCGGATGCAGCACACCGCGCCCGAGTTGATGGACATCTCCCGCGAGCCCCAACACATCCTCGACATGTATGGTGCCAAACCCGGCGAGGCCTCCTTTGCCAACAACTGCCTCCTCGCCCGGCGCATGATCGAGAACGGCGTCCGCTTTGTTCAACTCTTCCATGAAGCCTGGGATCACCACGGCGGCCTCACCAAGGGCCTAACCGAGCAGTGCCGCCAAACCGACCGCCCCTGCGCCGCTCTTGTTCGCGATCTCAAACAGCGCGGCCTCCTTGAGGACACCATCGTCATTTGGGGCGGCGAATTTGGCCGCACCCCGATGGTCCAGGGAGGCAATGACGGGCGCGACCACCACCCGAACGCCTTCACCATGTGGTTCGCAGGCGGCGGGATGAAACCCGGACTCTCTCTCGGTGCCACCGACGAGTTCGGGTTCAACACCACCCAGGATCCCGTCCACGTCCACGATCTCCACGCCACCCTCCTCCACCTACTCGGCTTCGATCACGAAAAACTCGCCGTCAAATTCCAGGGCCTCGACATGCGCCTCACCAACGTCCACGGCGAGTTGGTGAAGAAGATGATCGCTTAGCGTAGCACTGCATTGAATTGCATTGAATTGCATTGAATTGCATTGCTCCTTCTCTCGGTGCGGACCGGGATCAAAACCCTCACAACGTTTCGCTCGCCGTCAGCCAAACGTCGCAGCCAAGTCCAAATCGTCGCCCATCTTTTCCTGAAGCAACTTCAGTTCCTTCAAGAGCGACTTCACCTTCTCCGCATGGGCAGGATCATCAGCGAGATCGTGCATCTCCTTGGGATCTTCAGTGAGGTGGTAGAGGCGCAGCTTGGGTGCCTTGGGGTAGGCAATGAGTTTCCAGCCATCGCTGATGATGGCGCGTTGCTCGCTCAAATAGGCGCCGTAAACCGGTGAAGCGGTCGGTGCATCGGACTCGCCGTGAATCAGCGGCAGGAGGCTCTGAAACTCCACATGCGCAGGCTTTTCGGCACCTGCTAAATCCAGCGAGGTGGCCATCACGTCTTGAAGGTAGATTGGCGCATCAATCTTCTTTTTCTCAACGCCGGGCCCGTTCACATAGAATGGCACGCGCAGGCTGTGGTCATACATGTTCTGTTTCCCGAACAGGCCATGGTGGCCCACGGCCAAGCCATGATCTGCCGTGAAGAAGATCCAGGTGTTGTCCGCCTTTCCCGACGCTTCCAGTGCCTCGAGAATCCGCCCGATTTGAGCATCCAGATGGGTGATCAGCGCATAGTACTCGCCCCGATGCACTTTGACCGATTCCTCGGTCCGGGGAAACGGTGCAAGCCTCTCATCCCGCAGTTTGCGGCCCGTGTTCGCCGCTTCGTTGTAGGGGTACTCGGGCAGGAAATCCTCAGGCACCTCCATGCGCGATTGTGGATACTTGGCCACGTATTCCGCCGGAGCCTGGCGCGGATCATGCGGTGCATTGAAAGCCACGTACATAAAGAACGGCTTCTCCTTTCCCGCACCGCCGTTCAGGTGCTCGATGGCGTCATCCGCACCGACCTCACTCCAGTGCTTTCCACCTTCCCAAAAACCGCCGACGGAAGGATCGCTCGGACTCCAGGGATCAGGCTGGCCAGGCAGCGGGCGATTGTAGGCAGCGGGAACCGTCGCCGGCATGCCTGGACGGACATCGACCGCCGTATCGAAGATCGCAGGCGGATCAATCGGCACATGCCACTTGCCGGTCATGAAGGTGCCGTAGCCAGCCTTGCCCATGAGTTGCGACC
This sequence comes from uncultured Verrucomicrobiales bacterium, assembly GCA_963976915.1. Taxonomy (GTDB): domain Bacteria; phylum Verrucomicrobiota; class Verrucomicrobiia; order Verrucomicrobiales; family Verrucomicrobiaceae; genus CAXBNA01. The sequence goes on from CAXBNA010000371.1 coordinate 1,991, forward strand.
ACAACACGCCGCGCGCGGCCTCGGCCTCCAGCTCCTTTTTTCCCCAGACCTGCTTGGCCCGCCAGACATAGCGGCCCGTGTTCAGCATGGTCCGGCTGGCGACGCAAACAGCGCCACTCCAAGAACCCATGTTGTAGGCGTGGGTAAAAACGGTGCCTTGATTGGCAAGGCGATCCAAATTGGGGGTTTCGATGTCGGTCATTCCCACCGCATTGACGGCCTCGTAACAGAAGTCATCGGCAAACAGAAACAGAATGTTTGGCTTTTCCGCGGCCAAAGCCAAAACGGGAGCAAGCAACAAGGTGAAAACGGACCGGCGAAGCATCATGAGGACCGTGAAAACGAACCGACGGCCATCTTCCTTTCCTCCGACCGTGAACCTACTTCCAGTTCGGCACCGCACGCCGTACTTCCTCTCCTGCCGCCAACTCCATCATGCCATCTGCGGGGAGAGCTCTCGGCGGCGGTTCGGCGGGACGAACCTCTTCCAGAGGAATGTTTCCGATCATTACAGGAGCCTCCGCACGGCGCACCTCAACCTCAACGCCGTCAACGGTCAGGATTGGCACCACGGCGGCTCGAACCTCTTCCTGGGGGACAATGGCAACGACTGCCGTTGGCACGGAGAAGGATCGCACCGCCGCCATGATCTCAGCCGACCGCCGGGGAGCCACCTTCACTGCCGTATCCACGATTTCCTTCACCAGCGCTGGCTCCGCCCCCACCACATCCATCGCGGTGGCGACAATCTCGGGCGCACATTCCTCGTTGAACACCAAGGCATCTTCAATCCGCATCGCCAGCATCTCGGGAGCCGCACGAATCGCGTCCGCGAGGCCCGCGCACAAAGCTTCGCATTCTGAAACGTAGGGAACGGCTTGGGGAGCCTGGCCGCGGAC
>CAXBNA010000372.1:0-2878 GCA_963976915.1 uncultured Verrucomicrobiales bacterium
TGCGACCAGCCACGGCCTTGCATCCATGGAGGAGATCGGAGCTCGGGCCGCGCGCGATGTTTTGCGAGGAACCTCGTCGGATCTCATTGCCGTCCCACCTCCCTTTGGTATCCGAGTCCACGCCCGCTACAACCCCGAGGCTCACACCGCCTACAACATCGTGCCCGGCCTCATGGGCGTGATCTTGACCATGACCATGGTGATGATCACCGCGCTGGCGATGACCCGCGAGCGTGAACGCGGCACCCTGGAGATGCTGCTGAGTACTCCCGTCCGCCCCATCGAGGTGCTGGTGGGAAAAATCATCCCGTACATCTTCGTCGCCTACATTCAGATCGGCCTCATCCTTGTGGCTGCCCGACTCCTTTTCCAAGTGCCGATGGAGGGCAGCCTGCTCCTCCTGCTAGGCAGTGCCCTGGTCTTCGTTCTCGCCAATCTGGGCGTCGGCGTCACCTTCTCCACCGTCGCACGGAATCAGCTTCAAGCCGTGCAGATGGCTTTTTTCTTCTTCCTGCCTTCCATCCTTCTCTCGGGCTTCATGTTCCCCTTTCGTGGGATGCCCGAATGGGCTCAACACATCGGCAGCGTGCTCCCCATCACCCATTTCCTTCGGATCGTCCGAGGGATCATGCTGAAGGGCAACGGATGGTTCGAGGTCGCCCCCGAGGTCGGGAAAATGGCCCTCTTCCTTGTCGCCAGTCTCACCGCAGCGGTCGCTCGATATCGGCGGACGCTGGATTGACTTCATCCCGAGGAAGCTCGTGCTCCCCCAATAAGGAACGGTGCCGGTTGCTAGGGCTTGGGAGCCAGTTTTTGCACCTCCACCCACCGGATGGCGTGCGCAGTCAAGGAGGATCCGGCCCGCATGTCCAACTTCGCACGGATCTTGGACTTGTGAACATCCACCGTTTTCGGACTGATCCCCAATTGATCCGCGATCTGCGAGGTGCTCAGGCAATTTCCAACCAGCTGATACACTTCAAATTCCCGGTCACTCAAACGCTCCACCCCTTGGTCCGTGGTAATGTCCTCACCGGTTGTGTAGGCCTCAATCATCTTCTCGCCCATGACGGCACTGACCGCAATGCCGCCTTCAACCACCTTCTTCAATGCCGTTTCCAACTCATCGTTGGACGCTCCCTTCATCACATAGCCCTTCGCTCCGGCTTTGATCGCCCTTTGCGCATAAACAGATTCATCATGCATGGAGAGAACCAACACCGGCAAATCCTTGTTCAGAGACCGAACGTCCTTGATCAGTTCCAGCCCGTTTCGTGAAGGCATCGTGATATCGGCCACCAACACATCGGGAGGACTGGTCTCGACCAAGCCAAGAGCTTGAAGCGGATCTTCACAATGCCAGGAACATGTGAAGCCCTCCATGCTGTCGATGAGCAATTTGAGACCGTCCAACATCAACCGATGGTCATCCACCAAGGCAACCCGAATGTCTTTGTCTGTTGATTTATACATATCTGTTTAGGTCGTTATCGTTTATCTTCCGCCAATTCATCCGATTTCAATTTCAAATACGGCTGTCACAATCTCTTTTCCGTCCGCGCTTACTTTCTTCCCTCGGCGAAGTGAGGTGCCCAGCGCATCCAGCCGCTGCTGTAGGAAATGCAATCCCAACCCACCATTGGACTCCACTTCATTCGGACTGAATGAGGCACCATTGTGAGACACGTTCACCATCAACCGATCCCCCCTCTCGGCAAGGGTGATTTGCATCCATTCTGGGGAACTGTGCTTGGCCGCGTTGGCGGCGAGCTCCTGAATGGCACGAAACACATGCGTTGAAGTTTCGGAAGGCAGATCTCTCGACGTCTCTGGCAAATCCAGTAAGCAGGGGATGCCAAACGTCTTCTCCACCGTTTGAGAGAGATCTTTCAGCGCTTGCGGCAATCCAAGACGATCCAATTCCACCGGAGCCAAGCCACGAGCAAAGAGGCGAGCGATTCCAACTGCCTCCGACAACTCGTCAGCCACCCTTCTTGCCAGATCAGCCGTCTTTGAATCGCTGGACTGCAATGAATTGGTCAACACACCCACTTTGAGACGCAGGCCGGCCAATCGTTGACAAAGGTCATCGTGGAGCTCCATCCCGATCCTCTGCCGCTCTTGCTCAGCGACGCCGAGGAGGCGGTTTTGCAAAAGCTTTCGCTGCGTAATGTCCAGAGCAAGACCCATCACCGCCCCGGCTCCCATCTCTGGATCATGGATCGGAGTGATTCGGCACAGAAGCCAGCGCCGACTGTTGTCTCGATGACGAATGCGAATCTCCACATCATCCTGTTCGCCGCCATTCCGTGAGTTCCGGATGCATTTCAGGATCTTCCTTCGATCTTCTTTGGAAACGGATCTCAACCAAACCCAGCGCCGACGACTCAATTCGTCCACTTGATAGCCAAAGACCCTCTCATACGCGGGATTCACCAACAGGCCTTCCGAGCCGTTCAGCGGCGCAATCCAGAACACCTCACGCATCGTCGCAAGCAACTGCGTCAATCGGGCTTGAGCCGCCTCCGAAGTCAGAATTGATTGCTTAATGTCCATCTCAGCAAGCCTCACGCTTGAACCCCCTCTAAATGAGGTCCTTATGAAAGGCATAAGAGGGTTCTATCAGACAGAGCCCGGAGGGTCAACCCTTGCTTTTCGTGAGATCAGCGTCCAAAAGCCACCAGATAGCCGCACCCAGCCTTGGGCACAGCGCCTTCAGCCCTCCCCATTCCTGATGAGAGACCCGTGAACCGGCGGCACCATCCCGCTCTCAGCGGGGGGTCACGAGAAAGATTCCCCCCTAGAGCGAGGGTGCCCGGCGCCGACGGCGCAGCGCGAGGGCGGCAAGGCTCAGACCCAAGAACATCACCCGGCTTGG
>CAXBNA010000373.1:0-2794 GCA_963976915.1 uncultured Verrucomicrobiales bacterium
TCTTCAGTAGAAAAACCACGAGTTCCCGGACCGCCCTGTCGTCGTCGACCACAAGGATCATCGAAGGTCCAACCGGATCGCTATCGAGCGGAGAAACCTCCAGCGGCGGCGCAGAGAGCGAGTGCGCAACGTTGAGAAACACAGAGAACTCGCTGCCCACTCCCTCGGCGCTCCGAACCATCGCCCATCCACCCCACTCGTGAGCAAGACTCCGAACCACAGCCAACCCCATTCGATGGGCCTTCTTGCCATTGTCGGCGTCAAAGATCGAAGCGATTTCATCCTTTGAGTATCCGCGTCCGACATCGCTCACGGCTAGCTGCACAAAGGTGCCTGGCCGACTTTCGGGATGAATTGCCCGTGCCTCTTCGTCGCTGCGAATCTCAACCCGATGGGCGGCAAGCGTGATTCGTCCACCGCCGGGCATCGACTCACGTGCATTCAGGACCAAATTCGTCGTCAGATGAGTCAGCGAGGCAGGCTCCGAAAAGACGGCGGGCAACCCGTCTTCAAGATTCATTGTGAGTGGGTAGAGCTCACCCAGGGAGCACTCAAGGACGTCGATCTCACTCTTGAGGTGTTCACTCAAATTAACGGGACGAACCCTGCCGTCCGTTTCCTTCGACAGGCTCACCAACTGTCGACTGAGGTCTGTAGCCCGGCGTGCCGCCACGAGGACCGTCTCCAGCTTGTCATTGGTCGCAGCGGAGTTTCCAGAGTCCTCGATGGCAATGCTGAGATGCCCTTGAATGACCGTCAGCAGATTGTTGAAGTCGTGAGCGATCCCCATCGCCAAGCGCGCCAGAGAGTCCGTGCGCTGGATTTCCCGCACGCTCTTCTCCAGCCGTCTCCGCTCTTCCTGCTCGACGCGAAGGCGTTCACAGGCTTCCACCAGCCGCTCGGACCCTTGAAGCAGCCGCCCTTGAAGATCGAGTTGTTTGAATGCGGCCTCTCTCTCAGCTCCCCACTTCGAGGTCAGAGCCTGTGCCAACTGAAGCACCTCAATCGGATCGAAAGGCTTTTTCAGAACCACCACCCGATGGGATGGCCCCAACTCATCAGTGATCTCCTCCCAGGAGTACTCTGAGTAGGCTGTACAGATCACAATCTCCAAATCGCGCTGTACCCCCCAGAGTTGCTTGATGGTCTGCACGCCGTCCATTCCGGGAGGCATCCGGACATCGACCATCGCTGCGGCGAAGGGTTGCCCCTGCTCCATGGCACTCTCCACCAACATCACGGCATCCTCGCCTTGGGACGCAAAAGCCAGTTGGTAGTCAGCACGCGACGTCTTTTGCGGCTCATTTCCGAAGATGACCGACTCCACACGATGGAGTTCCATTTCCCCGAAATCGGAGGGTGAAAGGATGCGCCGAAAATCCTCATGGATCGCCGGATTGTCATCCACGATGAGAATTCTGTGATTGGTGGCAGGTGCTGAACGAGACGTGCTCATGGGTTGTTTTTTGGGTGACTGTTTCAGGATTGACGGACTCAAGAACACACCTCCATGGCAATGTCTCTTGGGCCTCGGCCATGCTTTCCCGATCTTCCAGTGTCTCGGGAATTGGATTGTGAAGGCTTGGAAGCCTCGACAAAGGGAAGCTCGAGAACGAAGGTGGCGCCCTTGCCTCTGCCCTCGCTCTCTGCGAAGAGTCGTCCACCCATGTCCTGCGCAAGAAGGCCCGCGTGATGCAAGCCAAACCCGTGGCCATCCTTTCGAGTCGTGAATCCGTGGCTGAAAATTTGAGCGAGGCGCGCCTGGGCGATGCCACAACCGTTGTCTTTCACGGTGATCGCCACCTTCCCCTCATGAGGCAAATTGATCGTCACTTCGACCCTTCGGTTACCTGCACTGTTGTCCGCGACTGCATGGCGAGCGTTGTTGATCAAGTTCACCAAAATTTGAAGAATGTGGCTCTTCGTCAAAGCCAAGGCAGGCAGATCTGGCAGTCGAGTCTCCACATCGACTCCCCCGTTGGAGAGAGCATCACCCTCAAGTCGAAGCGCGTCTTGGACCAAGCCAACCAAATCCGCCTCCGCTTCATCCATCCTGACCTTGCCGTGCTTCTGTTGGAGGACAATCACGTCGCGAATGTGCTCGATCCGATCCAGCACCTCATGCATCTGCCCCTGCAGTCGAGTGTTCTCAGCCATCAGAAAGTCACTCACTTTCGTCAGATAGTCGGGCAGTGCGCGCCCTCGGGGGTCATCGGTGAAAAACGCGGAGCCCTTGGCCCCGTTCTCCGCCAGAAGCTTTGACGCCTTGTGAAGTTGCTGAACTTTCGAATCCCTCAACTGATCGGACATCAACCTCGCATTCACATTGAGCGTGTTGAGGATATTCCCAACATTGTGCAATACGCCCGTCGCCAACTCTGCCATCCCTGCCTGGCGCGAGTTCTCGACCTGAATCCGCCTGGACTTCTCAGCCGCAGCATTCAATTCGAACCTTTCGGTGATGTCACTGAAGACCCCACGAAAAACGAAAGCCCCATCGCGCAGCCTGACGCAAAACCCGTCCTCCTCCACATGGGCGATTCTCCCATCCGCAGCCACGACCCGATACACAATCTCGTAGGGTCCGGGTCTTTGGGACTGCGAATTCCAAGCGGCGAGAGTTCGGTCTCGATCTGACTCATGAATCTTGGAAGCCCAAAAATCAGTCTCACGTTGCCACCGAGTCTTCGAGTAGCCAAGAAAGCCGTCGGCTGATCCGCTCAGAAGAAGGAATTTGCCGCTCACTGGATCTCGCTCCCAAACCACCCCTTTGACTGAATTGATGAGATTCGCC
>CAXBNA010000374.1:0-2765 GCA_963976915.1 uncultured Verrucomicrobiales bacterium
CGAAAGCGGTGCCAAGGTCACCGCACTCCAAGACGCTGCCGCGGACTCGTGCGACGTGCGGGCTCCGCATGAAGTGTCGATGCGCGGTTTGCCTCGCTCTTGTCATTGCAACCTTGGGAAAAAGCCAACCGACTTCCCAAACCTTCCCCCTAGGCCCGCTCCATCCTGCACCCACTTCCCGGATGAACCTGAATGCGGCGTCCGCAAGATCCTCGCCGACAACGCCACGGTTACGGAAGTCGAGGGGTCAGGTCGCATTGCGCGTTGCAGGAGACAAGGGTTCAAGATAGGCTCTGGCCATGTCAGCCGGATCCGCCACCATCCAAGCGCTTTGCCAAGCCGACCGCGAGCGTCTGGCCCGGATGCTGCGTGAGCAACCGGCGGTGACTCGTGAGGCATGGGACCAGCAGGTGAAGCTTTTTGAGAAAGCAGGACGCGACTCGGAGTCCACCCTTCCCTTCTGGCGGAGATTCAGGAGATCCCGCGCATGAACCTAGTCGAGCTTCCCGCGGGTTTTGGACAAACCCGGGGTTCGGAGCACGAGGTTTGGTTTTCGAGCGACGGGCGGGCCATCAAGGCCACTCACTCCGGTGAATACGGCCGCGTATTCGGCCCTGATCGCTTTGCAACCCTAGAACAGTATTTGGAGCGAATCCGGCTGACGGTCGAGTTGTTTGGGCTCGACTGGTGCATTCATGGCATTCACGGTTCGGGCAGAAACGTCCGCGTTGTCACCAGCCAGCCGATCTTCCTCGGCAGACCCGCCACGGGGCAGGAAATCGCGGCCTTCATGCAGGAACGTCGTTTCGTGCTTCATCGGACGAGATTTGGAGATGTCTGGTATCGCAGCGAGGACAATGTGCTGGTGGCTGATGCCGAGCCGAAGAACGTGGTGCATGGTGTGGAGGGACTGGCCCCGATCGATGTGATCGTTTGCAGGCCTTCTCGGGAATTGCTCCAACGTGCGGACATCGCCTGACGAAGGTACGCAAAACGCCCTCACCCCACCGACAGGCGCGGCAGCGTCTTGGAGTGCGTGCGGCTCGCCGCCGCTTTGGTTGGGCGAGTGGCCTGCGTATGCCGCTGCATGACGGCGCGCGACCACCGGCCTGCGAAAGCGGTGCCAAGGTCACCGCACTCCAAGACGCTGCCGCGGACTCGTGCGACAACAGGAATCGCCGCAGTGGGACGTGCGGGCTCCGCAACACTCCATTACTCCCGTCGGGCACCCGTGACTTTTCCTGATCCCTGTCCTCATCTTGGTCTTCATCCTTGCCTTGATCCTTGCCTGACTACCCTTGGATCAAAGGCAAAGATGAAGGCAAGGAATAGGGCAACGATAGGGGAATTTCACGAAACATGGCGGCCCCTGAGTGTGGCAAACGCCCTCCCCTCCGAAGAGGAGAGAGCGCTGTGAGCGGCGGGCTTTGCCTCAGCCGAGATCGAAGAGCAGCGCCTCGACCTGGCCTTTGGCGGTGAGCTTCAGGGCGCCGGGGGTTTCCGTGCTGGCGGCGTCGCCGGGGTGGAGGGTTTGGCCGTTGGCGGTGACTTCACCCTTGATGAGCTGGAGCCAGAGGCCGCGGTCGTTTTTCACCTCGTGCTCGATCGATTGGCCGTCGGTGAGGCGGATGCGGTAGATGTCGGCGTCCTGATGGATGGTGGCGGAGCCGTCGCGGCCATCGGGGGAGATGACGAGGACCTTGGGCTCGTTTTCCTTGGCGGGATCGGGATGCCACTCGGTGTAGCTGGGCTTGAGGCCCTTGCGTTCGGGTTGGATCCAGATCTGCAGGAGGTGGCCGCCCTCGGTCTTGGAGGGATTGAACTCGCTGTGGGTGACGCCGGTGCCGGCGCTCATGAGCTGGATCTGACCGGGCTTCAGGACGCGGCCATTGCCCATGCTGTCCTTGTGCTCCAGCGCGCCTTCGAGCAGGTAGCTGAAGATCTCCATGTCGCGGTGGGGATGCGTGGGAAATCCGGCGCCGGGGGCGATGATGTCCTGATTGATGACGCGCAGGCTGCGGAAGCCCATGTGCGCTGGGTCATAGTAGTCGGCAAAGCTGAAGGTGTGCTGAGTCTTCAACCAGCCGTGGTTGGCGTGACCGCGTTCGTTGGAGCGGCGGATGGTCACGGAGTCGATGGTGGGTTTCATGAGGTTAGGATTCGTTTGGGATGAGGGTTTGGAGAAAAGATTCTTCAGAAAGCCAGCGTCCGCTTTCGTGGCGGCTCCGGCGATGACTCCGCCAGCGGCCATGAGGCTCCAGCGGCGTCGAGTGAGAGAATCGGGGTTTGTTTTCACAAGACGATGTTCGTCGACGCGGACGAAGGCTCCAATGCAGGCTCGTTGGGCTGAGCCTGCATGGAGCGTGGCCTGCGGTGGCCTGGCCCACAAACCACTTTCCGCCCTTCGGGATGTCCGTATCCTCCGGTACTCTTATGGAACTGCGCCAGCTCCGCTCCTTCATCGCCGCTGCCGAGGCTGGAAACATCAGCCGCGCGGCGCAGGCGCTCCATCTCAGCCAGCCCGCGCTGAGCCGCCAGATCAAGGCGCTGGAGGACGATATCGGCGTGGCGCTGCTGGATCGCGGGGCTCATTCGTTCAAACTCACCTCCGAGGGGCAACTGCTGCTCCGGGAGGCGAAGGCGGTCATGGCCCGTGCGGATCAGGCCTTGGCGAAGGTGCGCGCGGCGGGCGGTGCCATCACCTTGACCGTCGGCTATGCGCCCTCCCTCACGGCGGGGATGCTTCCGCTGGCCATCGAGTGCTT
>CAXBNA010000375.1:0-2741 GCA_963976915.1 uncultured Verrucomicrobiales bacterium
GTGCGGGGCCAACCCGACCCTTCAGATTGAAGGCATCGTGATGACGATGTTCGATTCGCGGGCCAACCTTTCCCAGCAAGTGGTCAGCGATGTTCGCGGCTACTTCGAGAACATCGTCTATCAAACAGTGATTCCGCGCAGCGTTCGATTCGGCGAGGCACCCAGTTTTGGGAAATCGATCATCGAGTACGATCCGTCAGGTCGCGGGGCGATGGCGTATCGAGCACTTGCTGAAGAGTTCGCCACCCGGCACGGCATTCCGATTCCGGAAAAAGAAGCGGTGGCCTGAGGGGGGATACCCAGCGGTCGGCACCGCAAGTCGCGAAGGACCATCGTCGCAGTCGGTCGGCCAAGCCTTTTTCGGATCAGAACTCTCCGCGAAACACGCAGCGAGCGGTTGGTGTCTCGTGAATGGTGATCTCAGCCAGTCCTGGCAACTGCGGCGCGAGCTTCTTCCAAAGCCAACCGGCCATGAGCTCGATCGTCGGGTTTTCCAAGCCTTCGATCTCATTCAGATAGGCATGATCCAACTGATCGACGATGGGCTTCATCGCCTTCGAGATCTCCGCATGGTCATAGACCCAGCCGATGTGGGGATCCACCTCACCGTCGATGGCAATTTCCACCATGAAGCTGTGGCCGTGCATCTTCGTGCATTTGTGAGTCTCCGGAAGGTTCGGGAGAGTCTGGGCAGATTCGAAGCGGAATTCCTTGATGACGCGGCAGCGCATGGTGTGATGAAGAGTTAGAGTCCCGCCGAAGCTGGTTGGGCGCGCAGGACTGTGGCGTCCTCCGGTGGCGTCTGGGCGGAGCCCTGAACCTCCTGCGGCGAAACGAGGGTCAAATTGAAGCGCTGAAAGCTCCCGTCAAACGGCGTCCGTTGGGGATGGTCCTTTGACAGAGGCAACGCCCCAACCCGACCCACCAGAAGCGCGTTCTTCGGCTGTCCTGGAAAGCCGGTCTGGTAAGGCCCCTGTTTCACAACGGCATTCTCGCCATTCAATGAAATTTCAACGGCTCCCTGAAGCGCCATGACGATCTTGAGTTCGACTGGACCCTTCATCGTCAGGGGGGTGCCAGCAAAGGCCTCTCGCTTGCCCTTGTGGTAGAGCGAAAGCGTGGGGCTGCCATTTTCCACATGCACCGCAAACCCAGCTTCATCGGTCCCCCAACAGGCCAGCACCGCATTGCGGTGAAATCTGGGTTCGTAATCGAAGGCCAAATCCAGAAAGAGGCCGCGCCCCGGCAGACTTGGCATTGCCTGATAAGGCAGCACATCCCCTGCCTGCAGCCAAAGCTGGGTGCTGCCCTTCTCTGTTTGAAGCTGAGGAACCTGATCGACCAATCTTGAAAAGCCAACCGTCGTGGGAGGAATGAACCCCGCCAGCCGGGTCCGCTCCGCTTGAGTAATGGTCATTACGGCCTGATTCTCGCGCTCGTCGTGGTCCTGCTGGTGATCGTAGAGTTCTTCCGAGCCATCCGCATAACGGATGTAGTGCCAATCCACGTCGCGCACGCCATAACTGGGTGAGCCCCCGCTGCCCGCCATCGTGGTGACCACCCGGTCCACGCCATAGCCAAGATCTCCCACGCATCGACGGAAGCTTTTGCCCTCCAAGTGAACCGGGGGGTTCAGTCGCGCCCAGTCGCAAAGCGTTGGATAGACGTCGATCAAAGACACCGCCTGCTGCTGGGGCCGGGCGATGGTTTCGATGTCTGGACCAAACGCAATCAACGGAACCCGTGTCGCCGACTCCCAAAGCGTTCCCCCCAACTCGCATCGTTTTTCCCCGAGCATCGCGCCGCGAGTCGAGGTGATCAGAACGAGGGTGTTTGAGGCATGCGGACCAGCGTCCAAGGCTGCCACCACCTGGGCGATCATGTCGTCGCACATCAGGGCCGCAGCCCCGTAGTTTTGCACCCCAGCGCCCGGCGATCCCCAGAAATCACAGAAGCGATTCTTGGGAAACGGCGGCAGGTCCTTCACATCTTCGGCGGCATCCTCGACGGGGGCCAAAACCGCCTCGATCTCCGATGCGCGATCAAAATACGCCTTGGGCACTTGGCGAGGAAGGGCCAATCCACCAAGCCCCACGACCGCAAAGAAGGGCTTGTCGGACTCGCGCTGCAAAAAATCACAAGCCCAGGCGACGATCTGACCATCCTCCGTCTCTTCCAACTTTGGACTGTCGCTCAACGCCCGTTTGGGCACCTGAACACCGACCTCCGGGAAACGGAGTTCCCAGGCCACATCCAATTCGTAGCCCCGACGTCCACCTCCATCATTCGAGAGCAAAAGTGCCTCGGCACCGCCGTGATTGGAGTAGAACACCCGGCCACCTGCGGCCGTCCGGTAGCCGTTTTCGCGAAAGTGCTCCGGCAAGGTTCGCACATTGGTCATGGCGACAGCACGTCGCCAGTCCTGATCATCCAGAGTGACGCCACTTGTTGATGGCAAAAGTCCGGTCCAGAGGCTCGTCCGGGATGCATTCTCCAGGGTGCTCGCTGCGTGAGCGTTCTCAAAGGTCACCCCTCGCTTTCGGATCGTCTGGAACTTAGGCATCCAATCGGGACTTTCTGTCACGGATGCACGCCAATCCTGAACGAGAATGACGAGCACATTCGGAGCCGCCCGACACTCCCCAGCCGAGAGTCCACAGCAAGCCACAACCAGCGCGAGCAGTCGCCGCCAGGGTGCGTTTGGATGAGAACCGTCAGAAAGTCGTGCCACCCCGTACTGA
>CAXBNA010000376.1:0-2691 GCA_963976915.1 uncultured Verrucomicrobiales bacterium
GGGCCACCTTAAAAACCAAACCCGCCGTGCAAAAGTAATGGAATGCGTCACCCTGTTTCGGATTCACCAGAGCCGTGCAAACGGGCCTGCCCTCTGGGGCGAGTTCATGGTGGTCGATGATGACCGCATCCACGCCTTGGTCCGCAAGCCACTGCAACTCACCCGTCGAGGTCGTCCCGCAATCGAGCGCGATGACAAGGTCCGGCTTGCCAAACTCCTCAATGCACCGGCCGAGACCGTCGAGGCTTAGCCCGTAGCCTTCCTCCAGACGCATCGGGACAAAATAGTTCGTTTCCAGCCCATAGGCTTTCAGCGTCAAATGCATGAGAGCAACCGAGGTCACCCCATCCACGTCATAGTCGCCGTAGAGGATCACCTTTTCCTGACGGTCGATTGCCTGAAACAAACGATCGATGCCCTGCCTCATCTCTGGGATCTCCTGTGGATCGCTTAGATGGGCGAGTTTGGGCACCAGAAAATCCCGTGTTTCAGGTGCCGTTGCAATTCCTCGCTGTGCAAGCAACTGCGCCAACACCAGCGGCAGTCCGGTCGCTGACGCCAGTTCCTTTGCTTCCAGCGACTCAGGCTTGAGCCGCCAGCGGGGAGCTTGGTCGGGAAGCGTGGAGACAGGAGGATTCATGGACAAAAGAACGAATAGGAGATCAAACAGGCTACCCCCTTGTATGGAGCACGCTCGTAGGCTAGTCAAAGTCTCCCTCACTTTCCAATGCCTTCATCCGACACCTCCCCCGTTTCCGGCAGACTATGGCTCACTGCCATGGGACTCTTCCTCGCCTGTGCCGGACTCATCTTCACCGGAGTCCTTTGGACGGCCTACCAGAGAGCTGAGGAAACACGCACTTGGGATGCCGTACCCTGCGTGGTTGTGACTTCCAAGCTGTCAGCCAAGCGCCCCACTCCCAATTCCAACATCGCCTACCGACCCGAAATTCAGTACCGATACGAATTCGCCGGCAAATCCTACACCGGGCACCGCATCAAACGCGTCGACGGTGCGACCTCCCACGAGGACCGAGCAAGAGCTACCCTTGAAACCTACCCCGTGGGCTTGGAAACTACCTGCTACGTGAACCCCGCCCAACCTGACTTCGCCATACTCAAGCACGGAACCAAAGCCGCGCTCTACTCGATTTGGTTTCCGCTTCTCTTCGTCGTCGGAGGGATCGGGATGGCTTGGACTGCTTGGCGATAAACCGCTCTGCCTCACTCACCGGACTCCGCCCCGAACCACACGGTCATCGACTTTCCACTGTAGCCCGTCATCTCCAGGTATCCGACTCCCGCGACGTTCCTACCGCCACGCGTTCCCTCGTAACTCACGCTTCCTTCCCAGTATCCAAGCCCAGGCGTGCTGTCCGCGACAAACTCCTGCTCGGCCAGCGCACTTCGGCACTCCAACCGGAGATCCAAGTGCGGCACCTCGATCGTCCACCTCTGCGGATAGTTCCCCCCCGTCCGCTCCGATTCCCACGACTCCGATGCCGCGAGGGAAAAAGAACCCGCCGGCAGATGGACCACCTCGCCCGCAGGGGAGACAAACGTCCCCGAGGTGTCCGAATCGGAGCCGTCCTCACGCCGAATCTGAAACAGCATCAACTCGCTTCCGTCATCCAACTGAGCCGAGAACCAATCCCAACCGCGCTGCCCTTTTTCCAAAAAGCTTGTGCCGAACTCGTGGTCCATCCATGACTCACCTTCGACCTCAAACATCCGATCTCCCAATCGCACCACTCCCGCCGACGGCATCCTCGCCAGCGTGTAGTAGTGCGAGGCGTTGCCCTGAGTGGCTCCTTTCTGGCTGATCCCATCCACGCCGTGAATCACGGGAGGCTCGCCTTCGGTGAGCGACAATCGCAGGTCCATCTCCCGATCCGTCGCCGACAACTGGATCACCCCATCGGCGTCTTGCACACAGGACCAGTCCTCATTCCACACGTACATTTTCTCCAGCGACGCCCCCGCCAATCCCGGCCCCGCGCGATTCAACCGGTCCGCACACCGATACTTCCCTTCCGAAAGATCGCTAATCGCAAAGTGCGCCATCCACACATCCCGCAAGGCCCAGGGTGAATCTGATTCAGGCTCCTTCACCGCACCGATTCGAAAAAACGTCAGTTGGTAGCCCAATCGCTTTCCGGCTCCACCCCTCTCGCGCAGATTACCCGTGAAGTACCACCACTCTATTTTGTGCTCGGGATGACTCCCGTGATCGCTCGGAAACCGATACTCGTGACCCGGCGCTGCTGGCTTCCATGCATCCTCCGCCTGCACACTCGATGCCACTCCGGCCCCAAAGAGCACCACGAAAACAGCCGTCGCCCTCATCAACCCACCCCCATGACGCGTCGCCCACCGCGCGGGATACAAACCTGCCAACATCGTCGCCAAAACGGTGACCACGGTCGCAAGCACCAGGAATCCCCACGGCAGGTAGAACTGAATGCTCCATCCGAAACTCTGCGGATTGATCACATGAATCAGTACGAGCGAAAGCAGCACGCCCACCACCAGCCCCAGCATCTGACTCACCAATCCAATGATTCCGGACTCGATCACAATCGTCCGCCGCACCTGCCCCACGTCCGCCCCGGCAATTCGCAGCAAACGCATCTCCGGCTTCCGCTCCAGCACCAGCGTCACCATCGTTGCCGCGACTCCCGCCATCGCTAC
>CAXBNA010000377.1:0-2649 GCA_963976915.1 uncultured Verrucomicrobiales bacterium
TGAATCGTGCAGGTGTCTGGCGGTTCCGCCCGCGCACGGGACATCTCGATCCGTTTCTACAGTGGTCGTCTGCCGGCGCGAATTGCTGGGGCGTCGTGACGACTGACTACGGACAACCGTTTCACAAGAGCGGCGCGAACATTGGCGCCTACTTCACCACGCCCGGCCTCATCCGATCCGATCTCGCGGTGGATTCGCGGGCCATGAATCTATGCCTGGCTCCCATCAAGCAGGTGGGCATGGAATTCCTCGGTAGCAGCCATTTTCCGGACGAAATGCAGGGCCGCATCATCATTGGCGGCTACTACGCCAACTTGCTGGAGTGGCATCAGTTGGACTTTGAGGACGGCATGTTTAGCACCACGCTGCTGCCCAACATCATCGAGACGACCAACAACGTTTTCCGCCCCGTCGAGATCCGGGGTGGTCCCGACGGAGCTCTGTACGTCGCGGACTGGTACAATCCGATCATCGGTCACTACCAAGCGAGCTATCGCCATCCGGATCGCGACAAAGCCCACGGCCGTGTCTGGCGGGTCACCTACAAGGATCGGCCACTCGTCAAACCTGCCGATTTGGTGAACGCGAGTGTCACCGACCTTCTGGAGCAACTCGATTCCCGGGAGCGCTGGGCGAAGTATCAAGCGAAGCGGCTGTTGTTTGAGCGGGATACCAGCGAAGTCATCGCCGCCCTCGACGCATGGCTGCCAAAGCAGACAGATGACTATCGCCGACTCCAGGCGCTTTCCCTGTTCGAAGCCCACGAGGAGCCGAGACCCGAGTTGCTGAAGGAGTTGCTACGTTCTAGCGATGCACGCATTCGAGCCTACGCCACGCGGACGCTGTCGACCTGGGCTCGCGATGACCGGTTGCCCAACGCGTTGGAGCTGTTGGAAGTTCAAATCGCTGATGCGGATGCCTTGGTGCGATTGGAGGCGATCGTGGCGGCCAGCTATGTGGCGGATCCGCGTGCAGCGATTGTCGCTGCCAGAGCCCTAGACCGGGAATTCAATCCTTACCATCTGCATGCCCTGACCAAGACCCTGCATGCCACGCATTCCCTTTGGGCACCGTCGCTGCTGTCGGGCAAGTTCAGCTTCGACAAAGACGAACACCTGATCTTTGCCCTGCAAAACGGCTGGGTGGAGAACACTCCCGACGAACTGCGAGCCATCGCCGCTGCTTCAGCCTCGGATCGCGTCACGTCGCTTGAGAAAGGGCCGGCATCAAACTCTCGCAAAATCGCAAGCATCATGCGCAAGCAGGTTCTGGCCCATGCCGATGAACCGCAGCGACAGGTGCTGTGGTTGAAGACTCTCGCCGCAGTGGCGGATCCAGAGGACCTGCCATTCATTTTCAAACATGGCGGCACCAACGCCGGAGTGCTTGCGGCGCTGACCTCAGCACGTGCCCGCCCTGCGAACCCTGCGGGATTGATCAAACCTCTGATCGAAGGTCCGGACGAGGCCCTTCGTCTCCAGGCCGTGAGATTGGCAGGGCTTTGGAAAGTGACCACCTTTGAACCCGCGCTTCGTTCGCTTGTCTTCGATGAAAAGGCGGCGTTACCGCTGCGCAAAGCGGCGCTGAGTTCGCTGCGCAATCCAGCGGATTTGCTGAAAGTGCTCAATGATCCCCAATCCAGCGCCCTGCATGACACGGCGATGGAGACGCTTGTCGGCGCAGCTCCGGCAGCGGCGGCCAAGCCGATCCTTGCCAAGCTCAGCACAGCGGCCACGGTCGACGAAGCTGCCGCGACTCTTCGATCCCTGCTCACCAGCAAGCAAGGAGGAGCCGCACTGAAACGGGCTTTGGAAACGCCTGAGGCCCTTTCAGTCACCAGTGCCAAACTCGTTCTCAACGCACTCAACAGCATCGGTCGCAGTGATGACACGCTGTCGCCCCTGCTGATGAAACTGGCGGGGATCAACACCGCCCTGCCAGCCTACACCAAGGCCTACCTCACCAACATCGTCAAAGGCGCCCTGACCCACGGCAATGCCGAGGAGGGCAAGAAGGTCTATGAGCAAACCGGCTGCATCGCCTGCCACATGCCCGGACCCACTCAAAGCAAGATTGGTCCTGATCTCAGTGCCATCAGTCGTGGGCTTCCCATCGATATGATCGTCACCGAAGTTGTCTGGCCCTCCCTCAACGTGAAGGAAGGCTACGAAGCCGCCACAGTGACGATGAAGGACGGGAGTGTCGTCACCGGCTTCAAACAGACGGACACCGCCGAGGCCATTTCAATACGCGACATGGCCACCGGCGAAGTGAAATCCATTCCGAAGTCCGACACCCAGAAGATTCAAACCGGCGGCACCGTCATGCCC
The DNA here is from genome assembly GCA_963976915.1 of uncultured Verrucomicrobiales bacterium. Classification (GTDB taxonomy): domain Bacteria; phylum Verrucomicrobiota; class Verrucomicrobiia; order Verrucomicrobiales; family Verrucomicrobiaceae; genus CAXBNA01. Next base: position 2,331 of record CAXBNA010000377.1, read on the forward strand.
GATGGTTTGACTGCGGGACTCGATGAACAACAACTCGCCCACTTGATCCGTTACCTCTCGGAGCTTGGCAAATAGCGCATCCCTTCAACTTCCCTCACTGTCCCATGAAAACACATCTCCTCCTGACGGCCCTGCTCGCCATTGCTCTGCCGGTGTTCAGCCAGTCCTCGCCCAAAACCAAAGGCAAAGCGAAGCCCACCGAGCCACCTGCCTACGCGGCATCGGTTCCAAAGCCCACCTTCTCTGAAGTTCGATATGGGGAGCACGAACGCCACATCCTTGATTTTTGGAAAGCCAAATCCGACACGCCGACGCCGCT
>CAXBNA010000378.1:0-2628 GCA_963976915.1 uncultured Verrucomicrobiales bacterium
GGGGATTGTTCGATCAATGCGGCGCCGGGGCGTGTGATGAAGAAGTGGCAGAGGATCATGAAACAGGAGATTCCTGTTACGATGGAGGTGAATCGGGTGGAGCCGACGCGAGTCACGGTAGTGCCGCTCAGGAGGATGAAGGCGGCGTAAGTCAGCGCACTGCAGAACACAAGTCCGATGCCTTGAAGCGTTCCTTGAGGGAAGGTTGACCTTTGAAGGGCTTCTCCTGCGAAGGCAATGCAGATGCCAAGATAGCTAAGCCCAGCCGCCGCGATTGCTGAGCGCCTTGGCATGGTCCGACGAGTGATCGCCCCGCCGATGACGACGAGCGTTGGGTAGGTGTAGAGAACGATTCGTTCCAGCCCGGCACTGAGGTATTGGAGTCCGAGAAAATTGACGTAGCTGCTCAGATAGTAGCCGAGGAATCCGAGCCCAATCATCTCCGCCCAGTCGCGCCGAGTCAGTGCGGTTGTTCGTTGGCCATGTCCGATCCATCCTCCGATGAGAAAGAACGGAGTCGCGAAGAGCATGCGCAGTCCGAGGAGTGTGTTCGGATCCGCGCCGAGCTGGTAAGCGGACTTTACGAAGACTCCCTTCGAGCTAAAACAGGATGCGCACAGCGCCACGATGCCGAAGGTGAGGCATCGCGACCGAAATGTGTTTGGGTCGGAGGATGAGAGATTGGTGGATTGCATGACTGGGTGCCGGACAACAAAAAACCCGCTTCGGGAATCCGAGGCGGGTGAGTGTGAAAATGAGGTTGAAGGGAGAATCGTCGTCGATCCCATCATCCGAGCACGCACCCGCGAACCAGCCAAATTAGCCAGTTTTGGGAGCGCTTCAGAATGGGGGCGTCAATTCGCACGAATCGATAGTCAGCCGGATTGAATGAAGGTCAAGGGTGGACTCGTGGCTCGGCTGGCTATGGTGAACGATCTCCATGTCCGATACCGATTCGTCCTTTGCCCAAAGGCACCCCTCCTCTTGGAAGGGTGTTTGGCTGAGGGCGTGGCGCTTGGGGATGCTGGTGATCGCGGTCCTTTTGATTCGGGAAAGTTCGGATCGGCGTGAGGCGGCAGAACGCGCGTCCAATCTGACGGCAGACCGGGTGCGTGATTTTTTTCCAGAGGCGATGGAAGTGCGGCCCGAGTCAGACTCGGCGGGACGACATGCCGTGACGGATAGTTCGGGGCAAACGTTAGGCTATGTGGCTCAAACGGCTCCTGAATCGAATGCGTTCATTGGGTACTCGGGACCGACAAACTCGTTGCTGGTGTTTGATCGACAGGGGGTGGTCACGGGACTGCGGATTTTGAAGAGTGGGGACACGGCGGATCATTTGGCGGAGGTGATTGGAGACAGGGCCTTTTTCCGGCAGTTCCGTGATCTCAAGCCTGGCGATCCATTGAAGCAAGAATTGCATGTCGTGGCAGGTGCCACATTGACAAGCACGGCGATTGCCGAGGGGGTGTTGGGGAAGCTGGGTGAGGTGGCTGGTGCGTCGCTGCGGTTTCCGAGCGAGATCACCTTGGAAGAGGTGCAGGAGTTGCTTCCCGAAGCGGTGAAACTGGTTCGGTCGGAGGTGCGGCCTTCAGGTTTCGACGTGTTGGATGGAGAGGGGAAGCGAATTGCGGTGGTGGTGAGGACGTCGCCGGTGACCGATACGCTGGTGGGCTACAAAGGGCCCACGGATTCACTTTTGATTCTGGATGCCCAAGGGGACGTCCTGAAGGAACTGCGGGTGCGAAAGAGCTTCGATACGGAACGCTACGTCGGCTATGTGACAGGGGATCGCTACTTCATGAGTCTCTTCGATGGAACCTCGTTGGAGGATTTGGAGGCGCTGGATTTTGAGACGGCAGGAGTCGAGGGCGTATCAGGCGCGACGGAGACAAGTTGGTCGGTGGCGGAGGGACTGCGGTTGCGTGCGAGGGTATTGCTTGCGGAGGATGGCGGAGTGGGATCGTTGCTTTCTGCGGTCAAGTGGCGCTGGTGGGACTTGGGCCATCTTCTCATCGTCGTGTCGGCATTGTTGATGGCGGGAACGCGACTTCGTGGGGTTCGGTGGGCGCGGCATCTGCATCACTTCATCCTCGTGGTCTATGGAGGGGGAATTGCTGGAGAGATGCTTTCACAGGGCCTCATGACTGGCTGGGCGGCGCACGGGACGCCATGGCGAAGTGCGATCGGCTTGGTCTTGGTTGGTGCGGTGTCTCTGCTGGCTCCGATTTTCTCCCGGCGGCAGCTCTATTGCCATCACATCTGTCCGCACGGTGCGCTCCAGCAGTTGCTGGTGCGGCGACTGCCATGGCAATGGTCGCCTCCACTCCGGCTGAATCGATGGCTCTCCAAGCTTCCGTTTGTGCTGCTGGCGTTGGTCTTCACCGTGGCGGTTCGAGGATGGGGCCTGGACCTGAATGCGCTGGAACCTTTTGATGCCTATGTTTGGAGTGTCGCTGGATGGGCGAGTATCGGCATCGCCGTGATCGGATTGGCCTTTTCTGCGGTGACGCCGATGGCGTACTGCCGCTATGGCTGTCCGACGGGCGCGGTGTTTGCCCTGATTCGGTTCACAGGGGATGCGGACCGCTGGGGGCAGCGGGATTGGTTGGCGATGGGGGTGCTTGG
>CAXBNA010000379.1:0-2596 GCA_963976915.1 uncultured Verrucomicrobiales bacterium
GTGAAGAAGGGAGCGATCGTGCTGGACCGGCCGATGACCCTCGTGGAAGTCGTCGCGCAGGCGGGTGGCCTGGAGACTGGGCTGTTCCAGCAGAACACCGTCGAACTGGCCGATCTGGGGAGAAGCTTCGTGATGCGCGGGGACCAGAAGCTGCCGGTGGATCTGGAGGCGCTGTTCCTGCGTGGAGACATGTCCCAGAACACGCTCGCGCAGGCGGGTGACTACCTCTACTTCCCCTCGGCCAACTCGAACGAGATCTACGTCCTCGGCAATGTCCGCATGCAGGGTGCTCAGGGTTTGCTGGCCCACACGTCCGTGCACAGCGCCATCGCGCAGGCGGGCGGTTTTGCCGAAAAGGCCTACACGCGGAAGGTCCTCGTCATCCGGGGCTCGCTGGAGGCCCCTGAAAAATTCGTCGTCGATATGGAAGCCCTGCTGGCCGGGCGGGAGACTGGCTTTCGTCTGGAGCCCAAGGACATCGTTTATGTCGCCGATCACCCTTGGGCTCGGGCCGAAGAGTTGCTTCACTTTGCGTTGCGGGCCTTCATGCAGGGGGCGGTTTCCAGTTGGGCCGGGGCGAACATCGGACCGCTGATTCAGCAGCCGATCTTGCCTTCCCTGAGGTGAGTGTATTGACTAAGAGGCAACATTTTGGTTGGGCTCGGCGATAGCCGCGTTATATTTTCCATATGACGCCTCAGTCCACCGAATCGCCCCTCGCCAAGACTTCTGCCGAGAACCCCCGAAAACTCGGCGTCGCTGTCATTGAAGATGACCCCACGCTGCGACTGTTTGTCCAGAAGCTGATTGAGAAGAAAGACAGTGGTTTTGAGCCGGCGGGTGCCTGGGAGACGGCGGAGGACGCGGTGCCCGAACTGCTGCAATCGAAGCCCGACGTGGTGCTGGTGGACCTGGAGCTGCCGAAGACCTCGGGCATGGAACTCATCAAGCATTTGTCGCCCCACCTGCCAAACACCGCGTTCGTGGTGCTGACGGTTCACGACGATCCGTCCAAGGTTTTCGCGGCATTGCGCGCCGGAGCCAACGGCTACCTCCTGAAGGGCACCAAGCCTTCGGAGATCGCCGCAGGAATCCGCCAGGCGGCCGAGGGAGGTGCGCCGCTCAGCGGCGACATCGCGCGCCTGTTGATTCAGTCTTTTCAGGAGCCGGCCAAGCCGGAGCGGAAGCAGATCCCCGGCTTGACGCCCAGGGAGAGCCAGATCCTGGAGTTGCTCGCCGCAGGAAAGGTGCCCAAGGAAGTGGGTCACGATCTGGGAATCAGCTACGAGACCGTGCGTGACTACCTGAAGTCCGTGTATGCCAAGCTGCATGTCCGGTCCCGAACCGAAGCGGTGATCAAGTACCTGGAGCACAGCGGCGGAGCCTGAACGGCACCAACGCACGCCGCGTGCCTTGAGCCCCCAGTTGGGGGGATTGTGACTCCGCGCTGACGGCGGCATCCTTGCGCCGTCATCCCTTTCATTGGTCGCTGTTGGTGGATGGCGGCGGTCGGCGAGTGCCCTCCGTCGCCATCCTGACGGCTCCACCCCCACTTCTCATGAAACGCTTCCTCCTCCACCTGCCTGTTCTCACTTCGGTCTCCCTTTTGATCGTTGCATGCACCAGCACGTCGTCGTCCAAGTTCGACCCGCGCGAGTCGGCCAGTCTCGCAACTGCGGGGGAAGCTGCGTTCGCATCGGCGGGTCTCGGCAGTTCCGTGCCGGCCGGGCTTTTGCAAAAGCCGAGTCAACCCTACACGCTCGGCCCCGGTGACAAGCTGGAGGTCGAGATCCTGGGTGAGGAGGGCTCCCGGGCGGAAACGTACGTCACTCCCGACAGCCGGATCTACTTCGATCTTCTGCCTGGCGTCGATGTGGGCGGGAAAAATGTGTCGGAGGTGCAGGAGGAACTGGAGCAGCAGTTGACGACCTACTATCGCCAGCCGCAGGTGGCGGTCACCCTGCGCGAGGCGGTGAGCCAGCGGGTGCTGGTCCTAGGCCGCCTCAATGAGCCCGGCGTCTATCCGATGACGGAACCGCTCCGTGTCCTGGATGCCATCTCCAAAGCGGGCGGACTTTTCACGTCTCGTTTCACGGGCACTACCGAGGAACTGGCGGACCTGAAGCACAGCTTCCTCATCCGCGATGGCAGGATGCTCCCGGTCGATTTTGAGCGGCTCCTGCGCCACGGTGACATGAGCCAAAACATCTACCTCCAGTCGGAGGACCTCATCTACCTGCCGTCTGCGCTGACGAACGAGGTGTATGTGCTGGGTGCCGTGCTGGAGCCGCGCCCGATTGGATTCATGAACGAGATGAATCTCATGGCCGCCCTCAGCAAGGGCCTGGGGCTGCGTCCGGATGCCGACCTGAGCCGGGTCAGCATCATCCGCGGATCCTTGACGGACCCGCAGATTGCCGTGGTCAATGCCAACGACGTTCTTCAGGGAAAGGCGACGAACGTGCGGCTGGAGCCGGGCGACATCGTCTATGTGCCAGGCGCCGGAGCCAACTCGATCGGTGGCTACGCACGCGAGGCGGTGAACACTTTTGTCAATGTCGTCGCCGCCAATGAAGGCAGCCGCGCAGGTGCGTCA
>CAXBNA010000380.1:0-2524 GCA_963976915.1 uncultured Verrucomicrobiales bacterium
CGGCAACCTATGACACCGGAAGAGATTCAGCTCGCGATGCAAGCGCTCGACGACTGCCCGACCGAATCCATTGGGTCTGATGGCGAAGCAGCTTCGGACGATTGAGTGCGGCCCGACGCCGCTTTGGTTGGGAGCCGGGCCTGCGGAGACGAGGAGGTGTCGTGGGTACCATGGGCCTGCGGCGAAAAACGGTACCCAGGTCACCACAGACCAACACGCGGCCGCGTGGCGGTGGATGTGTCTGGATCAAGGTCCTCCAAGCTCAAAACACCCCAGTTCGTCGTTGGAGCGGAGGTAGATCCGGTCTCCGACGATGGCGGGGTGGGAGAGGGTGTCGGGGAACTCGGTTTCAAAGGGGCGGACCTCGGCGAGGGGTTGGTAGGCGTCGGCCATGGCATCGAGGAGGATGAGGTCGCCGGTGTTGGTCCAGATGAGGATGCGGTCGTCGCTGGCGATGAGGTTGGCGTGGTCGTAGAACTTGTCGTCGTTGACGTTCCAAACGGTGGCCAGGCCGTCGGTGTGATCGAGGCAGTAGAGATCGCCGTAGGCCGTGGCGAAGACACGGGTTCCGGCGACGACGGGTGTGCAGGTGTCGGGCGCAAGGTCGTCGTTGCGGCTGACGGGATCGGGGAGGATGCGGCCCTTGGTATCGAAGGCGTAGAGTCGCGTGCCGTTGTTTTCCGTGGCGAGCAGGAGGTGATTGCCGATCACGACCGGGGTGCCGACATTGAAATCGGAGCCGTCGGGTGGGATCAGTTCCCAGAGGCGCCGACCCGTCTCAGGATCCCAGCCACCGGCGCTGGCGGAGTCGTAGCCGATGATCTGAGTGACGCCGCTGAAGGTGGCGACGATGAAGGCGGAGTAGGCGGCGGCGTGGCCTGGTGTCTTCCAAATCACGTCGCCGGTGTGGCGATTGATCGCGGCGAGGGAGGCGTCTTTGCCGCCGGGAGCGACGATGAGCTTTTCGCCAATGACGAGCGGCGGGACGGAGGCACCCCAGATGAGGCGCTCGGCGTTGAAGTCGTCGAAGAGGTGCTTCTTCCAAACGATGCGACCGGTGGCGAGTTCGACGCAGTGGAGTTGTCCGAAGGCACCTTGGAGGTAGACGAGGTCGCCGACGATGACCGGTGTGGCGCGGGGAGCGTTCGAGTAATCGAGATCGCCCGTTGCGGGATACTCGAGCGTCCAGAGATGGCTGCCGTCTTGGGCGCTGAGGCAGCGGAAGATGTCGCGAGTGAACTCTGCGTCTTTGTCGGGAATGACGACATGGTCGGCGGTGGCGGCCATGCCCGCCATGGCGGGTCCGGTGAGAGGTGCCTTCCAAAGGGTGGTGAGCTCCTCGGGAAGAGTGGAGGGCAGGTGATCGACCTGCCCGGCGCGCTCTTTACCCCGCCAGTCGGTCCAGCCTGCGGTTTGGTTTTGGGAGAGGACAAATCCATCCCGGCTCTCCAAAGCTTCAAGGAGGGACGCATTGCCCTTCACCGACTGAAGCGCGGAGGTGATCCGATTCACTTCGTCAACCGGAAGTGATTCGGAGACGAACGCACGAATGAATGCGACGGCGTCGGTCTGACCGAGAAGGCGAAGGGTGCCTTTGTCGATCTTTCCACACCCTTCGAGCAGCGGTGGAAGAAAATCGGAGACGACTGCAGCATCGACTTCGCCATCGCTAAGTGCGAGCGCTGCGGAGTCAATGCTGCCTGACTGGGTGACGAGGGCTTCGTCGAGAATGCCAAGGCCTTTGAGTGTGGCTTTGGCTGCACCGTGGGTTTCCCTCTCTTCCTCGGGGCCCAGAGCGATGGTCTTGCCTTTGAGATCGCCCAGAGTTTTCGCAGGGTCGTCTTGGCGAACCAGAAACACGCCGCGAAAATCGATCAGTCCGTTTCGGTCTGAAAGCGATGCGATTTCGTGAAGAGGGTGCTTGGTGGCTTCAGCATCAAAACTCACCATGGCCTGTTTGCCAATCACGAGGTCGGCTTTTCCATCCGTGCGTTCGAGGGCCAGTTGAAGGCTTTCGTCAAAGGTGACTTTGACGGGTCGGTCGAGTTGCGTTTCCAAATGCAGGGCGAGCTGGTCGTAACGGCGCTGACCGACGCCATTGACGCAGGTGCAGGAAAGTTGGAGCGCCATGGGATCCATGACGATCAAGTGCAGTGGCTCGCGGATGGCTCTGTCGTCAGCTCCCGACGTGCCTGCGAGCACAAGCAGGGAGAGGGCTGCGATGAGTGGTGTTCGCATAACTTTAAAGCTTCTCAAGAACGCGAACGAAGTGGGTGCGCACGTCCATGACGTAGATGCGGCTGCCGTCCTTGTTCACCTCGACAGGAATGTAGCAGGACTGTGAGGCAAGGCGGCTGCCCTGATCGAACACGGTGGTATCGACGAAGCCCACCAGTCCGAGGAAGGTCCCATCGGGCTTGTACTTTTTCACGCGACCGACGCCGGACTCGGCGGTGTAGATGAGTCCGTCGGGGCCGATGTCGGTGTTGCAGGGATTGCAGCACGCGGCAAACCCTTCGATGGA
>CAXBNA010000381.1:0-2480 GCA_963976915.1 uncultured Verrucomicrobiales bacterium
AAGCGCGATGCCTGGATCGACCGCTTGCTCGACTCCCCCGAGTATGCCGAGTTCTTCGCCAACAAATGGAACGCCCTGCTGCGCAACAAACGCACCCAGGACTGGTATGCCCGCGGCAGCTACCTCTTCCACAACTGGCTGCGGGATCGGTTGATGGAGAACATGCCGTATGACGAGTTCGTTCACCAAGTCGTCGCGGCCTCCGGTGATCTCGATCAGCATCCACCCGTCGCCTGGTATCGACAGGTGAAGGACGCCAAGACTCAAATGGAGGACGTGGCGCAGCTCTTCCTCGGCACCCGCATGCAGTGCGCGCAGTGCCACCATCACCCCTTTGAAAAGTGGAGCCAGCAGGACTACTTCGGCTTCGCCGCCTTCTTCAGCACCGTGAATCGCAAGGCCTCCGGCCTGCCTGGCGAGGAAATCATCTACCACAAGCGCACCACCGCCCAGATCGTCAACGAGCGCACCAAAGCCTCCGTCAAACCCACCAGCCTCGGCGGCCCGGAGCTCACCCTTCGCCCCGAGGAAGATCCGCGCCACCAACTCGCCGAGTGGATGAGCAAGGCCGACAATCCGTTCTTTGCCCACACCCTGGTGAACCGGTATTGGAAGCACTTCTTCAATCGCGGCCTCGTCGAACCGGAGGACGACATGCGCGAGACCAATCCGCCGGTGAACCCGGAGCTGCTCAACGCGCTCGCCACGTCGTTTGTGAAGAGTGGCTACGACATGAAGGAATTGATCCGCACCATCACCCGCTCCAGCACCTACCAGCTCAGCGCCACGCCGAACGAGTGGAACGTGCGCGACCGCCAGAATTTCTCCCGCTACTACCCGAAGCGCCTGAACGCCGAGGTGCTCTTCGACTCCGTGCACGAGCTGCTCGGCGTCGCTCCCACCTTTGAAGGTCAGCCCGTCGGCGCCCGTGCCGTGGAATTGCCGGACAACAGCTACAACACCACAAACTACTTCCTCACCGTCTTCGGGCGCCCGGATTCCTCCAGCGCCTGCGAGTGCGAGCGCACTCAGGAGGCGAGCCTCGCGCAGAGTCTTCACCTGCTCAACGCCAAGGACATTCAGGAAGACCTGACTCACGGCGAGGGCCGCGCCGCCCGACTCGCGGCCGATACCCGTCCCGACGACGACAAACTGACCGAGCTCTACCACATCGCCTTCAGCCGCGAACCGACGGCAGACGAGATGACGTTTGGACTCTCCCATCTCGACAAGAAAGCGGCGAACAAATCGGGCGACGAACTCGCCACCGCCCGGCGCGAGGCCTATGAGGACATCCTCTGGGCCCTCATGAACACCAAGGAGTTCCTCTTCAATCATTGATCACATGAGGTGTCAAAGGCGCGCAGCGGAGGGATGGCTTCGCCGGGGAATGTGGGTATGGGGCAGCCTGCTCTTTCCTGGAAGCTTGGTGGCACAAATCACCGCGCCTCTTCCGCAGATCACCTCCGTTTATCCCCTCGGCGGTCAGGCCGGATCGACCCTCGATCTCACCGTTCGCGGCTCTGATCTCGACGGCAGTCGCAGCCTGCTTTTCACCCCGCAGCCCATCCCCGCCTTCCACGTCCAACCGAAGCGCGATCCCAACGGCCTTCCAGTTCCCGGCCAGTTCACCGTCACGCTCCCACCCGACGCCACACCCGGCCGCTATGAAATCCGCTTTGTCGGCACCTTCGGTGTGTCCAACGTTCGCCAGTTCGAGGTCGGCGCGCTCCGCGAGGTCGAGGCTGCCGCAGAGCACTTCAAGCCGGAGTCGCCCCTGAAGGTCGCCCTCAACACCACCGTCAACGCCACCGCCAAGTCGAACGCGCCACTCCATCTCCTCATCCACGGCAAAAAGGGCCAACGCATCCTCGTCGTCTGCCGCGGCGAATCGCTCGACACCCTACTCTCCAGCGCCGGACGCGCCTACGATCCGGCTGGACGCGAGATCGCCCGCATGCAGGACCAGGTCATCGACTTCACACCCGCCGCCAATGGTCCCCATGCGATTCAAATTCACGACCTCATGTATCGCACTGGCGACACCACCGGATTCCGCGTGACCGTGACGGATCAACCGCTCATCCGCATCGCCATGCGCACCAGCCCGAGCGGCAAGGCCGTGATCTACGGGCTCAATCTTCCCAACGGAAAGCCGTCACCCAAGGCCGGACTCGAACGCACTGAGATCGATCCAAAACAACTCGACCCACTGCTCACCACCAACCTCCTGGAGGTCGCCACCTTGGATCGCGAAGACGTCCCGCCTGATGCCTCCACATCCGCCGTCACGCTCCATGCCGGCCAGACCTACGGCGGTTGGTTTCCAGCCTTCGGCCTGCCCCAAACTTTCGAGCTCCCACTCAAAAAGGGCCAACGCTACGTCATCGAAATCGCATCGAGTCAGCTCGGCCTCCCCACTGACCCCACCCTCTTCATCGAGTCCGTCAAAACCGATGACACCGGCAAAGAAACCGTGA
>CAXBNA010000382.1:0-2450 GCA_963976915.1 uncultured Verrucomicrobiales bacterium
GTGAGGTGATCACTGCCGCCTCCAGTGCGTCAGGCCAAAAGCACGAACAGATCTGGGACATCGATTCCGCCAGCTATGTGCCTGGTGCCGGATACATTGGGAAGGTCGTGGTCTACTCGTGGCCGAGCGAGCCGGGTGATCCGCTGACGCAAACCAACACCGTCCGCTGGATGTTTGGTGAGGACTGGGTGCCGTATCAGCGCGCCAGTTTCAATTCCCCGGCCTTTCCCGGCTATGTCTCCGGTCACAGTACGTTCAGTCGAGCCGCCGCTGAGGTACTCACCGCCATCACAGGTGACGAGTATGTTCCTGGTGGACTGGGCAGCTTCACCGCACTTGAAAACGACTACCTGGTCTTTGAGCGCGGTCCCAGTCAGACCACCGTGATTCAGTGGGCGACGTACTACGATGCCGCCGACCTCGCCGGGGTGTCCCGTCGCTGGGGTGGCATTCACCCGGAGGTGGATGATCTTCCGGGTCGAATCATCGGAGCTCACGCAGGCCAGAAAGTTTGGGCGCTGGCTCAGAAATATTTCGATGGCAGCATCCTCACAGAAACGGTCAATCCGACCCGCACACTGTCGTCGAATGCCGTCATCGTCAGCTATCCGGCTCGCCGCGGACTCTACTACCACCTTCAGAGCACGACGGATCTCACCAATTGGGTGGACGTCACCACGAGCACCCGCGTGACAGACACCACGGTGACCGTCACGGACCCCACGCCGTTTTCCACCAGCGCACCCCGTTTCTACCGCGTCGTTTGGGAAGCCGGAGCGCCTTAGGCCTGCGAACTCAGTGCCTTCATCAGCACCTTTGAGTTCCGGCCATTGCTGCTGTACTCGGCCCGGCGTTGAACGGAGAGAACGGAAGGATCGGTCACGGTGTAGCCCATTTTCTCTTCGAAGAATCGAAAGGCCTGCGTGCTGAGGGCCACGATGCGTTGGCATCCGCGTGACTTGGCTGTGTCTTCGGCAAAGGCGACGAGACGGCGCCCGTGGCCCTTATTTTTGTGAGAGCGCTGGACAAAGAGGCAGGCGAGTTCGGCGCAGGCAATTCCATCGAGATCAAAGCCGTGAATGGCAACACTGCCAATGGGGTTGCCGTCCACCTCGAGGACGAAGTAGTCGTCCATGTGCGCGAGGATGTTCTCCCGGGAGCGAGAGGCGAGCGCGGCGTCCTCCATGGGAAGCTGCATCATGTTGAGCAGCGCGTTCACATCAGCCGGCCGTGCTGCCCGAATCTGTTGATACTCGTCGGCGTGGATCATCGTACCGACGCCTTCGTTGCTGAAGAGCTCCATGAGCAGCGCTTCGTGGAAGGTGCCGTTGACGATGTGCACGCGCGGCACCCCTTCCTCGCAGGCGAGGGCTCCGTAGCGGAGTTTTGAAAGGAGGTTCACGTCGTCGGTGGGGTCCTTTTTCCGGTAGATCTCACGGGCGGCGGCCGCTGACAATTGAGCGACGCGTTGTCCGTCCCTTTCGATGCCGGACTCCGCGAGGAAGATCACTTTGGCCGCATTGAGCGCAATGGCGATCTCGACCGCAACGGCATCTGAATTCAGTCTCAACGTGGCCCCCTTGCCATCGTAGCCGAGTGGAGGCAGGACAGGAATGATGTCGGCGCGCAGGAGAACCTTCAGCGTTTCGTCGTCGACCCGCTCAATTCGTCCAGTGAATTCCTGATCGTTGCCGTTGATCACGCCTGCGGGATGCACGGCCAGCGCGTTGGTCATGGCGGCGGGGGCATCGAGCGCCGTCAGTTGAGCAATCAAATCGCTGGCCTGTCGCATGATGGCGTCCTTGGCCACTTCAAGTGTCGCCGCATCGGTGCGCCCCATTCCGTCATCGCTCGTCAAAGTGACGCCACGCTCCGCAGCCAAGCCTTGAATCTGGGCCCGTGAGCCAAAGACGATGACGACCTCAATGTTCAGCGACTGGAGGACCGCGATGTCCTGAAGCAGGCTGGGAAAGGTGGAACGGTGCATCAGCGCCCCATCCACCGACACCACGAACACACGCTGGCGAAACTGCGGCACGTAGCGCAGAATACCGCGGAGGTCGTCGAAACGTTGCTGGGGCTTGAGTGGGTCGAGATCGGACACTCCTCAACTTGCTTCAAGGCAGGGGTGAGGGCAAGTGGCGAGCAAGGGGGCGGGGGTTGCCTTCAATTTCTGTCCTGATGGGTCCTACAGCAGTATTTCAGAGGCGATCTCATGCCAGAGTGCGTCGATTTCAGAGACGTTCCGGGTGGGTTTGCCGGCACGGTGGAACCAGTAGCCCGCATTGCCCACGTCTCCCTCAATGAGGTGGAGAAGTGCATGAATCCAGGAGCCCATGGATGAGGGGATGTCTTGGGCAATGTTGTGGGCGTCCTCCCAATCGCCCTTCTTGGCATGCCAAAGGGACATGGCTTCGGGAGAAAGATCGGCGGGTGGTGTGGCGTCGTTG
>CAXBNA010000383.1:0-2443 GCA_963976915.1 uncultured Verrucomicrobiales bacterium
CGCCAGCTTTCCGTACAGGTTGTATTTGTCCATCAGGAGCAGGAGTTCGGTCAACACCTCGCGCTCACCTTCAGCCATGGTCTCGATGTCGCTGCGGATGCCTGCGAAGATGACCAGATTGGCCAAGGCTTGGATGCTTTTGTCGGTTCCGTAGGCATGCAGGAGTCCATCGATGTTTTTCTTCGCATCGGGACGGCAGAGCGCGAGGATGAAGGGCTTGTCTGGATTCGATAGAAACGATTGAAGGCTCTCCCGTGCAGAGACCTTGGCCTGCATCCGCTCCACCGGGACTTCCTGAGGTGACATCTGATCCTGATAATAGGGAAAGTAGCGATCAAAATTCAGACCTGGTGGAATGACGTGAAACTCGGCACGGTCAAAGCTGTCATACACCTCATAGGTGCTGATTTCCTGCATCGTCGACGTGACGATGAACTCGGCGTTGACCAGAGTGGTGTCCTCCGCCGCAAATCGTTGGTCAAACTGGTACCGAAGGCGCGCGTCGGACTCCAGCATGCCGGAGTCGATCAATTTTCTCAGCTTGGGGCGTCCCAAAGAGTGACCCGTTTGGCAGAAGGGAACGTTGAGTATGGAGGAGAGTTCTGCGGCAACGTATCCAGCGTCGGCGTAGTGCCCATGAATCCAGTCGGGAAACACATTCTCCTGCTTGATGTGAGCGATGGCGTTGGCGACGTATTCGTCCAGATGCGGCCACAGGTTCTCTTTTGGAAGATACTTCTTCCCTCCGCACCAGACCCTTCTGATGGAGAATTTCTCGGTGACGGTTTCAACGGCCTGAGCATAGATCGCGTCCGTGGTCGGATCGTCGATGCGTCTTGTGAATAGATCCACATGGCTGATTTCAGGGCGTTCGCTGAGCGCTTTGGCCAGTTCCATCACATAGACGATCTGCCCCCCATTGTCGGCGTCCCGGCCAATTTCCAAGTCGGATGCCCGGAACAGTCCATGAACGCTGTGTAATTGTATCCTCATTGTTCTCTGTCTTCCTAGCACAGGAACTCCCTGGTCTCATTCGGAATCCCCTTCCGATTTCCTACGCTTCGCCTGCTTCGGCGAGTTCAATGAAGAATCGCCGCCGTTTCCGGGAGGAAATGGACGAGTCCTTCCAAGATCCCTGCGGCGTAGCAGCCGTTCATTCCAAGGAGCCCGCCCTGGGCCAAGTGGAGTTGGTCGCCGTTGCCGGCGGCTTCGGCGGCTTTCGATGCTTCAGCGCGGAACTCTGGCGTCGCGTTGGCAACAAGCACGGAGGGAAAAGCACTGACAAGAATTGGAAGATCGTTTCCGCTGTCTCCGGCGAAGAGGACTCGTTTTTTTGGCACTCCCGACAGTTCGATCACGTGTTCAACCGCGTGGCGCTTGGTTGCCCCCGGGGCCATGACGTCGAGCAATCCCATCGGTACGGTTTCGTCGACGCTCCAGATCAATTGAGCCGCAATCTTCTGCTTGTCGAGTCGTTCGCAAACTTCGGTTAGGATTCGAGTCTGGTCGGAGAGAGATTCGATGTTGTAGCTCAGTTTGTGATCGGATTGAGCCTCTTCATCCTGAAGCTCAATGCCAGGAATGTCGTTGAGCAGTGGCGCAAAGTCCCGCCAGGTCTGATGGTTCCACGTCGTTGCGAGTTGGTCGTGCCATGAAGATTCTTCAACCCACTGGCCGTCTTCTGACGCCTGGTAGATGGAGGCTCCAACATCGCCCACGATGAAGTCCGGTGTGGGGAGGTCAAATTCCTTGATGGCCGCTGTTTGAAGCGCGAGGCGACGACCGCTTACGAAGGCAAGCTGCACTTCGGGCCTTGAGACAACCTTGGCAAACAGCGTCCGTGCATTTGGAGATTCCGGTTGGGGACCATTGGGGAGAAGGGTGCGGTCAAGGTCGGTGCAAATGAGAATGGAATCCATGGGGCTCCTAACTGTTGCTTCATGGTTGGGGCCAGCTTGGTCGGGTCGAAGGCTCACCCGGCCAGCATGCTCTTCAGGTAGTTGATGCTTTCGCGGGCGATGTGTTGGGGACCCGGGGAGTAATCGAAGACTTCCACCGAGAGGTAGTCCTGATAGGAGACTTCCCGGAGTGCCGCGATGATGGGTTCAAACTTCACCTCGCCCATTCCCGGCCCCAAGAGATTGGGGTCGTTGGCATGGAAGTGAACAAACCAATCTTTGCTGTCGCGAATGATGTCTGGGATGGCTTTGGACTCGTCGCTCATCGCTTTCACGTCGAGGTGCAGCTTGCAGGCGGGATGATCGACAGCTTGGCAGAAGCGAATGCCTTCCTCTGCCGTGTTCATGAAGTTGGTCTCCTTTCGTCCCAGCGGCTCCATGGCAATGGTGACTCCATATTGGCCTGCTGTTTCGGCCACCTGCGTCACGGAATCGACCGCTCGATCAAAAGCGTCTTGCGCATCCCATTCAGGAAGCGTGTTTCG
>CAXBNA010000384.1:0-2349 GCA_963976915.1 uncultured Verrucomicrobiales bacterium
GATGGGGTCCAAGGACAGTCCGCATGTGGAACCGCCGAGAGATGAGACCTTTGCGAGGGCACTGCAGGAGTCGGGCTACAAAACGTTCTACTGTGGAAAGTGGCACTTGGGGGAGGGTGAGTCCGAGCCAGACAAGGTGGGGTTTGGGATGACGGTCGCGGCGGGTGCCGCAGGTTCGACACAGTCGCACTTTGCGCCATACACGGTTTCCAGAAGTGGAGGCAAGGGAGAGAAGGACGCCATCGTCGGACTGGACGATGCTCCCGAGGATGAGTATCTGACGGATCGTCTGACCGAAGAGACGATGAAGTTCATCGAGGGGAACAAGGACGGGCCTTTCTGTGCGGTGCTCGCGCACTACGCGGTCCACACCCCAATTGAAGCCAAGAAGCATCTGACGAAGCGGTATGAGGAGAAACTTGATGGGATGGCGCTACCGGAGGTGCTCTTCGAACCGGAGAGTGCGGGCGAGAATCTGATGGTTCAAAACAATGCGACCTACGCAGCGATGATCCAGAGTGTGGACAATGGGGTGGGTCGTCTGCTGAACCTATTGAAAAAGCTGGAGATCGAGGACCACACCATCGTGGTTCTGGCCAGTGATCATGGGGGGCTTTCCGCCCGGGGAGGAAAGCGTGAGGTCGCCACTTCGAACCGACCGTTGCGTGCGGGCAAGGGTCACCTCTATGAGGGAGGGCTGCGGATTCCTTTCTTGGTCCGTTGGCCGGGGGTCGTCGCGCCTGGTGGCGTGGTTGAGACGCCAGTGGTGATGATGGATTTGTTTCCGACGTTTCTGGAGATGGCGGGATTGCCCGTGCGGCCCGGCGTCCATCTGGATGGAATCTCGATGGTGCCACTCCTGAAGGGCGGGGCCGCCATCGAAGACCGTGCCTTTTTCTGGCACAATCCGGCACCGCGTCCATCGAGCACGGCGGATCTGTTTTCCTCGGCGATTCGCGTCGGAAAGTACAAGCTGGTCGAGTTCCCAAGCGAAGAGCGAGTGGAACTCTACGACCTCAGCCGCGACCTGGGGGAGCATGAGAATCTCACGGAGAAGCGCCCTGGGGATACCAAACGCCTGCTGCAGCAGTTGAGCGCCTGGCGGGAGGAGGTGGCTGCTTCCATGGTGCCGAAGGTGAAGAAGTGACGGGTTTTGGGCGCAATCCTGGCCGTCAAAAATCGATGTTCTCTTTGGATTGAGTGCTAGGGGATGCACAGGCCTGACGTTTTCTTCGACTCCATCCACCCAACCATGAACAATCGTCGACAATTCATTGCCCAAACCGCCTTGGGAGCCCTCGGGATCACCTGCGCTCCCGCCATTGAGCCGATTCAGCGCGCGGGAACCAGCCGGATGCAGTTGGGTCTGGCGGCCTACTCTTTCCGGAAGTACTTCCGGTGGATGAAGGACAAGGAGCAGAAGGTGGAAGGCCGGGAGCCGTGGAGCATCAACGATTTCGTGGATTGGTGCGCCGGCCACAATGTCCCAGGTGCTGAGCTCACGAGCTACTTCTTTCCTCCAGATGTCGACGAAGCGTTCTGTCTCGAACTGCGTCGCCAAGCGTACCTGCGCGGCGTCCAGATTTGTGGAACGGCGGTGGGAAACACGTTCACCGATCCTGAGGGCGAAGCCCGTGACGAACAGATTGCCTACGTGAAGAAGTGGACCGACTTCGCTGCGGCGATGACGGCTCCGCACATCCGTGTGTTTGCCGGGAAGCAACCCAAGGACATCTCGCCCGAAGAGGCCATCCAGAACTGCAAGGCCGGTTATCAAGAGTGCTTGGACTACGCCGCTACCAAAGGCGTTTTCCTCGGTTTGGAGAACCATGGAGGCATCGTCGAAAAACCTGAAGCACTGCTCGACATTGTCCGGTCGGCACAAAGCCCGTGGGCAGGGATCAACTTCGACAGCGGCAACTTCAGGACGGAAGATCCGTACGCGGACCTCGAAAAGATCGCTCCTTACGCGATCAACGTGCAACTGAAGATGGAGATGAAGCCCCCGGGGCGGGATCCTGAACCTGCCGACATCGAGCGTATTCTGGGCATTCTGAGAAAAGCCAACTACCAAGGCTGGTTCGTCCTCGAATACGAAATGGAAGAAGATCCGTTCGTAGCCGTTCCCAGGGTCTTGGAGCAATTGAGGCCGATGCTGGAGGTGTGAGTTGACGCTGGATGGCAGTTGTTGACGTGGTTGACGGTGGGTCCGTAGGCGAGCTCTGGGGATTCGTTGGAACTTTGAAATGACACGGTGACTTGGGTTTTGGTTGGTGGGAGTGCTATGAGAAAAGAATTTCCTTTCGAGAAACTGGAAGTCTGGCAAGACGCCAGGAAGCTAGTGGCGGG
>CAXBNA010000385.1:0-2193 GCA_963976915.1 uncultured Verrucomicrobiales bacterium
AACCCGCCAACAAATCGGCCAACGCAACCTCCAACGCATCCAGGCCCACTTCGACATCAACCAGGTCCTGCAAACCTACGCCCACCACTTCACGATTGGCGTCAGTCCTTCAGGCGGTCCGTCAATACGCCCGCAGGACACAGAGTCATCAGTCATCAGTCATCAGTGATCAGCCAGATCCCCAATCCCGCTAATCCTGTCCCAAGACCCACCAAGAAACTCAGAACCAAGAACCTAACAACCCATGTGCGGCATCGCCGGTTTCTTCACTCCCCCACGCAGCGCGTCCTCCGACGAACTGACGACCACCGTCCGTCGCATGACCGACGCCATCGTCACCCGCGGTCCCGATGACGAAGGCGCGTGGGTCGATACCGAAGGCGGCGTCGCCCTCGGACATCGCCGCCTCTCCATCCTCGATCTCTCCCCGCTCGGCCATCAGCCCATGGCCAGCGCCGACGACCGATTCGTCATCGTCTTCAATGGCGAGATCTACAACTTCCAGCAGCTCCGCACCGAACTCGAAGCCAAGGGCCGCACCTGGCGCGGCCACTCCGATACCGAGATCATGCTCGCCGCCTTCTGCGAGTGGGGCATCGACGCCGCTACCCAGCGCTTCAACGGCATGTTCGCCTTCGCCCTTTGGGACAAAATGCAGCGCACCCTGACCTTGGGCCGCGACCGCCTCGGCGAGAAACCGCTCTACTACGGATGGGTCGGAGAGAAATTCGTCTTCTGCTCCGAACTCAAAAGCCTCGACGCCTTCCCCGGCTTCAGCGCCACCATCCAGCGCGACTCCCTCACCGCCCTACTCCGCTTCAATTACATCCCCGATCCCTGGTGCATCTTTGAGGGCCTGCACAAACTGCCCCCCGCCACCCTGATAACCCTGTCCGCCCCCAGCGAACACCCCGAGCCACGTTATTACTGGTCTCTGCGCGGCGTCGTCACCCACGGCAAAAACCACCCCTTCACCGGCAACGACTCCGAAGCCATCGACCGCTTCGAGCAGATCCTCAAGGAAGCCGTCGGCCTCCGCATGGTCGCCGATGTCCCCCTCGGTGCCTTCCTCTCCGGCGGAATCGATTCCTCCCTCATCGTCGCGCTCATGCAGCAGCAGAGCACCCGTCCGGTGAAGACCTTCACCATCGGCTTCCACGAAAAGGAGCACAACGAAGCCACCTTCGCCAAAGACGTCGCCACCCACCTCGGCACCGAGCACACCGAAATGTACGTCACCGGAGAGGACGCGCTCAACGTCATCCCCCAGCTCCCGCAGCTCTACGACGAGCCCTTTTCCGACTACTCGCAGATCCCCACCCACCTCGTCTGCAAAATGGCCCGCCAGCACGTCACCGTCGCGTTGAGTGGAGACGCGGGCGACGAGCTCTTCGGCGGCTACGAGCGCTACTACATCGGCCGCAAGCTGTGGAACCAATTCTCCTGGATGCCCCTGCCGATGCGCAAGCTCGTCGCCGGCATGATGACCACCCTGCCCGCCTCCACGCTCAACCACCTCGCCCGCAGCGCCGGTCCTCTTGTCCCCAGCCGCTTCCGCCATGTCCCTTTTGGCGACAAAATCCACAAGCTCGCCGAAGTCGTCGCCGCCCCTGGCATGGAGACGCTTTACCTCAACCTCATGTCCCACTGGAAGCGACCGCAGGACATCGTCATCGGCGGTCACGACCGCGACACCGCCATCACGAATAAAGCCGGCTGGCCCGAGGTGAATGATTTCACCCATCGCATGATGCACCTCGACATGGAGACCTACCTCCCCGGCGACATCCTCACCAAAGTCGACCGCGCCGCCATGGGCGTCTCCCTCGAAACCCGCGTCCCGCTGCTCGACACCGACCTCATCGAATTCGCCTGGACCATCCCCACCTCCATGAAGGTCCGCAATGGCCAGGGCAAATGGCTGATGCGCGAGGCCCTCTACCGCAACGTACCCAAGCCCCTCATTGACCGCCCCAAACGCGGATTCGGCATCCCCCTCGACGTTTGGCTACGCGGCCCCCTCCGCGACTGGGCCGAAGACCTCCTCAGCGAATCCCGCCTCAAGCGCGAAGGCTACTTCCACCCCGCCCCCATCCGCCAAAAATGGGAAGAGCATCTCTCCGGCACAAGAAACTGGCACTTCTACCTCTGGGACGTGCTCATGTTTCAGGCGTGGCTGAACAAGTAGCCACC
>CAXBNA010000386.1:0-2184 GCA_963976915.1 uncultured Verrucomicrobiales bacterium
TTTGCGATGGCCGGTCCCGTCGTGACTTCTTGAAGATCGGCGGACTAGCCATGGGCGGCCTCTCGCTTCCTCAACTGCTGCGGGCCGAAGCCGTGCAAAAGGCCAAGGGTTCCCACAAGGCGGTGATCATGGTGTTCCTGCCCGGCGGGCCTTCGCACCAAGACATCTTCGACCTCAAGCCCGACGCACCCCAGGAGATCCGCGGCGAGTTCAAACCCATCAGCACCAACGTCGATGGCATCCAGATCTGCGAGCAGCTGCCGCGCCTCGCCAAGATGATGGACAAGTGTACGCTGATCCGATCCATGTCGGATTGCGACACCAGTCACGACGCCTTCCAGTGCCTCACCGGTCGCAGCGGCAAACGCCAACCTCCCGGCGGCTGGCCCTCGCTCGGATCCATCGTGTCGCGTCTCGATGGCGCGGTCGATCCATCCATGCCGCCTTTCGTCGGCCTCTCCCCCAAGATGGGTCACATGGAGTGGGCACGGAATGGCGACCCCGGATTCCTCGGCGTCTCGCACGCCCCGTTTCAGCCGAATCGCGGTGGAGGCACCGATGACATGTCGCTCAACGGCATCACGCTGGATCGGCTGCACGACCGTGCCGGATTGCTCAAAGAGTTCGACCAACTGCGGCGCGATCTCGACTCGAGCGGACTGATGGCAGGCATCGATGCCTTCAACGAGCAGGCGCTCGGTGTCCTCACCAGCCCCAAGCTCCTCCACGCCCTCGACCTCAGCCGCGAAGAACCCCGCGTCGTCCAGCGCTACGGCCAGGGCGAAAACAAAAACCGCGACGATGGCGGCCCACGCCTGACGGAGCACTTCCTCGCCGCCCGCCGCCTCGTCGAGGCAGGCGCCCGCGTCGTCACCCTCGGATTCAGTCGCTGGGACTACCACAACGACAACTTCAAGCAACTCCGCGAGGACCTGCCCCTCCTCGACTCGGCCGTCAGCGCGCTCATCACCGACCTCCACGAGCGCGGCATGGAAAAAGACGTGGCCGTCGTCGTGTGGGGTGAGTTTGGCCGCACCCCGATCATCAATGCCAAGGGCGGCCGCGACCACTGGCCGCGCGTCTCCTGCGCCATGCTGGCGGGCGGTGACATGCATCACGGCCAGGTCATCGGAGCCACGGACAAGATCGCGGGTGAAGCCGTGGATCGCCCGGTCGCTTTCGGCGAGGTCTTCGCCACGCTCTACCATCACCTCGGCATCGATGTGAACAAGGTCACCCTGCCCGACCACAGCGGCCGCCCGCAGTACCTCATCGACGGCGGCCACCAACCGATGGCCGAGTTGATAGGTTGATCCTCCTTTCCTCGATCATGCGCCTCGCCCTTTCTCTCAGCCTGCCATTCGTCGCCGCGTCCCTCGCCACCGGTGCCGAAGATCGTCCGCTCAACTTCGCCAACGACATCGTGCCGATCCTCACCAAGGGCGGCTGCAACTCTGGGGGTTGCCACGGAAAAGCCAGCGGCCAAAACGGCTTCAAACTTTCCCTGCTCGGATTCGAGCCTCAGGAAGACTTCGAGCACATCGTCAAGGAAGGGCGCGGACGCCGTCTCTTCCCCGCCTCACCCGAGCAAAGCCTGCTGCTCACCAAGGGCACCGCGCAAGTCCCCCACGGCGGCGGCAAAAAACTCGATCCCGAGTCCGAGGAATACGGCGACCTCGTGCGCTGGATTCGCCAAGGTATGCCCTACGGCAGCCCGGACGACCCCACGCTCGCCCGCATCGAGGTGCAACCTTCCAAAGAAACCCTGCCGCTGAAAGCCAAGCGCCAGCTCAAAGTCATCGCCCACTACACCGACGGCTCCACCCGCGATGTCACCCGCCGCGCGCTCTACGAGGCCAACGAAAAGGTCATGGCGGAAACCTCCGAGTCCGGTCTCGTCGAACTCATGGACATGCCCGGCGATGTCGCTGTGATGGTCCGCTATCAGGGCAAGGTCTCGACCTTCCGCGCCACCCTCCCGCTCGGCGCTCCTGTGAAGGAATTGCCGCCGGTGAAAAACTTCGTCGATGAGCACGTCATCGCCAAACTGAAGACGATTGGCATGCCGCCCTCGCCGCTCTGCGACGACTCCACCTTCCTCCGCCGTGTCACGCTCGACATCACCGGTCGCCTTCCTTCCCCGGACGAGATGAAGGATTTCCTCGCCTCCAGCGATCCTGCGAA
>CAXBNA010000387.1:0-2178 GCA_963976915.1 uncultured Verrucomicrobiales bacterium
GATCTCGCGAACGAACACATTCTTCCAGCGGATCTCGCTGCCGTGGGTTTGGAGTTGGATGGGGCCCTTGGCGTAAACGGGATCAGGGAACCAGCCATTGGGTGCTTTTTCGGCAGGGGTGCCGTCCTTGGCCTTGGCGTCTTTTTTGCCGTAGGCCAGATAGCCGGCCTTCTTGTTGGCGAAGAAGTTTTCCAGCACCGCGTTGTCCACGACGACCTCGCCGTTGAGCTCGACGGTGACGCGCTCGCCGATCATCTTGATGTGGAAGTGGTTCCATTCGCCGAAGGGCTTGTCCATGAGCTTGAGGGGGTTTTTGCCCTCGAGGTTCTTGTTGTTCCAAAGGCCGCCGGAGCCGAACTGCTTGCCGAGGGAGAGGGCTTTTTCGTCCTTCTCGGTGAAGTCCCAGATTTGCACCTGAGGCGTGCCGCGCAGGTAGATGCCGCTGTCGCCGAGGGGGAGCATCTTGTAGTAGAGCATCAATTCGAAGTCGCCGTAGTCCTTGTCGGTGGTGAGGTAGAGACCCTTGCCGTCGTTGACGAGCTCGCCGTTGTCGACAGACCAGTGAGCCTTCAGGTGATCTCCCTTGTCGTTGCCTTTCGCGTCAAGCAGGCCGCCTTCGATGGACTTCGTTTTGTAGTCGGTTTTTTCCTCGGGGGACATGGCCCAAAGCTCGGCGGGATCGCGGGTGCTCCAGCCGTACCAGCCGGAGAGGTCGGTGCCGTTGAAGAGGGCGGTGAAGCCTTCGGGCGGTGCGTTGTCCTCAGCCGAGACGTGGGTAACAGCGAGGAGTGGCAAGAGGGCAAGGATGGAGGAGCGGATCATGGTCGTGAGATTGGACATAGGAGTCGCGAGCAGAGCGGTGCTTCTTTCAAGGGAGGCGGTTGGCGGCTGGATGTCGGCCGATGGATCCGTGGAGGATCTTGAGTCGTTATAGGGGGGTGACTTTGCCCCTGACAACCCCGGATTCTGAGAAGGCGCTTGCGGAGGCCAAGGCGGGTTTGGTGATGGGACCACGTCTTGCAGATGCGCTGGCGATGCCGGTGCATTGGTACTACGACCGCGAGGCGATGCGTCGGGACTATGGCGTGGTTCGCGAGTTCCTCGCACCGAAGAACCCCCACCCCGACAGCATTCTGTGGCGGTCGTCCTATGTGGCTTTGAATGAGCGTGGGGACATCCTCCATGAACAGACGCGGTTTTGGGGCGTCCGAAACGTCCACTACCATCAGTTTCTTCAAGCCGGAGAGAACACGCTGAATCTGAAACTCGGAAACGTTCTTCTGAGGTCCCTGGAAGCCTGCGATGGCTATGATTTGGATGATTATCTGGAGCGATACGTGGCCTTCATGCTCACGCCGGGGATGCATCGGGACACGTACGTCGAGGAGTATCACCGGCATTTCTTCACCTGCCATGCGCGCGGATGGAAACCCCGGCGCTGCGGCGGGAATGACATCCACATTGGTGGGTTGGCGCATGTGGGTGTCTTGTGCTCGCACTTTTCGGGTGATGAGAAGGCGGCCCTCGCGGCATTGAAACGGCATGTGGGATTCTCTCATTCGGAAGAGGTGGTGGAGGCCGCGGTGGCCATGACGCGAATGATCTTTGAAGTCTTGAGGGGCGGGGACTTGAGAGAGGCGATTTTGAAACACGGCACCCGATGGATCTCGCAAAGGAAGGTGGCGGACTGGAGTCGGGAGCCCGATGAGGTCGTGATTGGGCACCGGTTGAGCCCGGCCTGCTACATCCGCGATGCCTTTGCTGGATCGCTCTATCTGGCGTGGAAATATGCGGACGACTTCGAGAAGGCGGCGATGGCCAATGCGAATCTCGGCGGGGACAACTGCCATCGCGGAGCCGTGATCGGGGCGCTGATTAGGCCGCCGGTGGTGTCATCGTTTGGGGAACTGGTGGATTGAGAACCAAGGTGGCATCGCCTTAGCCGACCACATCCTGCGCATGCACGGCCTCGCAGATCATGCGCAGCGAGGCTTCGAGATCACCGTCGGCGGTTTTGAAGGCGTCGGCGTCGATGGTGAGGGGAGCTCCGAGGACGACGAGGGGAGCGCCGTATTGGGGGCACTGGATGGCTTGTTCCAGACTGAGGCCGCCGACGGCCTGCACGGGGATTTTGACCGCGTTGACGACCTCGCGGAGTTGGTCGAGCGGGCTGGGCAT
>CAXBNA010000388.1:0-2014 GCA_963976915.1 uncultured Verrucomicrobiales bacterium
ACCACGACGGAGATCTCCGGGTGCATCTCGGCGAACTGGCTGAGCAGGCTTGGGAGGAAGTAGGGCGCGATGGTCGGGATCGCGCCGAGACGGATGCGACCCCGGCGGCTGGCTTCGGACAGCTCGGTGAAGGTGTCCTCGACGAGTTTCAGGATTTCGTTGGCGCGCACCAGAAGGCGTTCTCCGAGATCCGTCAGGGTGACTTCCCGGGGTTTGCGATCAAACAGAGGCTGCCCCATTTGCTGCTCGAGTTTCTGGATGGCCCGGCTGAGGGCGGACTGCGACAGGTTGAGCTCCGCCGCAGCGCGCGTGAAGTTTTTGGTGCGCGCCACGACGACGAATTGTTCGAGCGATTGGAATTCGAGTTCGGATCTCACTCAGCAAGATAGCTATGTGCAAATCACATCGCAATGATTCACATAATGCATTGGATGCATCACGAGCTGTCGGCGATCAAATAGCTTTGCGTCTGGAACAAGCACGTTGTTAGACTCCATTCGTACCTCTCTCCAACTGCCAAAAACCATACCACCTCAGGGACCTAGCAGCCCCTCACCAACCTACACAAAGCCATGGACAACATCAGCAAATGCCCCGTGATGGGCCCACAGGCCGCCCCCGCTGGCGGCGGCACCACCAATCAGGACTGGTGGCCGAATCGATTGAAGATCGAATTGCTCCATCAGCACTCGACCAAGTCCGACCCCATGGGCAACGGCTTCAACTATGCCGAGGAGTTCAAGAGCCTCGATCTCGCGGCCCTGAAGAAGGATCTCGCCGAGTTGATGACGGATTCGCAAGACTGGTGGCCCGCCGATTTTGGTCACTACGGCCCGCTCTTCATCCGCATGGCCTGGCACAGCGCCGGCACCTACCGCACGGGCGATGGCCGTGGCGGCGGCGGTCGTGGGCAGCAGCGCTTTGCCCCGCTGAACAGCTGGCCGGACAACGGCAACCTCGACAAATCCCGCCGCCTGCTGTGGCCGATCAAGCAGAAGTACGGTCGCAAAATCTCCTGGGCCGACCTGATGATCCTCGCGGGCAATGTCGCTCTGGAGACGATGGGCTTCAAAACCTTCGGCTTTGCCGGAGGCCGTGAGGATGTTTGGGAGCCGGACCAAGACGTCTATTGGGGTCGCGAAAGTGAGTGGCTGGCCACCAGCGACAAGACCAACAGCCGTTACAGTGGCGAACGCGATCTCGAGAATCCGTTGGCTGCGGTGCAGATGGGCCTGATCTACGTGAATCCCGAAGGTCCGGACGGCAATCCCGACCCGCTGCTGGCGGCAAAGGACATCCGCGAGACCTTCGCCCGCATGGCGATGAATGATGAGGAAACCGTCGCGCTGATCGCGGGTGGTCACACCTTTGGGAAGACTCATGGTGCCGGTCCGGCGGAAAACGTCGGTGCCGATCCAGAGGCGGCTCCGCTCGAGGCACAGGGCTTTGGCTGGGCCAGCAGCTACGGTTCCGGCAAGGGTGGAGACGCCATCACCAGCGGTCTCGAAGTGACTTGGACGCAGGCACCCACTCAGTGGACGAACTACTACTTTGAAAACCTCTTCAACTACGAATGGGAACTCGAGAAGAGCCCCGCAGGTGCCAACCAATGGGTTGCCAAGGACGCCGAGGCGGTGATCCCCGATGCCCATGATGCGTCGAAGATGCGCAAGCCCACGATGCTGACCACCGACCTGTCGCTCCGTTTCGACCCTGAATACGAGAAGATTTCGCGCCGCTTCCTGGAGAACCCGGACGAGTTCGCGGACGCCTTCGCCCGCGCCTGGTTCAAACTCACGCACCGGGACATGGGACCCAAGTCACGCTACCTCGGACCTGAAGTGCCAGCAGAAGACTTGGTGTGGCAGGACCCGATTCCCGCCGTCGATCACGCGCTTGTGGATGCCAGCGACATCGCTGCGCTGAAGGGCAAGATCCTCGACTCTGGACTCACGGTGTCGCAGTTGGTTTCGACTGCCTGGGCTTCCGCCTCCACCTTCCGGGGTTCGGACAA
>CAXBNA010000389.1:0-1648 GCA_963976915.1 uncultured Verrucomicrobiales bacterium
TTCTTTTGCCGGAGCGGCAGCGGCAGGCCATGCACGCGGACATCGCCCGGGCTCATGATCTTCTCGCACCGGGAGGGGCTCTCGTGGTCGCGCTGCCAAATGACTGGGGAGCCAAGCGGACCGAACGTTCGTTGGCCGAGATCAGTGGGAACATCGAGTCCATCTCGAAGCACCGCAGCCGGGTGTTTTGGGCGTTCAAGCGCGACGGCGAGCCCTGGGATGCGCCCAAGCTGGCCGAGTGGCGCACTGCGGGAGCGATGCAAAAAATCCTCGACGAGCGCTTCTGGTCCCAGCCCGGACTGTTCAGTTGGAACCGGATCGATGACGGCTCGCAACTCCTCGTGAACCATCTTCCCACAGGAGTTCGAGGGCGCGTGGCCGACCTCGGAATTGGCTGGGGATTCCTGAGCGATCACCTTTTGCGCAACTGCCACGACATCGACACGCTCGATGGCTACGATGCCGATGCGGACGCCATCGAGTGCGCGCGCCGAAATTTGGGAATCATCCCGACACCCGTGCGGCCCAAGTTGCACTGGCACGATGTCACCACCGGTCTTGGAGCGGCTCAATACGATTGGATCATCACGAACCCTCCCTTCCATGAAGGCCGTGCCGCGGATCCGATGCTCGGCGTGAAGTTCATCACCGCCGCAGCTCTGGCGCTGGCACCCGGTGGGCAGCTGTGGTTGGTGGCCAATCGCCATCTGCCCTATGAACATGTTCTCTCGGAGGCCTTCGAGGAGAGCAAAGCCATCGCCGAATCCCATGGATTCAAGGTGCTGACGGCCAGTGGCTCCAAGATTCGTCCCGTGGCAGAGCGTCGTCGGAAGGGCAAGTGGAAGACCGGTCGGGAGAAGTCGCGCGGGAAGCGCCGATAAAGAACCGTTTTTCTGGTTGCATTGGCATCCCGCCGCCCTTTATTCGCGATCCCTCTCGCGAGGGAATGGGTAGGTGCCCGAGTGGCTAAAGGGGGCAGACTGTAAATCTGCTGGCTTACGCCTACGCTGGTTCGAATCCAGCCCTGCCCACCATTTCACTATCAACAAGTTACGAAGAAAAGCCTCACCAATCTGGTGAGGCTTCTTTTTTGAGTGTACGGAAAATGTAGTCAATTTTTCACATAAGAGCTTGGCAAATCACGGCTTGTTCGGGTGTTTTGGTGGCTGGGCAGTCTGCTCTGTGGCCTGATCCAAACGGACACGTTGGAATACCGGATGCTGACGTTTGCGTTGAGGTGGGAGGGCTTCACGGACAACAGCAAGCCGAACTACCGGTTTTATCGCGAGGAGCGCTCGCAGGTGCCCCAGCGCCGCAAGCACAGGGCGGCCTTGTGGAGTGGAGAGAAGGCCAGTGGGAGCGAGTCATCGCAACCGTCGCTGGGCTTCATGAGCGACCAGTAAGCCCGGAAATTGCACGAAGAGGCAGGAAACGAATCAGCGAAGTCGTCATGAACCAATAAGTTGCGGGAGTTGGGCACCGCCGGGCAGGTGCAATTGCAGGGCGTCAGCAGCCGTCCCGACCACAGGTGCGGAACGAACGGGTGCAGCGGCCACGGCCTCAATCCAGTTCATGGTGGAACCACCCGCAGGACCTGCGGACAAGGCGGGTGTGCCACGTCGCCGGGAATAGTCGCCGCGTTCATGAC